>NZ_JAVRBN020000019.1:0-136022 GCF_034531305.2 Nostoc sp. ChiQUE02
GTAGGGTGTGTTATCGGCGAGAGTACGGCACCAAAGCCTTCGGACGGTGCGTTATGCCTCTGGCTAACGCACCCTACGTATATTTCAAAAATCAAATATGAGTCCTATAGATAGGATTGTTATGTACTTCCTATTTGTTTACTTCTTATTCCAGAGACTTAAAAATGCTTGAGAGATGGCTGGGGTAATCTGACTTTGTAAGTGATTTAGTGCATCACGATGGTTTTGATTATTGTCATCATAATAAGTAAACACATTTGTCAGCTTGACAATCTCAGGATTTTGATCATTTGTTCCCCTCCATTTGTTAGTAACTTTATGTAAAACGTCCTTGGGTAGATTTTGTTGTAAGTTATTTAAGGCTGCGATGTAAGAAGGATTTTGAGGATTCTTTTTGAATTGTAAGCACAAATCTATCAGCCTGAGTTGTGTCTGTGGCTGTGGTTGGGGCTTATTTGTTAAAGTAGGTTGCTGTAGAATTTGACGCTGTTCAATAGTGGCAATGCCATTTTCAGTTAAACCCTGAGATTTCTGAAATTTCTTAACTGCTGTGTAAGTAGCTGGCCCATAAAAAGGCTTGCCTGGAGGAATTTCAGCATTGGTTGCAAAACCGTGAAACTTCAATCTATTCTGAAGTCCTGTGACTGTATCTTCCATTACACTTCGAGTCTCAGAATCAGCATTACCATTAACCACAAGTTTTTGTGAGTACTGTTTCTGAAACTTTTTAATCGCTTCTTCAGTAGGATCATCTGTCAAGGAGTTGTTATTCCGTTTCCAGGGAGCAAATATAGTGAGATCCGGCTTCGGATCAATCTCAGGAGCTAAATATCCCAGCCCAATCAATATATGACGGATGACTTCAGGGCTACTAACGGCCATACTTTTTGGTTCCTTTGCGACTAAACTTCCATTTAATGTATCTTGTTTTACAAAAATTATGTAAGTGGAAATAAATAAATCTAACATGTATTGTTTGCAAGGCGTTTCAAAAGTTAAGCGATGTCTAACGTTAAGTTGCTTCTCTAGAAGACGTTCGGCGTAGGCGACTACACACCGATAAAAAGAAAGGTGGTTTTAAGTCTTGGTGAGCGATCGCTTATTCTCAACTATTGATGATACTACGTAGTAGGGTAGCACAGCTAGCTATGCTACCCTAGTGCTCTACTCACTACGAACTTATCAATGTAGTGGACTACTAGCCATGTAACTGTCTAGCGTTGACAACAGATAATAACTCATTTTTACTCTTAGGTAAAAAACGAGTGATTTTCCCTCGCTGGTGGCTGCAATTGAAGAGGAAGCAAAGTGTAAATATATTGGAAATAAACTATTATCTTTTTAGTAGTACCTTTAACTAAAAAATAATACATAAAATATCATTATTGAGTGGTTAGCAAGTAATTATCAGTCAGCTTTATTTTCAGAACTGCGATCGCAAATAAATCAAACTTTGACTGCTCTACCATCTAATATCAAGTTCGGATAATTAGTTAACGCGGTGTGCAGCTTTTTCTCAAACCTAACCCCCAACCCTTTCCCTATAAGGGAAGGGGAGCAAGACTTAAAGCCTCTTTCAGCCTGCCGTTAGGCAAGCTGACGCCAATGGAGAGAAGAATGGAAGTGGGGTTATTTGCGTTTATTTAATAAGAAGCTGATGAATTGCCCATAATTTCTCTACCTAGTAAATTCTACTTATTTATATTGATAGTTCTGTTACTAGAAAAATATAAAAAACAACTTATATTCATAAAAAATACATCAATATTTTTTGACGATACAAATTAAATTTTGATGTTACAAAAATATATTTATTGGGAATACTTAATTAGTATAGCCATTGAGAAGAAATTCTTGGGATGAGGTCAGCGTATATGACAATAGAACTAGATTGGACAGTTGTAATCGAAGGATATCAAGTTGTTGAGCAACTTTACTTCAGTTCTAGAACTATTGTCTATCGGGGTATTCGAGATATAGACCTGCGACCTGTGATCATCAAATACCTGAAACGTGATTACCCATCCTTTCGCGAACTGTTGCAGTTTCGCAATCAGTACACAATCACCAAAAATCTTGACTTACCAATGCTTTGCAGGTCAGCTAAACCAGGTATTTATGAATCTGCTAGCAAATGCGATCGATGCATTAGAAGAGTCTCATCGGCAGCGCCATTTAGCAAATATTCAAGCAACCCCCCATAAGATTAAAATTCGAACTCGTCTTGCTGAAGATGGACAGCAAGTTTTGATTCGGATTGCCGACAATGGTATCGGCATGACTGAAGAAGTGAAGCAACGGGTATTTGATTACCTGTTCACCACCAAGTCCGTGGGTAAAGGAACAGGGTTACAGGGTTAGGATTAGCGATCGCTCAACAAATTGTGGTTGAACGACATGGGGGAACACTCAAGGTGGATTCTGTTCTAGGACAAGGTACAGAGTTTACAATAATGCTTCCTGTTGCGGTTAAAACTCACTGAGAGTTAAAACCTAAATTATAATCAGTGTCAAATTTATGTTGCTCCCAGACTCCGCATGGGAACGAGGAAAAAAAGGTAAGCGATGGCTTCGCGTTCCTTCCAAATAGCGATCGCATCTATTACAACAGATTCTAAGTTAATCAGGTGGAATTTCTGTTCGGTTTTTAAGCTGGCCATGCTCTTTTGTTTAACCTTCTTGAAGTTTTATAAAGTGGGTTAAGTAGGAATAGTAGGATATTTTATAAAAAACTAGACAAACTATATAAAAGCTGTTAATTGTTTATACATCTGCAATCTAATAAATACTAGTTACCACTTTTCATTCCTTTTGTGCACTTGTCACAAATATACTAAGCATGAAATTTAATGCTATATGAAATTAATTGTTAATATTACAAATTTAATTTTAATAGTTATTAATATTTCTATCTTTCAACAAGGTTTTAACTAGATTTTCAAAGAAAGTTGAATTCACTACCAAGGTGTATTATGAAACCATTTTTTAGTAAAAGTCTATCGTTTTTGATTGGAGCGTCTGTACTACTTTTACAACCGTTTTCAACTAGAACTGCAAAATCAGAAGCTCTTGATTATATCAGTTGTTATAAAACTTACTTACCTGTAGCACTTGCACCTGGAGAAACAAAACAATATCGAATTTACGGTGAACTTTGTGGGCAGAAAAATCTCAGTAAAACAACTGTTCATGTATTAGTATCAGGCATTACATACGATCATAACTACTGGGATTTTCCATACCAAGAAAAGCATTATTCTTATGTCAAGGCTTTGACAAAAGCTGGTCATGCCACATTTAACATTGACAGAATCGGAATTGGCAATAGTTCTCGTCCTCCCGCTGACAAAGTGACTGTGCAATCTAATGCTTTCATATTGAATCAAGTGGATCAGGCATTGCGGGATGGCAAGATCAATAATCTGAAATTCAAGCACATTATTAATGTCGGACATTCCTTTGGATCTATTGTTGTGATTGAAGAAGCAAGCCAGTATAGTGGTGCAGACGGGGTAATCATTTCTGGATTCTTGCACAAGCTGACTCCGAAACTACAAAATCTGGTGCAATTTCTATATCCAGCACAATCTGACTCACGCTTTAGCGGACAGAACCTGCCAAATGGTTATTTGACGACTTTACCAGGAACACGAGGGCAGTTGCTTTACAATCAGTTTTATGCTGATGTAAAAGTCATCAATAAAGACGAAAAAATTAAACAGACATTAACAACTGGCGAAGGAGAAACATTTTTTCCGGCTGTTACCTCCAATACTTCAACAAAAATTCGCGTTCCAGTTTTGCTAGTAATTGGACAAAGAGATAATTTTTTCTGCTCTGATAACGTTTGTAGTAGTAAAAATGTAACAGCCTCTGAAGCAGAATTTTTCTCATCTAAAGCACAATTGCAGGTCTATGTTCAGCCAGATGCAGGACACTCTGTCAATCTGCATTCTAATGCATCACAGTGGTATGAAGTTGCTGCTCAATGGAGCGATCACTTTGTGAAATAAGCGAAAACTAACCTAGATATAGCGTTTCCTAATCATACAAGGTATATCATATTCCCCTCATCGCTTGCGGGGAGGGGGGTGGGGTTCTTGTATCTCACTCAAGCGAGAACTGCTATATGTATTAAACCCAACAACCAAATTAGGTTAAATAAGAATTGGTGATTTGTAGCGAGAGCAAAAATCAATAACGAGTGCAGTCTGACTCGGTGTTAAATGCAGTGTCTTGGTTATCAAGCAATACAGTTCAGAATGAGCAACAAAACCCTGATGTAGAGACGCGATTTATCGCGTCTTTAAAGACCAATTATCTACACCAATAACTCTTAACCCAAGCGTATTGGGTTATCAAGAGTGAAAGTTTTACCAATTACTGAACCAGAACCTGCTTCATGTGAGGAGTTGTTAAGGGAACTCCAGCCTTTAGCTATCTTGTCACCTTTGCAAAAGGGAACTGCGTTAGCGTAGCTCACCGTAGGTATCGCTAGTTATTATTACTTCTTATTTGACTATCCCATCCTCACCATAAACCTTAGACGTTACTCATTGCTCAGTAGCCAAAAAACCAAACTCCGATTTAATATTCCAACGCTTCCCATCGTGAAGCAGTAGCGTTATTTTGTCGGCAGTAAACTCAAAATGTAACTGACGCTTTTCAAATTCTGGCCAAGCAGCTTTAAAGTTTTGCTTTTTTAAATCCCGAAACGCAACCGTCATATGGGGCGCAAAAGGGCGGGTTTTAGAAACCTTGTCAACAATTCCCAAGTTGCTTTCTGTATAAGCCATTAAATTAGCTTGCAAAGTCAAAAGTTCTTGACTTCTGACTACATTAATGAATATGACACGGGGTGCAAAGGTATCAAACCCCCTGAATGTAATTGCTAGTGGCCGTTGTCCATTAGCAAACTCCTTCAAGGATGCTTCTAGCAGTGGCAAGTTAGCATCTGCCCATTCAAAGGGCGGTTGCAGGGTAATATGAGGCGGAGACTTTAGCGCCCCGCTACTAGCATAGTGATCAGCAAAGTACTGCTTAATCTGGTTGGCGTAATCTTGAATATCTTGCGGTGGTAAAAGGGCGATGAAAAAACGGCTCATTCAATTTTAGATTTTGGATTATAAGATCATTGCGATATTATTCATGGGCAACGTTTTTATTGGAAAGGTGTTTTTTGGAATGGCTCTCACCCGATTGCCATCTATGGTGGTGTCGCTAGCTGAGGCGAAGGAACAATAGCTTGGCATTTGGAGCAATGTTAAATTTGTTAGTCCTTGAGAATATCGTAGTCTGTATAAGAAGTAAAAACTTTGCCATTAAATTGCAAAATTGTAGGGGCGCAATATGTTTATTGTGCCCCTATGGATGTGGTCTATTGAATTGAAAACCGCCTTGAAAGTCAATTCATGTTTGGATTGCACTTGGAATCAGTTAACCCGACCCAACTATGCTTGAATGATGAAGTCGGAAGCAGTAAGAGTAGGCGCACCAGTAAGTTGTGCAAATTGACCACCACTGCCGAAACCAGCAGCGCTACCATTTTGATTGTATAGTAAATGCCCATTTAGAGGGTCGTATACAATCACAGCATTACTAACCGCTCCTAAACTGGAGATTTGAAAATCACTGGCGTTACTAAAACCCGTTCCCACAACAGAAGTTATGGCACTAAAGGTGGTCTTATCCAGAACAATCTTGTCACCATCAGAGTGATTGAAATCGGTGATGGTATCAATCCCCACAGCAGCGCTAGTAAAGGCAGCATTGGTGTTGTAGACGAAAGAGTCAGCACCTATACCACCCACAAGAGTATCATTACCTTTTCCACCAATCAGAAGATCATTGCCACTACCACCCCGCAGCAGGTCGTCACCACTGTTGCCGTTGATGGTGTCATTACCGCCTTGTCCATTAATCACATCGTTGGAATTGTCAAAACCGGTGATGTTATTGTTCAAGTCATTCAAGAAGGTGACGCTATTTCTGTTGAAAATGCTACTTTGAGTGGAGTTAGCATTAACTACATCAAAGCTGTCGGTAAGGCTGGCTTGTCCGTCAAATAGGATATTACCAATGGCGGGCCTTGTTGTTGACGCAGCCAAGTTCTCCAGGTTTTCTAACTTCAAGTTTTGTAGAGTGACTTTGGTATTAGCCACATCTTCAAAGGTGATTTCTAAATTATTGTCATTTTGAGTTAATTGCAGATTTCTCGCAGTCAAGCCAGTTCCAATAAATTGCAAGGTGTCTACTTTGGCAATCACCGCATCTGAAGGGTTTGAGCTAGTACCTACACCGCCAAAGCCCGTGATGCTGTAATTGCCATCGCCTTGTCGGATAATAAAGGTGTCATTGTGGTCAGTGCCATTGAGAACTTGAATTTCCGGAGCAGGAACGGGTTTAACTGTGCCACTAATCGCAAAGTCAAAGGGGCTTTCATTACTATCGCTGTTGTTTAAACTGAGGGTGCCACTATAGGTGCCAGGTGTAGTGGTGTCGAGTGCCACAGATATGGTGGTGGAAGCATTAGCAGCCACACTCGTTGGAAGAGTACCGACCAAACTAAATCCGTCAGGAAGTTTAAGATTACTTAGGTTGAGTGCATCTGTACCGATGTTCTTGATGGTAAAGGTTTTAATCAGAGTGTTACCGACAATGGTATCGCCAAAGTTAATGGCGGTAGTCGTGCCATCTGCAATGTCAACCGTGTCATTGAGAACTTGAATTTCCGGAGCAGGAGCGGGTTTAACTGTGCCACTAATAACAAAGTCAAAGGGGCTTTCATTACTATCGTTGTTGTTTAAACTGAGGCTACCACTATAGATGCCGGGTGTAGTGGTGTTGAGTACCACCGATATGGTGGTGGAAGCATTGGCAGCCACACTTGTCGGAAGAGTACCGACCAAACTAAATCCGTCAGGAAGTTTAAGATTACTCAGGTTGAGTGCAGCTGTACCAGTATTCTTGATGGTAAAGGTTTTGGTCAGGGTGTTACCAACAATGGTGTCACCAAAGTTAATGGCGGTAGTCGTGCCATCTGCAATGTTAACTGTGCCATTGAGAACTTGAATTTCCGGGGCGGTAATGATCAGACGCGGAGCTTCGTATGCGCCAATATCAATCAATGCACTACCATTGCCATCACCATCCTGAGGAATATTCCCAGTGCTCCCATTGGAGGCATTAGAGCCAGCATCGATCGCAGGACTTCCAGGTTTGAGTGCAAAATTCTTTTTGGCTGCATCAACAAATTGGGGATCTTTACCCAAAATATTCTGCAACCCTGTAGCTTTTAGATTATCTGAAGCTTGGAATAGATTCGAGTTATAAACAAGGTTGTGATCAAAGGTTACATTTTTGGCGTTACCAACAAGGTTAGCTTTCCGATTGTCCCTTGCATACAAGATGTTGTTATTAACTCGCACATCCTCGGAATATGTTACCGCAATCTCTGCGTGTTTTTCTAAAAAGCCAGCATTTTGGTAAGCAGTGTTGTTAATAACATCGACATTCTTAGCTTCAAAAACATTGATGCCTGAGCCTCCATTGTTGTAAGTTATGTTATTTGCAATTAATGATTTCCCGGTATAGGGGACACCGCTTTTAGTTTCCTTAGTGGTATCAAGCATGATACCATGCCCTTCAGTAATTTTGCCTACGGGTTTCCATGGAACCAGACTTTGATTATCGTAGACAATGTTATCTCGAAAAATTATTCTGTAATCAGTAGTATTGTTATCAAAATTAAAACCGCGAAGTGCGGTGATACCCTGATTACCCCAAGGCGAATACCAAGCATTTCCAGACACAACATTTTTCTCAACTGTGATGTAGTCTGAATCATTGAATCCAATGCCTCCGCCTGGAAAGTTACGAACTGTATTGCCAGTGATCACAATGTGATGAGGATTACTGCCGCCCACTCCTTGGCTATTTTTCCATGCTTGTATAGCAATCCCATTGGCATAGGTCAAAGGGTTATTAAGGTTATCCTTTTCTTTTAAAGCATATTCTAGAGTAATGTTTTCCCGATTGCCCTCTATATCAAGTCCTTCAATCCGCACGTAGGATGAACTAAATACATTAATGGCACCTATGGTTGTTTTTATCTTAGGCGTATGTCCTGGATAAGCTTTAATTGTTGTCCAGTTGTCTGGTGAGCCATTTTTGTTAAAAAGCGTAAACCCTTTGTCATAATTTCCATTCATGACGTAGAGCGTGTCGCCTGTTTTCATCTCATATACAGCTCTGCCCAAGCTGCGAAATGCAGTTTCTTCCTTTAAACCATTACTTTTATCATTGCCTGTTCCAGAAACGTAGTATGTTTTGCCAGCCATAGATTTACTCCGAATGTGTGTAAGGGGAATTGGTAGTACGCTCTCAGCAACTTTTCTCAGTTACTAAGTAGTTATTTGAATAGGACAGTCACAGTTGTCTGATCGCGACTCGAAATCGCGTCGGTTGTAGAAACGCTGTGTAAAAATGAAAAATTTTCTCCTGTCAACCGTTGATGGCTAAATCAGGGATGTCAATACTGTCAATCGTCAGTATTTTATTGAGGGTTGATCGGACGATTAGCGCGTAGACAAGGCAGCGCAAAGCTAGAGACGTTTCCTCTCTTTTCTGGGCTTGTTGTTCATCCTGTGATTGCCAGGATTAGAATCGAATTGAATCGTATCTTCTAGCAGCCGCGTAGGCGTAGCCCGTCGTAGACATCGCTGCTCTTTGCAAACCAGCTTTACTATCTGCTATATTTCGATACGATGATCATAAATTGGCATAGTAATTCCTCTGAGCTTTGTCCGTTGTCTTAGGTCAGGAGATTGCCAAATCGGCAAGGTAAAATGCACCCCTGGCTAATAACTGGGGACTTAAAGTTGCAGTAGTCAAAGTTAAATTGGTTGAAACTTTAGTAGGTTGACCCCTTAACTTAAGGGAACTAATGTAACAACTTAGTCGAACCTGTTGTAATCGGTGTAACTGAGCTTTGTGAACTTAGTTAAAAGTAACCTTTACAAAGAGCAATTGTTATCAGTAAATACCCAGAATGTAGTTCGTTTTTTTACAACAAAACGGAAAAAATTATGGAGTGTTGTGGTAGAGTCCTGTTAATTTCCAGAGTGATATGGGAATGGAAAGCGCTTTGTGCGAGGATTTGATGAAGTTGATCTAAAGATTTTTTGGAAGCGATGTCTTCTGGTGTGTCCGCTATGCGTAGCTTGCTTCTCCGTAGGGGTACGGCCGGGCTACGCCTACGCCAAGCAGCGACCATCTCGCCAGTAAGTAGGTTGCTGTAAATCTTTGTTGTTGCGAGAAGGGATGAGGGAAGAGGATCTTAGCCTAGTTCATCAATCTTTGAAATAGTTTGGTTTGATTGCGCCAAAAACTCTAATCTTCATAATATGAACACTGAAATAAACTCCAGAATACCCGTTGCTTTAACCATTGCTGGTTCAGATAGCGGTGGCGGTGCAGGAATTCAAGCTGATTTACGCACCTTTGCTTTTCACTGTGTCCACGGTACTAGCGCTATAACCTGCGTCACGGCACAAAACACTCTAGGAGTGAGGAGGGTTGATGCCATGCCAACAGAGGCTGTTGTGGCGCAAATTCAGGCAGTAGTTGAAGATATTGGCGTACAAGCTGCTAAAACGGGAATGTTACTCAATCAGGAAATTATCTTTGCTGTTGCCCAGCAGGTGGAAGCTTTACAAATCAATAATCTAGTCGTTGATCCAGTAATGGTGTCACGTACGGGGGCACAATTGATTGATGATGATGCTGTGAAGACTCTGTGCCATGCTCTGATTCCCAAGGCAGTTGCGATCACGCCCAATCGCTATGAAGCCCAAATTTTGAGCGGGTTACAAATTAATTCCTTGGAGGATATGCAAGCTGCTGCTGAAATTATTCACAAGACTTTAAGAACAAAGGCTGTTTTAGTCAAGGGCGGAGGTATGCAGGGAGATTTGCGTGGCGTTGATATCTGGTTTGATGGGAACAAGTTGGAAGTTTTGACTTGCCAGCAAGTGGAGACAAAAAATACCCACGGTACTGGTTGTACACTATCGGCTGCGATCGCTGCTAATCTGGCTAAGGGAAAAGACTTGTGGCAGGCGGTACAAGAGGCAAAAGAGTATGTGACTACTGCACTGACTTATGCCCTAGATATTGGCGAAGGGCAAGGTCCTGTAGGACACTTCTTCCCATTGTGGAGTCTAGGCACTAAGGACTAGAGAAAAGTTTTCTTAATACTCAATACCCAATCCTCAATCCCTCATAAAAAATCTTTGCCCTTTCGACATTTTTCTATTATTCTTGGGCATAGTTTCAGGGGAGACTATCTCTGTTAGCATCTCTGTACGATCTAATTACTTTAATTTTTAATACCAAGCCCCGATGCGAACAACCATAGGTTCTGTTCACAGGAATTCGCCAACACCGATTACTCAAGCCTACCCTCCCTCTGTACCACTATCTGTATACAGGGAATTGTCAACAGAGTTGCAAGCAGCACAGGCGAAGCTAAATGCACTCACTACCCAAAATCAGCAACTAGCACAGGAAAATCAACTATTACGTCAAGAAATTACCAAAGTAGTTGAGTCTTTTTCTCGCTTGCAAAATTTTGTGGATTCCCATGCTACACCTAGTTATCATCAAGCTGCCCAAGCTGCCGACGACGTTAAAAGTGCCGCCAAACAGCCAGTAACACAAGGGCGGCCACGTCAGCAGGTTTCTCGTTCGCGTTCAGCCGTTGTGCCCAAAGCGCCACCCGAAAACAGCCGCCGCCAAGACTTTTCTACACCTGTAATGGAAATGAATTTCCCGATACCAGAACCAGTTTTTATAGAAGAGCAACAAGTAAGTTATTATTCCACTACTGAGCCAGATGCCAAGGGACTGAATGGCTGGTGGTTAATTATTACCATCTTGTTAATCATGCTGACTGCCTTTAGTGCTGGATATTTCGTTGTGCGTCCCTTGTTTGAACATCAGAAACGTTAGTTGAAATTCCCACAGTCAGCAGCAGCAGTCTTTCGAGCTATCGTGCAATTTGTCTGCAATAACTCTCTAAATATCTAAACAAATCTGCCAAATGACGGAGTTGATATATTTTTAGGTTATAAAAGCTACATAAAATGCTAAATTGACAGCAACTTCTTTATGCTGGAACCTCAAAGATTATCCAATTAATAAATCCTTGCTGATTCTCATGTCCCAAAGCCTCAAGCGAAGCATCTACACTTTAAAAAAGTGGTAATTATTACATATGTTTTAGGAAAAGCACTACTAGTTACAGCTTCAGACAGCGGATCTGGTTAGATATATAAACGAAGCTAGTAGAAGTCAGGAGTCAAGAAGATGAAAAAAGTAGAAGCTATTATCCGCCCATTTAAGCTAGACGAGGTAAAAATTGCCTTAGTTAATGCTGGTATTGTTGGTATGACTGTTTCTGAAGTTCGGGGGTTCGGACGCCAGAAAGGTCAAACTGAACGATATCGCGGTTCTGAGTACACAGTTGAGTTTCTGCAAAAACTCAAAGTCGAAATCGTCGTTGACGATAATCAGGTTGATATGGTGGTAGACAAAATTATTGCTGCTGCCCGCACTGGTGAAATCGGCGATGGGAAAATTTTCATCTCGCCTGTTGAGCAAGTGATTCGGATTCGTACCGGCGAAAAGAACACAGAAGCAGTTTGAGTATTAAATACTGAGGACTGAGTGGCAGTATGGTGGGCCTTGCTGAATAGTAGGATGAAATATATCGAAAATGTTAACTTTGAGATAGTTTTTCATTTCTTAAATCAGCAACGCCTTATTTTGAAGTCAATTTGAAATAAGTAAAGCCAAATGGTGACTTATCTTCTCCCTGACTCAGGACTCAGGAATAAGCGCTGTGTCTAGTTGTGGAAGTAAAGCTGTAAAAGCCTTGCCTCGATGGCTGATTGATTTCTTGATCTGTGGCGTCATCTCAGCAAAAGTCAATTGCAATTCTTGCACATAAAAAATTGGGTCGTAGCCGAAACCCCTATCACCACGAGGTGCGTGGAGAATTTCACCGCGACAAATACCTTCAGATTCTAATACGATCGCACCATCAGGACGAGCGATCGCTACTGCACAAACAAATTGGGCTTGCCGATTTACCTCGTTGCCTAATTCCCTCAATATCCTAGCAATGCGTTCTGAGTCGGTTGTGGCGTAACGTGCAGAATACACTCCTGGTGCGCCATTTAGGGCATCTACTTGCAAGCCCGAATCATCAGCAATTGCCCAGTTTCCTGTGGCTTTAGCAATTTGTGAGGCTTTTAGACAAGCGTTGGCGGCAAAAGTTTGGCCTGTCTCTTCAATTTCCAATTCTTCTGGTTTGAGGGTTAATTCCCAACCAGAATTTTCCAGGTAAGCTTGCATTTCCCGCAACTTACCTGGATTTCCTGTGGCTACGACAAGTAATTTGGTCATTGGTCATTAGTCATTGGTTATTGGTAATTAGTCATTGGTCATTTACCAAGGACAAAGGACTAATGACTAATAATTAATTTTACTCCGCCCACTGTTTCGCCCAAGCAAGAGTTTGATGCACTTGCTCAATTGTCGGGGCTTCGCAGTACAGACGTAAAACTGGCTCAGTCCCGCTAAACCGAATCATTAACCAGCTTTTATCAGCTAGGCGATACTTGTAGCCGTCAATTGTCTGGCAATCAATTACTGCTTTACCTGCAATTTCCGTTAAGGGCTGGGTTTGCAGTTGTTGCAAAAGACGCGATCGCACTTCCATACTTGCTAAGGGTAAGTCAATGCGATCGTAAGCTGAGATAAACCCTGTTTGTTTTTGCAAGTAGCGATAATATTCACCTAAATCCAAACCAGATTCTACAATCGCCTCTAAGACGTACAATGCTGACAGCAGTGCATCGCGTTCGGGAATATGGCTACCATAGCCAATTCCGCCTGACTCTTCGCCGCCTAGCAACACTTCTGCTGCTAACATTCTGTCAGCGATATATTTATAACCAACTGCTGTTTCAAATACTGACAGGTTATGTAGTGCTGCCACAAGGGGCATCAAATCGGAACCACTAACAGTTTTGACTATTTCACCCTTAAAGCCGCGCCGCAGGGTTAAGTGGTCGATTAATATTGGGATTAATACTTGGGAACTTAGGAAGTTGGCTTCTCCATCTACTGCTGCAATGCGATCGCAGTCTCCATCAAATACCAACCCCACCGTTAAACCTGATTTATCGGTTTCTCGATGAGTTTTGATAACTTCAAATAGTTTTGAAAGGTATTTAGGCAAGGGTTCCGGCGCACCACCACCAAATAGGGGGTCGCGTTCGCTGTTGATTTCTTTGACCTGATTGCCTAGTAGTTTCGCCAATCCGCCAGCAGCAGCGCCATGCATGACATCGGCAAATAACGTCAGTTTGCCAGATGCGATCGCTTCTCGAAGTTTGGCAATATCAACTTTACCTTCTAGCGCTTGGGTATAACTGGGCCAAGGATCGAATTTCTCTTGCTTGCCTGGGGTAGCTGCTGGTGGTACTCCAACCGACAACTGCGCTTCTATCTCTTTTGTCACTTCTGGCGGTACCGATCCACCAAAACAACCCTTGACTTTTAATCCCAAATATGGACCAGGATTATGACTGGCTGTAATTACCAGCGCTCCTAAAGCATTGAGTTGTTTTGCTGCCCAACTATAAGCTGGAGTCGGGGCGTATGTTTCGCTCAGGAGTACATCAAATCCTACAGCGGTGACAGTATCAGCAACAGCACGAGCGAAGTCTTCGGCCATGAATCGGCGATCGTAACCAACAACTATTGTCCGGCTACCCACCGTAGAAAAATATGTATCATATAATACTTTAGCGGCAACTGGCGCGACCAGGGCTAGGCGTTCAAAGGTGAACTCGTCACCAATAACACCCCGCCAGCCGTCTGTACCAAACTTGATTGAGTTAGCTACAACTGGCATCTAGGTATCCTAACTGTCTACTTAAGGATTCTAGCATTTGTACAGTGTATAAAGTAAAAAAAGAATCTAGTAAAAATATGTACTAATAATATTCGGCTGTTTCAACACCAAAATTAGCAAATTTGTGCAATGAAGATGCCTCAGCTAGGCCCATCGTAGACATCGGTTTGATCCTTGAGAAATAAATCAAACGATAAATCTGATTCTTACCTTCACCATTAACTAAGGTTTTTGTCAAGACTATTTTTAGATTCACTTACTTACTTTAAACTCGCGACTAATACCATACCGAATACTGTAATAATTCGATCTACTTAGTGTATTTGATTTGTCATACACAGTGTATTAATATCTGAACCATTGCAAATAGTATCAAATATTAATTATGTCGGCTCATCGCTACGTAATATTTGCGTGTATAAATTTTATAATGACTTTGACTAATATCGCATCTGGAGCCGCACAAGTAACTGATAATCTCAACCCTAGTCCCAATCTCCTACAGTTTCCCTCTAGACCAGAAGAAGTCAAGCTTCAAGGAAATCAGCCGATTACTCTACAGCAAGTTTTGGAATTAGCACGACGTAACAATCTTGAATTGCAAAGGGTATTATTTCAGGTAAAACGTAGTCGTGCTGCTTTACGAGAGGTACAAGCTGGGATGTATCCAACTATTAGTCTGAGCGTTGATTTGAGTCGCGCTCAGTCTGCTTTTGGCCAGCTTTCTACAGAACAACTAGGTCAACAAGCTCAATTTGCATCTACTCAGAGCTTTAGGCAGGATGAACCTACTACGAATTTTAGTGGAAGTGTGCAATTAAGTTATGGTCTTTATAATTTTGGGCCGGGTGCTTCCAGTAGAGAAGCCGCCCAAGAGCAGGTGCGCCTAGATGAATTGGAAATAGAGCGTCTGTCAGAGGAAATCCGCCTGAATGTGACCCTGGATTACTACAATTTGCAACAAGCAGATGAACAAGTACGAATTAATCAGTCGGCTGTGCAGAACTCTGAAGCTAGCTTGCGGGATGCAGAAGCTTTAGAAAAATCTGGGGTTGGTACGCGGTTTGATGTGCTGCGATCGCAGGTAAACTTAGCAAATGCCCAACAAGAACTGACTAATGCTAGATCCCAGCAGCAAATTGCCCGTCGTCAGTTAGCAACTCGGTTAAGTTTGGCGCAGTCGGTTAATATCAGTGCGGCTGACGCTGTACAATTAGCTGGTCTTTGGCAGCCAACACTAGAAGAAACTGTTATATTAGCTTTTCAAAACCGACCAGAACTCAAACAACGGTTGGTAGAGCGGCGCATTGCTGAATTACGGCAAAGAGTAGCGCTTTCTCGACTGAAACCACAAGTAAGCTTCGTTGCTAGCTACGATCTGGAAGATGTATTTGATGATGGCACTAGTGTTCTCGATGGTTATTCTTTAGGAGTTCAAGCAACCTTGAGATTGTTCGATGGAGGAACTGCAAAAGCTCAGGCGGCTCAACGGAATATAGAAATTAGGATTGCTGAGACGCAATTTGCCAACCAACGCAATAATATTCGGTTCGAGGTCGAACAAGCTTATTCGCAAATGCAGTCTAACTTGGAGAACGTTCAAACTACCAATACTGCTCTTGAGCAAGGTAGGGAAGCTTTACGTTTAGGGCGTTTGCGTTTCCTAACAGGTGTTGGTACTCAAACTGACGTTATCAATGCAGAAAATGATTTGACCAGGGCAGAAGGTAATAAAGTCCAAGCTATTTTAGATTACAACCGTGCTTTAGCTCAATTACAACGATCTGTTACTTCTAGAGGAATACGCTAAATTCACTGATTGAAAAAATAAAAAGTAGCTAACTATTTGCTTATTTGAGATTAATATATGTAATTTTAAATCAGAGAAATTAGAGAATATTAAAGCTGAATATGGATTTTAATAGAGTATTATTCTATTTTTTTTAAGTTACTAAATTACTAAACTTAAGATATTAATGCCGTTATCAAAAATAATGAATATCAAACACTTATTTTTTACAACTTTAACTGGAGTTACTCTACTATTAATTCCTTCCGCAGTGGCACAGACATCCTCCGCCTCAAGTTCAACATCTTCTAGAATTATCAGAGAAGCTATAGCTACTAAAAGAATAAATTGGGGACTCAGGCAAGACTCTCCTCCTATTAGCTTTAAAGATCCAATCGGTGGTTGGGAAGGTTTTTGTACCAATTTAACAGATTTACTAGATAAATATTTAAGGGAAAAGCAATTTATTAACAATGATATCAATATAGTCAGATATCCTATCAGTATTCAAGACAGGTTTAAAAAAACTCGATATCCTTATCAGGATTCTCTTCATCTTGCTGGTGAATGTGGTTCAGATTCAATTAGAAAAAACGAAACAGGAATTACATTTTCTCATGTTTTTTATGCCACAAAAACATTACTTTTAATTCGTAAAACTGAAGAGGCAAAATTCTCATTTTTAAAAACCAATTCACTACCTAATTTTTCCAGTAATTCAAAACCTAAAATTGGAGTTATCAATACTAGTATAACCCCAGATAGGCTTCAAAGCTTCTTCAATTCACTTCTTTCAGAAATGGAGATAGTCAATATTCAAGGTGGTAGGTCACAGTTGATTGATGCTCTTGTAGATAAAAGAGTTGATGCAGTGGCTAGCGATGAAATAATTTTGAGAAGAATTTTAAAAGAATTAGATTTAGAAACGCCAAATGAATTTTATATTGACTCAGAATTAGTAATAAGCTACGAAACTTATGGATTAATACTTCCAAGTGATGATAGTAAATGGGTACAAATAATCAACGATTTTTTTATTAACAAAAAATACGATATACAGCTACTAACTCAACAATACATTATTCCTCCCTCCCCACCATCTCTATTTACTAAAAAATTGATATTTATTTTATTGATGATAATAGCAACACTTTCTGGCTTAAGTTGGGTAGGTTATATGTATTGGGTTAGACGACAAAATTTCCGATCAGAAATAAAGCCTAATCTTGACCCAAAAACTCCTATATTTGCTAATGGTTATGCTTTACTCATTGGTGTTGGGGAATCTGACTATCAACCTTTGTCTCTGCCGGTGACTGTCAAAGATATTCAAGCACTTCATCAAGTTTTAGTTGACCCAAATTTTTGTGCTTATCCTAATAACAGGCAGCATATTCGACTGTTACACGATCAAGAAGCCACACGCAGCAAAATTTTAGAACAATTGAACTGGCTCAAACAACAGGCGGAAGCTAATCCAGAAGCTACGGTGGTTGTTTATTATTCAGGGCATGGCTGGTTTAGTAAAAGTCAAAACAGCTACTATCTGTTGCCACATGATATTAACCCTTTCGACCTTGAAAGCTCATCTTTGAGTGCAGAAGATTTCACTAATGCTTTGCGCCACATTAAGTCCCAACGTCTCTTGGTTATCATTGATAGTTGTCATGCAGCAGGAATGGCGACGGCTAAAAAAGCTCCCTCTGACTTTAAGGAAATTCCTATTCCAGAGAGTGTCATTAATGATTTAAGTCAAGGTAAGGGTCGGGTAGTTTTCACTTCATCTCAAGGAGAGGAAAGTTCCTGGATTAGACCTGATAAACAGATGAGTATTTACACTTACCACCTCATTGAAGCTATGAAAGGAGAAGGAAATCAAGCTCATGAGAATTTTGTCAAGATTTCTCATCTTATGAAACATCTTAGTCATCAAGTACCCGTCAGCGCTCGCACTCTGTGTCAAGAAGAACAGACCCCTTATTTCAGCGTCGAGGCTGAAGACTTTCCTATTGCTCTACTAAAGGGTCGCCGCCCCAAGATCAGACAACAGGGGGTCAAAAGTGATTAACTAATCAAGAGTTAGCCAAAATTTGTTTGTAAATTAGACTTTGGCATCAAATAACAAGAAGACCAGAACAGATCAACTGGGATTGCCCTGATTACTCACAATAGTGAGCGATCGCCCCATATACGCAAATCTCAATAATCCCAATATTTCTGGGTCAGGGATCGAATTTCTCTTGCTTCCTTGGGTAGCTACTAGTGGTACTCCAACCGACAATTGCGCTTCTATCTCTTTTGTGACTTCTGCCGACACTGAACCACCAAAATAACCCTTCCAATAGAATGCGTAGACAAGGCAGCGCGTTACGGAGGTTCCTTCCGTTGTAGCGACTGCCGCGTGCAGTGGCTTGTCTTAGACATCGCTTTTTGGCTCATAAGCACAATCCACTGGTATCTACGCAGGCTTGTTTAGCGCTCTCCTAACTAAGAAACCGCATTTGTTTGGGGTTGGGGAATAACCTCAAAACTTAATTGCTAAGTATTCCAGTGTTATCCAGATTTGGATGCATAGCTGCTGAACTCTATTGCTTCATTTTCAGAATTTCTGCCAATTCATAATTACGAATTAGTCCTGTTGTTCAGGATTTCGCAAGTTGTCGAAAGCGTTCCTGAATTTCTTGAATCGAAAACAAAGTTTCAAACTTTAATCCAGCTGACTGGTACAATTCACCTCCCCCTTGTTGTCGGTCTACCAGTGAAATTACTTGATTTACAGTATACCCTGCTTCTTTAAGACGCTCAACCGCTTTGAGAGCAGATTGCCCAGTTGTAACCACATCTTCCAAAACTACTACTTTTGCACCTTCTGGTAAACTGGGGCCTTCTATATAAGCTCTCGTCCCATAACCCTTGGCTTCCTTGCGAATAATCAGCGCTGGTATCGGTCGGTTTTCATAAACAGAAACTATACTCACTGCTGTCACAATTGGGTCAGCCCCCAATGTTAAACCACCCACAGCCCCAGTATCTACAGGTAATAAAGGAAACAATAGCCGTCCAACTGCCAAAGCACCTTGAGGATGGAGTGTTACCTGTGTTTTGTTGACGTAATAAGAACTACGTAGCCCAGAAGAGAGGAGAAAATCACCCTCTTGATAAGCAAGTTGGCAAAATAAATCTAGTAGCTTGTGGCGCAAGGTGGTCAAGTCAGGAGTGGTTGCCCAAATATCTGAGTGGGTAAGAGTTTCAGTAGGATACGTCATTACAAAACATTAAATGTTGTGCTACACCAAAGGTTGAACTCATCAGAGTTCTGAACTTAAGCATAAATTAAGATTGCCCAAAAATTGAGGAGTCAGAAACGTGGGTATAAAATTCAAAACCTTTGGTGGTTTATTAGTGCTGCTTGCTGCTGGTATTGCTTTTCCCTCTGTTGCATCTGCCCAGACGGAAACACCCAATTATGAAACTACAAATGATGTATTTGAACGAGCTTATTTTCGCCACGATCGCAATTTCTACGAAAATGGCAGCCTCAAGCGTCAGTTAGACTCATTTCTCGGATCTGGTTCCAGTTTCGGTGGTTCCTTCCCGGAAAATGAAATTGCCCGCGATGCTGAGTTGGTTAACACTTTATATCATGATGTCCTGACTCAGCAAGTTGGCAACGATCCATATATTCGTACTCCTGATTTACCAAATCCTTATGACACATCGTTGATGATGTCTCCTCGTTTGAATAGCAACAAACTCAAAGTGGGAACTGAATTCAGGTTTGAAACTTTGCCATCTCGTTAAGATTAGGGAGTGGGGAGTTGGGAGTAATAAAAATTATCCCCTACCCCTATGCCCCTTTGTGCTGAGTAGTTAAGACTGATTAATCTAGGGTGTAGGAGTTTAACAAGGATATCAATTCTCAAGCTAATGTGCTATTATCCATAGCCCAATCATCATTGAGAGCCTGATAAAATAACACATTACTGCTTTTTTAATGATTCAGTGCGCCCTGCTGGAATCGAACCAGCCTGAAGGCGAATTATGAGTTCGCTGCCTCCCCAATCGGCCAAAGGCGCTTGTTTTTTTGGGTTTCGGGTTCGATGAGTTAATTACCTCAACTCTTAGGCTAACCTTATTTGTTAACTTTAGAGTAAGAAAAATACCTCATGTACTGAGTTTAGCCAATTCCGTAATTATAGCACAAATTTACCACCTGTGAATACTGGACAATACTTTACCAGATTTTTATACTACATAATTTGATCATGAATATAGTGCAAACTAATATTGATTAAGTTCCTTTAAGGATTGAGGTCAAAAGCTTCACTATTCTTAAATAGACCAGCATTCTATTGTGATAGCTTGTCAGCGATGAAAATAAATTCTACTGTACTTCTTACTTTGATTTTGTTAATTCTGATGTTGGGAGCAGGTTCTGTGAGCGCGTTTTTGGGGTTTGAACTGGGGAGTTCAGCACTTAAAGGCGTTACCACACCAGATGGGCGTCCCACAACCAAATTTGCCAGCAATAAGGCAAATAACTCCCAACAGGGAGGGCTAGTGCTATTAAAAGAAGAAGAGATTCTGAAAATTGTCAAGGCGCGAATTGAGGGTAAGACCAAGGCTGCTAAATCGGAAAAGCCAGAGGAAGATGATGAAGAAACCAATAGCAGCAAGCAGAAGCCAGAGGAGAAACCTCCAGAAGTGGTTGAAGAAAAACCCCTGCCAGGTTTTCCAGTTACTGCCCAGAGTGAGGGCGTAACCATGACTGTGCAATCTGCCCGCTACTCTGGTGGTGATTTGCTACTGAAAGTGAAAATGCAGAACAAAGGTAAGGATTCTGTGCGCTTCCTGTATAGTTTTTTAGATGTTACCGATGATAAAGGACGAACCTTGAGTGCTAGTACAGAGGGTTTACCAACAGAATTGCCTGTAAATGGGCCAGCATTTTCAGGTACAGTGAGCATTCCTACAGCTTTACTTGATGATGTCAAGAAAATATCACTCGCTCTAACTGATTATCCCGCTCAAAAATTGAAGCTAGAGGCATCGGATATTCCTGTAGAAAGGTAGATTGGGCATTGGGTATTGGGCATTGGGCATTGGTGATTATCTGTTATTTTTTACTATTCCCTATTCCCCATTCCCCCTAAATGGAGGGCGTGAGTTTTACACGAGCTTTGGCGGTGAGTGGTTTTCCTAATTTAATGTGGACAGACGTGGCGCTGCGGTTGTTATCAGTGCTACTACTGATTGCCATAAATGCCTTTTTTGTGACGGCGGAATTTTCGATGGTGAGCGTGCGGCGATCGCGTATTCACCAGCTAGTTAAGGCTGGGGATATTCCAGCGATCGCAGTCGAAATGCTACAACGTAGTATTGACCGACTGCTATCTACCACCCAGTTAGGCATTACCCTCTCTAGTTTGGCACTGGGATGGATTGGAGAAAGTACGATTGTCGTGCTAGTGAATGCATGGTTAAGATCCTGGCCTTTACCCAGTGGGATGACTAACTTCCTGGCACATTCCTTATCAATTCCCATCGCCTTTTTCTTGATTGCCTATCTGCAAATTGTGATCGGAGAACTATGCCCCAAATCCTTAGCCATGCTGTATTCAGAACAGCTAGCGAGGTTTTTGGGACCTTCGGTAAAAGCGATCGTGCGTTTTTTTGGCCCCTTCATCTGGATTCTCAACCAATCAACTCGTTTTTTATTGCGGATTTTTGGCATCCAATACACAGGTCAAGGCTGGAGACCGCCTGTAACTCCCGAAGAATTGCAACTGATTATCTCTACAGAATGGGGATCTACTGGTTTACAGCGTGCGGAGCGAGAACTGCTCAATAATGTCTTTGAGTTTGGGGATGTCATGGCCCAAGATGTGATGATCCCCCGCACCAGTATTGTCGCATTGCCAAAAGATGCTACCTTCCAGTCATTACTCAAGGAAATGGCTTCTACTGGTTTCTCTCGCTATCCTGTGATTGGTGAATCTTTAGACGATGTTCTCGGCATTGTTTATTTTAAAGATTTGGCACAACCTTTGGCTGTAGGAAAGCTAAGTTTAGAGACACAAATCCAACCTTGGATGCGTCCCGCCCGGTTTGTTCCAGAACATACGTCCTTGAGTGAACTTTTACCAATGATGCAGCAAGAGAAACCAGCTATGGTCATGGTAGTGAATGAATTTGGCGGTACCGTGGGACTAGTGACAATCAAAGATGTTATTGCCGAAATCATTGGCGACGCCAGCGAACCTGAAAACAGCGACGACTTACTAATCCAGATGTTAGATAAGCAGAAGTTTCTGGTGCAGGCACAAATCAACCTCGAAGACCTCAACGAGGTTTTACATCTCAATTTGCCCTTGACAAGAGAATACCAAACACTAGGGGGGTTTTTGCTGTATCAGTTACAGAAAATTCCTAGCAAAGGCGAAACCTTCTGTTATCAAAATCTTGAATTCACTGTGGTGTCAATTGTTGGCCCACGCTTACATCAAATTCAACTACGACGCTTGGAGGAAGCAGGGGGAGCAGAGGAGCAGAGGAGCAGGGAGCAGGGAGCAGAGGGGGGAAAGAGGTAAATATAATTACTCATTTTCTCCCTTGCATCCAGCAAGAACTGCCCCTCTGCCTCTTTGCCCAATGCCCCACTAAGCATATACCAGTGGATCAATGAGTCCCAATTCGGCAAAAGCTGCTAGCCGCAAGCGACAAGAATCACATACACCGCAGGCGACATCACCACCAGCATAGCAAGACCAAGTTAGCTCCCAAGGAACTCCCAATTGGTTCCCCAGTTGGATAATTTCGGTTTTTTTCAGGTTGATCAGGGGTGCAACAATATTAATTGGTTGTCCCTCACGCCCTTGTTTGGTTCCCAGGCGAAATACTTCCTGCATTGCCTGGATATAGTCGGGGCGACAGTCAGGATATCCTGAGTAATCTAAGGCATTGACGCCGATATAGACACGTTCTGCTGCGATCGCTTCGGCGTAACCAAGAGCAAAGCTTAAGAAGATGGTATTACGAGCCGGAACATAGGTTACTGGAATATTTTGAGACATTTCATCCAGCGATCGCTCTTGGGGTAGATCAATCGCGTCATCGGTAAGTGCCGAACCGCCCCATTGTCGTAAGTCAAAATTAACCACCTGATGTTTTACGATCCCAGCTTTTTGAGCAACAGTGAGGGCTGACTGTAACTCTCGTCGGTGTCGCTGCTGGTAATCAAAGGAAATAGCATGACATTCACAGCCATCAGCCTTAGCTTTGTACAGAATTGTGGAAGAGTCCAATCCCCCAGATAACAAAATTACTGCTTTCATCTCGGTTGCAAATTTTGGATTTCAAATCGCCAAATCACACCTTAACAAGATGCCAGGAAGCAATACCAAAAATACTCCTGAACCTCTATTCTTTATGGCAAACAACGCCACACCCTACATATTCCAGAAAAATAATCCACACCAGTTTCTCTCAAAAAGCGGTGCGGTGTCTTCTCTTCTCTACGAGACGCTCTTACTAGCTTGTTTAACAGAAGGGATACGACAAGCCACTTTGTATATACGACAGATGCTGCAAATAATCATACAAAAATCGTTTCAGATAAACTGTGGCTGTAATCCTCAATAGCATTTTTTTTGAAAAAAAGCATAGGTGTTATTGTTTAATTATTTTGTAACTTTAGTGGTGTCAATTAGATATTGATCTCGGTAATAATTGCCTAACTGTCACCCAGACGGAAGTCTGAAGGGAGGAAGCTAACCTTTAGAACTTTGGATAATTTACACTTAGGTCTTACTGAATTTTTTAAATTTAATAAAAAAAACATCTATTTTTTGTAGAAAGTGCAAAATTCAAAGCAAACCCGAACTATCTATACAAAAGATATTTGGATTACGGGAACCGATCACAAACTTTGAAATTCTTCATAAACATAGGCTCTATGTTACCATCTGGATGGTTTTAGACGGATCGTAACTGGCTTTCGAGTATAAACGCCAACGGCCGTAGCGTCTCTAAATTTGGTGGTTGAGGAGAGAATAATAGTGCAAAATAGCATGTCAGTGGCAGAACCCAATCCATATACACAGCGCAACCAGCCACGACCGATCCGCATAGGCGTGATTGGAGTGGGTAACATGGGACAACACCACGCTCGCGTGCTGAGTTCAATGAAAGATGTTGAACTGGTCGGAGTGGCAGATATTAACGTCGAGCGCGGATTAGAAACTGCCAGCAAGTACAAGGTGCGTTTTTTTGAAGATTACTGTGACCTGCTACCCCTTGTGGAAGCAGTTTGTGTAGCTGTTCCCACCCGTCTGCACTATGCCGTGGGGATCAACTGTCTGTTAGCGGGAATTCATGTTTTGATTGAAAAACCGATTGCAGCCAGTATTTCTGAGGCAGAGTCCCTAGTAAATGCCGCCGCTGAGTCTCAGTGTATCCTGCAAGTAGGTCATATTGAGCGTTTTAACCCAGCTTTTAAAGAACTGAGCCAAGTTCTAAAAACAGAGGAATTGCTGGCGCTAGAAGCCCACAGGATGAGTCCTTACTCAGATCGGGCAAACGATGTTTCGGTTGTGCTGGATTTAATGATCCATGACATCGACTTACTTTTGGAATTAGCTGCTTCTCCAGTAACGAAATTGACTGCTAGCGGTACTCGCTCCCTAGACTCTGGTTATTTAGATTACGTAACCGCCACCTTGGGGTTTGCCAATGGTATTGTTGCTACTCTGACAGCCAGTAAAGTCACCCACCGAAAAATTCGCCGGATTGTCGCCCATTGCAAAAATTCATTTACTGAGGCAGATTTTCTCAAGAATGAAATTTTGATTCACCGACAAACGACTGCCAATTCTCTCACCGATCACCGACAAGTACTTTACAGGCAAGATGGTGTGATTGAAAAAGTCTACACCAGCAATATCCAACCTCTAAGTGCAGAATTAGAACATTTTGTCAACTGTGTACATGGCGGCAATCAACCCTCAGTAGGTGGTGAACAAGCTCTCAAAGCCCTGAGACTGGCAAGTTTGATTGAGCAGATGGCACTGGAAGATCGAGTTTGGAATCCATTAGACTGGCAATCGGAACCAAGAGTACAATCATTGACCCCGACAGTCTAAAAGAAGAAGAGGGGGACAAAGGGGACAAGGTAAAATTTTCTCCCTTCTCTCCCTGTGCTCCCTCATCTCCCCCACAGCCCCAACCTCAGAAAAAAAGCCTAAAGTGAGTGTGTTTTGAAATTTGCCATCAAATCTTTAGATCCTCCCTAGTCCTTTGAAAAAACTGACTAAGGGGGATCTAAAAAATTAGAAAATCTTTTTAAGTGGCGATGCCAATTTCTAGTGCAGCGAAGTTACCTTGACTCTAGCAAGCGAGGATAATTACCCTTTAAAAAAGCTAAGGCTGAATTTAGTAACAAGACTAGTCCAGCAATTTCAGGAATTGACTCAATGCTTGAATGGATAACTAATACTATCAACTATTTTGGCTATTGGGGAATCGCCCTACTAATGTTCCTAGAGAACCTTTTTCCCCCCATTCCTTCAGAATTGATCATGCCACTGGCTGGATTTACAGCGAGTCCATATCAACCAGGAGGGGCAAAGCTGAATATCATTGGTGTTTTTTTTGCAGGACTTTTGGGTTCTGTATTGGGCGCACTTATTTGGTACTATCCAGGTAAGTTTTTGGGCGAAACCCGTTTGAAAGCTTGGGCTGACAAATATGGCAAATGGTTGGCTATATCCAGTAGAGATATCACCAAGGCCAAAGAGTGGTTTGATCGACAAGGTAGAAAAGCAGTGTTTATTGGTCGCCTTGTACCGGGAATCCGCACCTTGATTTCTGTTCCGGCAGGGATCAGTAATATGCCTTTGCTACCATTTCTGTTTTACACAACATTAGGTAGCGCTGCTTGGGTGGGTTTGCTAACATACTCAGGATACATATTGGGTAGTCAGTATGAACTTGTGGACAAGTACCTTGCACCTGTATCCAAAATCGTACTTGGGGGTTTGGTTCTAGCATTTGTTTTCTGGATATTCAAACGCCAGTTAAGACGTACTAGAAGATGAAACACGGACGCTTTTGGTTTGAAAGCAGTGAAAGCAGGGGTTACATCTGGCCAAAATTCGCCTACACTATGCCAAATAATACTAGATGTGCGTTGGCAGAGCTTATCGGAGGTATCGCCGAAATTAATTTTTGGCGTATTTCTAGCTACACTTGACGCAACCTAGAATTTCTGGTTGCTCGCATTTTTGTAAGATGAGCATGACAACTTTTTACAGTTAAGTTTGAACTAGGAGCTTTCATGACAGACCAACCTTCCGCCGCTACCCCTATCAATGCTGCTGCTATACCCATGAATAGAGTGTCAGCATCGACTCCGATCAATGCTGTTAATAATACTCCTCCCAAGTCAGGCGGTGTTCCAGGGAAAACCATTCTCAGTGTTGATTTAGGCAGAACTTCCACAAAAACTTGTGTGAGTCGCGAACCCGGCAATGTAGTGTTCGTACCTGCCAACGTCAAGCAAATGTCAATTGAACAAGTACGCGGTGGTGTTTTTGAAGCCAGGGCTACTGACCCCTTAATGGATTTGTGGCTGGAGTATCAAGGAAATGGATATGCTGTTGGTCAACTAGCAGCAGATTTTGGAGCAAATCTAGGAGTTGGACAATCTAAGGTAGAGGCTGCACTAGTAAAAGTGTTAGCAAGTGCTGGTTACTTCAAACTCAGAGATGATATCTCAGTCGTACTAGGTCTGCCTTTTCTTTCCTTAGAGCAATTTGAAAAGGAAAAAGCACAGTTGATTAGCCAAGTAGGCGGTCCTCATGTGTTGAACTTCCGAGGCGAATCTGTGTCGCTGAACGTCAATAAGGTATGGGTAATGCCAGAAGGGTACGGCAGCCTGCTGTGGTCTGAAGCTCAACCGAAGAAAAGCCCTGGCAGTCCCGATTTTACAAAAATATCGGTGGCGATCGTTGATATTGGACATCAAACCGTCGATCTTTTGATGGTAGATAACTTCCGTTTTGCCCGAGGTGCTTCTAAGAGCGAAGACTTCGGGATGAATAAGTTTTATGAATTGGTGTCCGCCGAAATCGAGGGAGCAGATAGTCAATCTCTAGCTCTGATTTCCGCTGTGAACAAACCCAGAGGTGAACGCTATTACCGTCCTAAAGGCGCTAGCAAGCCCACCAACCTAGACGATTTTCTTCCCAACCTCACGGAGATGTTTTCACGCGAAATCTGTAGCCGTGTGCTAGCCTGGTTGCCAGAACGCGTCACCGATGTGATTCTCACTGGCGGGGGTGGTGAGTTCTTCTGGGACGACGTTCAACGTCTACTCAAAGAAGCAAAGATTAATGCTCATTTAGCAGCACCTTCACGACAGGCGAATGCTTTGGGGCAGTATATTTATGGAGAGGCACAATTATCCTCCAATCGCGCTGCTAGGGCATAAAGCTGATGTTCCAATGGTCAAAAAAGGTAGTTAAATCCGTCACGTTCAACCCAGAGCTTGCTGATGAAAGCTTGTTAGCGCAAGTAGAAAGTTATTTGGAAAAACAACCAGACAAGACTTTCAGCGATCTCTGTAAAGAAGCCTTGTGGCAATCTTTATGTGTACCGGAATCTGTACAACCTGCTCCACAAACAGCAGCAACAACACCGATTGAACAACAAATTGGTGAACTGCAACGTCAAGTGGCTGGACTTGAGGAACGTTTTTTTGCCAAGGGATCTAATCGTTTGGAGGCGATGGAACACCATCTACTGCAACTTTCTCAACAAGTTGCACAACTGGCGCTCATAGTCAATGATCGATCGTTCATTCCGTCTCCAACTCAATTAGAAGTAGTAAATAATACTTCTTATTCTGTTGCTACCCCTCCTCAAGAGGTTGACCCCGTAATCAGTCGCCTTAGTCAGTTTCTCGATGATTTTTAAGGAACAATCAGGTTTGTGAGCATTTGTTGCTCATGTTAACAATCCTTAATAGTATTAACTATTAAGGATTATTAATGTTTATACAAAGATGCGATGTCTGGCAAAAAGCCACTTTGTACAGCAGTCGCTACAACGGAGGAAATTTTTCCTGACAAAGATGCTACCATAGCTTGCTTCCCCGTAGGAGTATGAATGATCTTCCTAACATCGCTAACGCTAGTTGACTAGGTTAAAACCCACCTTCAGCGCTGGACTCATCGCAATCCGAGGCCCTGTCTACACACCCGATCAAGTTATGGAAAAAGAGCGATCGCAGATCAATTTTTAGTGTGCGATTAAAGTGGGATAAAATCTTGTTTAGTTTCAAAATTAACTCTTTTGCTATTAAAGCTAATAACTTTAACTTAATGCCAAAGGTATTTTTAAATTTCATCAGAGTCAATACCTTACCTCTGGTCCCGTTATGTAAATTGCACAAACCATATATGGCTTATGGGAATTGAGGAGACAGCAATACCTAGTTTGGGCTACACCTACCCACTGGTAGATTTTTGCCACAGCACCAATCACCCGATCGCAATTGAGTCACAATAATAATAGGCAATCATTGAAGGTGCCCTTATGCTTCGTCTAACTCAAACTATTCGGAACTTGTTCCTTCGGGTTGAAGGCTTGTTTGGTGTTTTATTCCAAAGTCTTTCTAATTTTGTCGGAAATATATTTGGTTTTTTTGCCAAGCTTTTCGGATTCACTAGTTCTGGTTATTTCTTAGAATCTGATGAGGTGCAAGGCATAAAGCAAGCTTCTGCTAAACAGCCGATTGAAACGAATCAGGATAACACTCCTAAAATTCCCACCACTACCCGCAGTCGTCCTAATGCCAAACTTGACGACTACTACCTCAACATGGCTCGTGATGTGAAAAAGAACTAACAAAAGCCATCAATTGGAGGGCGATCTTAAGTAATGCGTTAGCGAAGCTCGCCGTAGGCATCGCTTTGCCAGGGTAAGAGCATCTCAATTAGGCTTTACACAAGGACTCAGAAGAGTTTTAGCTCGCACTTCTCTACGAGACGCTGCGCGTAGCTTGCTTCCATGAAGTGGTACGGCATGGTTCGACTCCGCTCACCAGCCGCTCAGTGGCCATCGTAGACATCGCTCTTACATCAAAAAGGATAGCCAAAGCTTTCTGTTGCTTATCGCTTGAGGATTGTGGCGATCGGGCTTCAGAATTTTTGTTTGACTTTTTTTACTTGTTGTGATTTTTGGTTGGGAGCGATCGCTCCTCACGCTAATAATTGTGTTCTAATCGTCGTCGATGATTGGCTTTCTCTTCTAGCGCCACTCTCTGCGATCGCGTGTCAATTTTGCAGCGTGTACGGTTTGACAAAAACTGACAAAACGCCTGCTAAATGAAACTTTACAGAGTAAATTTGTTACAACAACGGAAACTACTGCCGGATTTACCCACCGCACCCAATAAAATCAACATCAAATTTCAGGAATATCCCGGTTGACAAATGAAATAATTTACAAAGAAGTGCTTAAATACTACAACCAAGCTTTGCCCATACGCAGTGCAGTGGGACACAAGGACTAAAGTCCTTACTACAAACTTGCTTACCCATCAATTTCAACTTGATAGACTACTAGAAACTAAGCACAATTTTAGTTATTTTGTGCCTAGCTCTCGCATTTATTGGTGGCGCATGAGCATAGTATTAATTTGTTCAAAAACTTTCGCCTGCACTGCTATAGGATGAGGGCGTTTTTCTGGAAAATTATCCAGCCACAATTAACGGATTTGTATGTGCGATTATCGCACATTTAATAAAGATAATATCCAGTTGAGGCTGGACAAAAGCTAGAGAGATTTTTGAGATTGAATATTTCCTTGATTTTTAACTCACCAAATCAACCAAGGCGTTGCTCTGAAAGCGGACTATAGATGAAACTGAGCAACCGCGATAATTCTCAGAGGTGAATACTGATAGTGTGATATTAGCTTGACCTGGATCTAAGATGCGTTTTACCTTGCAGATTTGCATTTTGTTGTTGCAGTAAGCAATAATGCGATCGCCAGCCTTGACTTCCAACGCTTGAATTTTCAATTAATACCAACCTTGCCAGGAATCTGCTTCGTTAAAGGAAAAATATATTGCTATATTTTACTTGTTTAACAATAGCAATGTTATTTTAGTGTAACACAAAAATTAAGGATATCAATGCTATCAATTTAATCTTGATAATGTCAAGTTTATTCATGCTCAAAACACTATTAAATGCTGGATTTTCAGACAATAAGGATAAAATCCTGACTTTCGCGCAGTGTCTAGGTCGGAGCCTCTGTTGAAAAATCCAGATGGTGGGAAATCTGTGCTCCAACTTCTCTGGAGCTAACGGAACGTCTTTGCTCTAAATTTTTTCGAGTACAGATTCTTTCTTTCGATGTTTTTGTTACAATTATTGAAATTTTTACCTAAAAATACCACTATGGCTTTATATGCTGAATTACATAGACATCTGGGCGGCTCGGTCGTACCACGAGTTTTATGGCGATATTTCGAGCGACATTCTTCGGAGTTGATTTCCCGATTTGCTGACTATGCAGAATTTGAAGATTTTTATACCCGCCCACGCAACACCCTGGATGAGTATTTAGAATTACACACCTTGGTAGAAAGTGTGCAAACTGTGGAGACTTTGCCTTACTTTATCTATCGCTTGGTACGGGGTGCTTACATTTTTGAAAATTTAGCTTATCTAGAACTGCGCTACACTCCCTATCTGCGGACACCTGAGCATCTGAATCAATCACAGAGAATTGACAAGATGACAGAAATTGTGCAAGTAGTAGGACTTGCCAGCCACCAGCCGGAATATCCGATTGTTACTAGCCAAATTCTCTGTATGCACACGCGCCTACCCTATGAGGTGAACAAGGCGATTGTTGATTTGGCGGCGCAAAATAAGCAGTATGTCTGTGCAGTAGATGTAGCGGGGGGTGATAGCTATTATGCCGATCGCTTAGAACAATGGATTAGCTTATATGATTATGCGCGATCGCTGGGCGTTAACACTACCGGACATCTATATGAAACCACTGCTGGTTGTTACCCAGAACTGTTACCCTATTTGATGCGGATTGGTCACGGCATCCAAATACCCCTACTGTATCCAGAGCTACTTAATGATGTGGCTAAACGCGGTCAATGTTTGGAGGTTTGCCCGACAACTTACCTGAAAACTGGTACTTTGCAGGATATACGTCAACTCAAATTAGTTTTTGACCGTTGTTTTGATGCTGGGGTAGATATTGCTATTTGTACTGACAATGCTGGGTTGCACAATGTACGTTTGCCATTTGAGTATGAAAATCTCTTGACTTACGACATTATTAGTTTTGCACAACTACAAGCTTGTCAGGATGCAGCTTTCCGCCATGCTTTCGCTTGGCCTTACAGTCAACGTCCCGCATCGCTGTTGAACGGTTTACTAAAACCTGAACCACATAAAGTTTTGGCAACAAGGGATAGTAATTAACGACTAGTTAGAGGAAAACAGAAAGTAAGGTGATTTAATCTGAATTAATGTTGCAATCAGTGATTTTTTATGCTGGTGTAGAGAAAGCTGTAATGCACAGTAGATATCTTGCAAAATTAAACCACAGATGCACGCAGATAATTTATCGGTGTTTATCTGTGGTTTCTTTTTCGCTGATTCAGATTTTTGCTAGAAGTCTAATGTGGAGTACAAAAACACCAGCAGTTATAGAATAAATCTCACAAGTAATTTATCAAAAATCGCTTTTTAATTGAGTTTTCTTGACAATTAATCAAAATTTATGGTAAGTTCGCCTCCTTAACTTCCTCATTTCATCTCAGTTTCCTTGTTCCCAGAAGCTATAAACTATAATTTATGGCATCTACTATTCAAGCTCTACCAACAGAAGTCGTATATCTCATTACAGCTGGTGAGGTAATCGACTCTTTAGCTTCTGTGGTGCGGGAATTGGTAGAAAATTCCCTAGACGCAGGTGCAACGCGAATTGTGGTTTCTTTATGGCCGCAGCAATGGCGAATTCGTGTGGCAGATAATGGTTGTGGAATGAACCTAGATGATTTGCAACAAGCAGCCACAGCCCACAGCACCAGTAAAATTCGCTCTAGTGCCGATTTGTGGAAAATTAACAGTTTAGGTTTTCGTGGTGAGGCGTTGCATAGTTTAACGACTCTGGCAGATTTGGAAATTTTGAGTCGTCCTGTGGGTGGAAAATTAGGATGGCGGATTATTTATGGTGATGGCGGGGAAGTTGTACAAGTTGAAGTAACTGCGATCGCACCTGGTACAGTGGTTACAGTTTCAAGTCTTTTTGGTAATTGCTCATCACGTCGTCAGGGGTTACCCACAGCAGCACAGCAAATGAAAGCTGTGCAAGCCACAATTCACCAAATCGCCCTATGTCATCCCCACGTCACCTGGCAGATTTGGCAAAATGACCGTCAATGGTTTACCATCTCTCCTGCTGCTACAACTGGGCAACTGCTACCGCAGATTTTACCGCAGGTGCGACAAGGTGATTTGCAAGAAGTCAAGCTCGAAATAGCCAACCCTCCAAACTCCTCACTCTCCAGTACAGACGCGATTAATCGCGTCTCTGCCCACTCCTCACTCCTCACTCAGCACTCAGCACTAAACTTAGTAGTAGGATTACCCGATCGCTGCCATCGTCATCGTCCAGATTGGGTACGTGTAGCCATTAACGGACGGATAGTGAAGACACCGGAATTAGAGCAAACGATATTATCAGCATTTCACAGAACATTACCACGCGATCGCTATCCAATTTGTTTCTTACATCTTGCCATTTCCCCAGATCAAATTAACTGGAATCGCAATCCAGCAAAAACAGAAATTTACCTCAACGAAATCATTTATTGGCAAGAGCAAATTACCCAAGCAATTAACCAAGCACTCAGCATCTCTTCTACCAATCTCAAAGAAGCTGTCCACACAACACGAGTTAGTAAATTACTCAAAGCCGCAGAAGCCAAAGGCGGCTACAATTTCAATCCTCAAAATCCCAAGGAAGATTACAAAAATCCTAATTCCTTGAAAGCTGTCGCTCAAGTTAGCAACACCTATATTGTGGCGGAACATCCAGGTGGTATGTGGTTGGTGGAACAGCACATTGCCCATGAGCGAGTTTTGTATGAACAATTGTGTGATAATTGGCAACTTGTTCCTGTCGAACCGCCAATCATTCTTTATCAATTGTCACCGGCGCAGTTGTCGCAACTGCAACGCATCGGTTTAGAAATAGAACCCTTTGGCGAACAACTTTGGGCAGTGCGAAATATACCCACACCTTTGCAGCAGCGAGACGACTATGCAGAAGCAATTTTAGAACTTAGTTGGGGAGGCGATTTACAAACAGCCCAAGTAGCCGTCGCCTGTCGCAGTGCCATTCGTAATGGTACACCCATGAATCAACAAGAAATGCAGACACTTTTAGATAATTGGCAACGCACTCGCAACCCCCGCACCTGTCCCCACGGACGCCCAATTTATCTATCCTTAGAAGAATCAGCTTTAGCCCGGTTTTTCCGGCGTAATTGGGTAATTGGTAAAAGTCATGGAATTTGATGTTTTCAGTAATGCAAATACTAGACCTGTCGATTGCCAAATTATTTGTCTGCGTTGACAGATAAATGTCCGCATTGACAAATTAGTGTCCATTAAACAGTCTGGATAAGGCATATCAAAAATGAACTGCTATGGTCACAATACTAGTTTAACAATGCATGACTTATTAACTAAGGATACAGACACCTGGGGATGGAGTTTCCCGTCGCTTTCGATAAATCAAATCGGATTCTTATAGTTTGTCTAACTGACGTTAAATTAAAATTTTTTCTTGCATTTTGATTTTGAATTGTAATTACCTTAACTGTTAATAATCTGTTCCACCGCAACAGAAATATCTGGAAACGCCAAAGGTTGAATTGTTCCTGTAGTCAATGTCAGTTTTGTGGCATACTCTCCGTCTAAGATTTCCCGAAACACCACTAAGTGTAACTTTTTGAGATTGACAACCCAATACTCTAAAATACCTGCTTCTGCGTAGATTTTGCTTTTTCTTTCTAAATCTTTTTCTAAACTGGAGTTAGCATACTCAATCAACCAGAAAATATTTTCTGGATAGGGATGATGCTCTCGATACTCGCGTCCTAAATGTTGGACAATGGCAATATCTGGTTCTGGTTCCGAGTCGTTGGGTAATGTGATAGGCTTGGCTTGACGTATGGTGGCACGTTTACCTAACAAATTCGTTAGATAATCTGCCGATTCATGACTACAATAAGCATGGGGTTCCCCTTCCGGCGACATTTCGACAATTTCTCCCTTAAGTAGTTCTACTTTGCGATCGCTCAAAATGCCAGCATCAATCATGCGGTGATATTCGTCAATCGTCCACTTAGCTACAATAACAGTCATGACGATTGATTCCTCCCAATAATTCTTAATATTTTACCATCTTAAATGTACTTCAAAGGAAGCCGCTTGTGCCCCTGTAGCCTAGACTGACAATCATTGCGGCTGTAGTTATTAGCAGAAACGATGTTAATTTTTATTGAAGTTTAATACTTATATCTTCCGGTAGAAGGAAAACAATATTGTAATTTCTAAGCTAGTTATTAAATTTTCTGATGGATGAAATTATGCTGAACATTATTGCTTGGATCATTTTGGGTTTAATTGCTGGAGCTATAGCGAAAGCTATTTATCCCGGTCGTCAGGGTGGTGGAATTGTTTCAACTATGGTTTTAGGTATCGTAGGTGCTGTAATCGGGGGAATTTTAGTTACTCTTTTAGAGACAGGAAGATTTCAATTAACTGCTGCAACCCTCAGTATTCCCGGTGTAATTGTTGCCGTCATTGGTGCAATAATTGCCATTTTTCTCTGGAACTTATTAGCTAATCGTGCCACTTATTAGTTGAATTAAATCCCTAAAAAATCAATCATGATTAGAACCAATTCCTTCGTAATTCCCCCTTTGAAATTTTACGCCAAGACAAAAACTCCACTTCCGTAAAGATAGTGGAGTAATTAATGTTAGACTATCAGCAATGAATCATCGCTAGTATTGTTATTTACACTGCAAAAACTAAATTAGTCTAAAGCTTTCTTCAGTTCGTCTTTAATGTTTTCTACAGTGTGAGTAACTTGGGCTTCAGCTTGCTTTGCTTGTCCTTCAGTTTTATCTTGTGGATTACCGGTTATTTCACCCACTACCTCTTGGATTTTTCCTTCAATATTTTTTACAGTAGCTTCTACTCTTTTTTCGGCACTCATGGTTTTTATTTCCAGCTTGTAGTTGATTAAGCTATTACATAAACTAACAGTAGTGTATTATTTGTGACTTCCATCAAGCGATACAATAATTTGGTAAATTATGTATCTTAAGATAGATACGGGGTGTTACGGAATACCCTAATTAAAAAATATGAAGATATGATAAATTTGCTGTGTCTAGATCCCCGGCTTCGTAAAAGTTGCCGGGGATCTAACTTTTCACGAATGATTTAGGACTGCTATATCCATCTTCATAGAGAATTAGTATAAGTCAAAACAAATTTTCAACAAAGGGAAAGTAAAGGAGTGGCAACAAAACGTCAAAAAAATGTCTGGAGGGGTGAGATTAATGACATCATTCGGGGTGCTTGCGGAGGCTTTTTATTTGGCATACCTTTGTTGTACACAATGGAGGTTTGGTGGATTGGATCGCTGGTCAAACCACAACTGATGATGATGGCGATCGCATTCATGTTTATTGTGGTTTTCTTGCTCAACCAGACAGAAGGCTTTCGGAAACGCAGATATAGCTGGCAAGCTTATCAAGCCACAATGGATACCGTAGAAGCGATCGCGATCGGACTAGCCTGCTCTGCCTTTGTGCTGCTACTATTGCGAGAATTGACGCCAGAAACTTCCCTAGAGGAATCTTTAGGTAAAATCATCTTTGAAAGTGTACCTTTCACTCTGGGTGTAGCATTAGCAAACCAGTTTTTGGGAGATACCAGAAATAGTAATACAGAAGATCAAACAACACCTCAGAAAAATAGTGCAACTAAGGATAACCAGATTGAGTTATATGCTACCTTCGCCGATGTAGGTGGAACCTTGATTGGTGCAACCATAATTGCATTTAATATCGCTCCAACAGATGAAATTTCTATGCTAGCAGCCGCAACCTCGCCACTTTGGGAGTTGGCAATGATCGCCACATCTTTGTTGATTTCTTATGGCATTGTATTTCAGGCAGGCTTTTCTGACCAGCAAAAGCGAAGACAGCAAAAGGGAATTTTCCAACGACCATCAAGCGAAACCATTATGTCTTACCTAGTGTCACTGCTAGCAAGCGCTTTTATGCTGTGGTTTTTTCAAAAGTTAACTTTTAGCGACCCTTGGACAATGTGGTTAGATCACACGCTGATGCTGGGGTTACCTGCAACTATTGGCGGTGCAGCCGGAAGGTTAGCAATATGACTCAAACAGAACAACAACCAAAGCGCTCAATAGCTGAGTGGGTAACATTTAGCATTGCCTCACTTATCCTAGGAATCATTGTGAGTCTGGTGGGCTATACTTGGCTGAACGAAAAGAATCAACCTCCAATCCTTTCTGTTACCAAAAAAGAAACAATTCGGGAAATTGATGGACAATTTTATGTTCCCTTTGAAGTTATGAATAGTGGAGGAGATACAGCTGAGTCAGTTCAGATTATGGCTGAGTTAATGATTGACGGCAAAGTTACAGAGACAGGAGAGCAACAGATCGACTTTTTATCTAGTGGGGAAAGTGAAGAAGGCGCATTTATCTTTAGCAAAAACCCGCGCCAAGGTCAGTTAAATCTGCGTGTTGGTAGCTATAAATTGCCGTAGTGAAGATTTAAAACCGCAGTTGCAGGAGGTAGAAAGAGCAAATCATCCAGGGATTCAACCCCGGATGATTTGGAGTCACTGAACGGAATTTTGTATTTCATTTCACTCTATCTGATTACTTTCACCATTGTCTGTTGCACGTCGGACCTTCTCTACTTGCTTGGGTGCTTCTATTTCTCTAAAGAGTTGAATCGCTTTCTCAAAATTTTCTTTACTTTTTTCTAATTCTTCCTTTTTTTGATGAGTCAATCCCAATTGATAGTAAGCTTCAGCAAGGTCACATTTAGCACCTATTTTCTCCAGCAGTTCTATCGCTTTTGAATGATCAGAAAATGCTGTTTCAAATTCTTGCCGTTCTCGATGAAGTTCTGCTAGACCAGTTAAAGCCCTAGCTTTAATTTGAGTGTAGTGGTTGTCATCAGCAAAAGTAACAGCCTGATTGTACATTTGAAAAGATGTTTGGATATCTCCTAAATTTTTATAAGTTAATCCTAGAAATATAAATCTATGTCCTATAGCCCATTCATTTAATTCATCTGAGTCATCTTTTGATGAGTTATAACTTTTATTAGCAAAATTTTGTGCTTTTTCTTTAAATGATGTATTTGAATATATAAAAGCTAAACCATAATATGCTTCTATTTGAAAATTATAATGATTTTTTTGCTGAGAAATTTCTAAAAGCTTGAAAAAAATTTCTTCTGCTTCTTGCATTTCTAATAAATCTATTTTACAAATCCCCTTGCCTACTAATGAACACATATAAAACCTATCTAATGTTAAATCATTCTGGCTATTAGTATTTGCATGTAAGCATTCTATATCTAATATTTCTGCATTTTCATACTCCCTAAAGCTTTCAGAAAGATTACCAACGATCCAATAGCTTTGAGCAAGATTAAGGTGAATGCTTACCAAATTTATTCCACGTAAAACATTACCAATTATTTGAGTTCCCGCTAATATCAGTTTTTGTAATAGGCCTAATGTCCGAAGTGAAGTACCTAGATTTTCTCCACCTTCTAAATTATGCCATTTCCATTTTGATTTTCTTCTATATACCATTACACTACAAGCCGCTTCAAAATCATCAATAGCTAAATAATGATAGTAAGCTTCAAAAGCTTGTAATGCTTCCTCCATAATGTAAACCTTGTTAACACTGTTTGTCCAAAATTCTGCTGCTTTCCGGTTTGCTGTCTCCCAATCTTCACTCGCTCTCAGCCTATTAATTGCTTCTTCCCTAATCACCGGATGCAACCAGTATTCGCTATTTTGAAACTCTACCAAAGAGCGATCGCGCAAAGAACTAACTACTCGCTGACGTTGTGACTCTGGCACATCCCATAGCAAAGAAAAAAGCCCATTAATAGAAACTGTTGCAATATCTTGATAACGATAACATCCTAAACGACAGAGGAGCTTAAAAGCTGGAGAATGGTGTTGTGCCAAACGATTAAGCTGAGTGGTGACTAAATCTCTTAAATCAGCCTCAACTAATAAATCTCCCTGATTCATTTGCCAATACTGCTCTACATTCCCTGCATAATCTACTTGAATAGCACCAGCAATAATTTCCATTGCTTTAGCATTTCCTCCGTAGGCATTATGTATAGCACTCAAAGCTGGAGAATTTGTTTGAAGACTGCGGCTGTTAAAATATTCTTCCCATGCGTTAACAGACAAACCTTCCAGAATATAATACGAAACAGAAACATCAGATTCATGTAGGCGATCGCGGCTGGTAATCAGCGTCAATGACTGCAAACTTGGATCGGCTAAAACTTGCAATAACTCTACATAGCAGCGATGAGGCTTGATAAACTTACCATTTTCATCCAGTGCGGGTTCAAGATTATCAATTAAAACTCCAATTCTTTCAGCCTGAAGTTTTTGGCGAAAGCGTTCAAGTGATACACCAAACTCCCGTCCTGGTTCTTCATTCAGTTGCCGTAGCCGTTCCTCAACTAAACTTCCAATTGGAGTAATATTCTCGGTTTCTTTGGCAATCGGAAACTCTATATAAAAACTAAATTTTTGCTTAAGATAATTTCTGGCTAAAGTTGTCTTTCCTACACCACCTTTTGCTTGAATCAGGATAACTTTTGCACCTTGGCTATCGAAGTTATTGAGATGTGCGATCGCTCTTTCACGCCCAACAAAATTCTTATCTGGTATGCTTTTTTGAGTTGTTATTTGTTCTAATGTTGTGGTTTGTATAAGAGTTTTAGCACCTACTAAGTCTGGCTTGTACTTCTCAAAAAGAGCAATCAAATCAGCACGTTTTGAGCAGCGTTCGTCTGAAAACTCATTTTTCAAACCAAACTTTCTCCAGATGACTCTGATGTGTTGTCTTACCGTTGATTGAGCCATCTTTAGGGATTTGGCGATCGCTTCATCTATCTGTCCAGCCAAAAACTCGAACAATACTTCCCGTTGCCTGTATGTTAACTCGTTGAATGCTTTGTCAAACTGTCCTTTACTCATATTCTTATGCTAAATGCAAGCGGCTTCACAAGCGTTTACTGGACTTGTTTATAAAGACTCACAGCTTTGTGCAGTTGGTGTTTATTCAAGCAGTGCAACTATGAAATTACGCCGATATCGGTTTAACAAAGCAACAACCAAATAACAAACCAATAACTTGCTCAAAGGTATCTCAAACACCAGGAGGGAAAAAGCAATGAGTCGTTTCGAGAAGATTTCCGCCATCATAGCCGTCATCGGTTTGAGCATCCAGTTTACCGGGTTATGTATTCAGTTTACTAGGTCTTTGGACTCACCAAAATTTGATCCAGTACAAACACCGATAAGTCAAACACCCTCTATTTTAACTTTGTCCACCAACCGACAGGGATGCACCCCAGAGTCACTGCCTTTTCTTGGTATAGAAATTGGTAACGACAAAGCGTCTATACAAACCCACCCAAGCAAATAAAGCAGCTGATGGCTTATAAACTGGCTTGGGCCAAAGTCTGCTGCACCAGATACTCCGCTTTTAGCTATCAATGTTGATATTGAAACAAGAAATTACAGATTTATCATTATCAATTGACGCATGACAACTTCCGCAAGAACTATTTTGCTTGCTCCGAAGTGAATGTAAACATTAATGCCGTATGATAGTCGTTATTGTAAACCTACATTAAGGTGAGTTCGAGGATTCATGAAGTCTGAAAAAGCTTACAGGTATAGGTTTGAATAATTAAAGACTTTTTCAAAGTCCCTAATTTATTGAGAATAAAGTTAATAAATAGTGATGAACGGGGTTTAAAATCACACAAAAAACTGAGACTCAAATAAATAAGAACAAAAACAGAGTCTCAGCTATGTTAGAAATTATATCTCGACTTGATTTAACTAAATGCTGACAAGATACCCACCGGATAAAATTGGATAATTTATTTCTTGGAAATCCTTAAGCTTTAACCTTAGCTTTTGACCAGACGCCGTTTTCATCTTCATCATATTGCTGATGAACAGACTCCCAGGCGGCTTGTTCAGCAGTGAACTCGTCATTTTTCTCATTGAAGACAGTGTTATAGCGCTCAATAAATGTGCGTTGAGCTTCATCAGAAAGATGAGCGCGAACCTCAGGAGACAAATCTTCTGGACTGTTGCATTGTCCAGGACAAGGGCGAGCAAAGGTTTTTTCAATCGTGTTAATTTCTTCGCCACCAGCACTTTCGAGTAGCAATTGAAATTCGCCAGTGCGATCGCTTGGAACTTCTGCCATCAATAAGAACTCGCCAGCTTGTAAGCGGGTTTGGTAGATAGTGGCTTTATCTTCTGGCATCCCCAAAGTAGTTAGAACCGATACGAGACCCGCACCTGCACTACCTGCGATCGCTCCACTAGCAGCCCCCAACAGCACTGCACCAATAGGCCCTGCTGCCACGATTGGGCCGACAAAGGGAATAAACAGTACGCCTACACCGGTGAGCAAGCTGAGGAAGGAACCAAACAAGGAACCAAAAACTGCCCCTGTTCTCAAACCTCCCAGAATCACATCCTTTTTGCTAATAAAGCCAGCGATTCTCGTTTCTGACTGGAAGTTTCTGCCCATGACCGAAATATGATCTCTAGGCACACCCCTGTCTAGTAAACGTCGAATCACATCATCAATTTGCTTCTGCTCTTTAAATACAGCAGATATAGTACGTTCTGCTTTATATACTTCTGGCACTTAAAGACTCCTTGTATTATATTTTTTTGCAATGAAGATGGTGAATAGGTAGATGCAGACAGATTAATTCTTTGACACCAGTTGAGGGAGGATTGATTCCTCCCTCAACTGGTTTGACAGTTAGCCGTCCTCAACTGGTGACGTTATGAGCTAGCTAGACACCTACAGGTGTTTTAACCCCTTCTGCTGGCTGTTTCCCATCTGGCCCCAGTGCTTCCCCTTCAATAAATGAACGCAGCATCCAAGCCATTTCCTCGTGCTCTTCCATAAGTCCAGTCAAAAAGTCAGCAGTTCCCTGATCGTGGAACTTTTCACCAGACTGATCCACATGATCCCTTAAGTTACGAATAACCTGCTCGTGATCGTCCACTAAATTAGATACCATCCCCGTTGCTGTGGGAACATTACCAGCATGTTCCTTGAGGGTAGCAATCTTGAGAAATCCCTCCAATGAGCCAACTGGGTAACCACCCAAAGCACGAACCCGCTCTGCCAAGGCATCAATATTTAGAGTCAGCTTTTCGTAGTGTTCTTCCCAAAGCTGGTGCAAAGAGCGGAACTGAGGGCCAACGACATCCCAGTGGTACTTTTTGGTTTTTACTAATAGTAGATAGGCATCTGCCAAATCTTGATTTAACAGATTAATTACACCTTGACGCTGTTCTTCTGTCAAACCAATGTTTATCGCACGCATTGTTTTCCATCCCTAAGCAAAGTTATTTATTAACTTCCCAAATTTCAGACAGATTCCACATCAACCAAAGGAAACATTGTGAGCTTAAATTAATTCCCACATTGATAATTGTGCCTATACCTTAATAGGTAGTATTTAGCCAATAATCTAGTAATTAGCGAACTTTGTTGATTTTGTCAGCTACAAAAATAAAAATATTAAATATAAATAGTTAATGAAGACATCTGTAATCAAAATTATTTAAACCCAGTCTAAGCACAAATGTTCAGAGTGAGCATCCTTATCTACCTAGTTACAGTTGCCAGCTTCAAGTTACTAACATTACTAATTAGTAATGGGTGACTGCTCTTACACAATCACCCATTACTACCAAAAAATTACTAAGGTATTAACTCTGTTACTTACCTGTAACTTTCTCCAACACATTCTTGATATTTTCTTCCACTGATGTTGCACCTTGTGAATTTTCTGGACGCTTCTGCTTGTCAATATCAGCCGCTCCCTGAACTTCATTTAGTCCTTTGTTGGACTCCTCTTGAACCTTTTTCAATCCTTGTGGTGGTTCTTTAGCGGCTTCGTCAGTTTTGCGCTGAATGTCAAGCAGTTGTGTAGTGGCTTCAGTAGGGTCGCTTTGATAGCTATCGATCGCAAAAGCAGGAAAAGCACTAGATAACAATAGTAAGGCGCAAGTAAAAGCCACAACTAGAAAACGTACTGGATGTAACATAGATAAAACAGAAGCAATAATCTTCATTTGAAATCCTCGATAACAGCTTTAACAACGCAGAACTTTCACTAACAGAGCGGAGCTTATAACTTTATTTGGCAAACTTGAGCAATAATAAAACTAGCAAGCTACGCTTCAATCTGTAAGCTCCTAAGAAACAAACCTGACGAAGAAATTCTCTTTGTATTTCTGCATTGAATTAGTAAGGGATAATAAGCAAATACCACCTTAATTCTTTAGCAAAATCATTAGATTTCATCTTGAAATTCTTCGTTTTCAGGCTCCCTGTTTCTACTTTTACTTGGAAAACGCTAAGGTCTGCATCAATCTCTAGAATGAAGTTTCCTACATCTTTAGTTGCAATAATATCAGTCTCTAGGTATATCGACTTAATATAATTTTGGCAAGTTAATGGCTCTACTATTTATGTTCAGTTAGCTCGACTTTATCCAATCAGTAGGAAGACTTTTACAGGAGCTTGCGTTTACTGCTGATTCATGTGAATATTTTATGCCAAAAGCTATAAAAAATACTTATATTACACAGGCTTACACAGCGAATCTAGAGATTTATATATGAATATTAATACCCAGCGGATCAAAACAGATGTACTTGTCATTGGCGGTGGTACCGCAGGAAAAATGGCAGGTGTCAAGGTAAAACAAGCGAATCATAATGCAGATGTGCTGATTTTAGAAAAGGCTAACATCCGTTGCGGTGGTGCGATCGCGCTTGGGAATTTAGCTCATCCTGATGTTATTTGCGTAGGTGTAGCCAGCCGTAGGCATCGCCACAGGAAGAAGCTTATCTTGGAGAGGATTTAAAGGCATTGCACTTCGCCTAAAATTGAGGCTTTTGTACAAATTGCCACTGCAATTGAGCAACTTTTACCAATTGCAGACAACCTGAATAACTTTTCAAACAACCTTTAATAGTCTCTATTTACAATTAACTGTAAACTTGATAAGTCTGCCTTATTACCTCTTCTATTGAACTTAGGCGATGGAACATTTCTATTAATTCATGGGATCTGGTTTTTCGCTTCGCCAGCAGCACTTTTAACGCCGTTAAATAATGAATATCTGGGTCATCTCCCAAAGCAACTTCGGCTGCTTGCAAGACTTTTGTCGCATTTCCAAAAATATCCTCGTTGTCAAACCCTTCTTTTGCAGAAAGTTGATGTAACCCTGCATCGGGTACAGTTGCTCTACCCAGCAAGGTTTCATCTAACACCAAACCTTTCAATAACGCTAGCAAAGACGCGTAAATTAAAAAATCATCACAACTATCACAAGCTTTAAATTCAATGCGTCCTACTTCAGCCGGAATGCGGGCTATTTTTGTTAGTGAGGGTATACTATTAATCAATTGTTCTTCTTTCTGAACAAAAACTAGGGCTGCCGGTCTTTTTCCAGTTCTGATAAACGTTCGTACCGATAACCCATCCCATAAACCTCCTTTATAAAAAGGGGAACTATAACTAAAAGGAACGATATAGGGGCTGTAATAAGTTAACTTTCTACCAATATCAATCACACTTTCGGTAGACAAATCTGCCACTGAAATATTTAAATCTGGCCCATAAGATACCATGTGAATATTAGCAGTTTGTTCGTCAGGATAAGCCTCTAGCTGTTTGATTTCATAATCATTTAATGGAGGTTGAGGCTCAAAAGCCGGATTGTAGGGATTAAAACTGACCAAAACTGGTGAGAAGTCAAAGTTAGCAGCAACTTCACGTAGTAAGCGAAAACTTTCTGATAATTCCGTAATAGCGCTTTGAATATCAGAATGTATGGTTGTTCTAATTTCAATACCTTTAACATGACAGTCTATCACTTCATCGGAATCTGCAAATCTTTCAAATCCCTCAATATACCATCTCTTCATCTTAATACCTGCATCACCTACGCGCAGTTGAGGATAGTCGCTAGGGTATGTAGGTAGCCTTTCAATAATTTGATTGAAATCAGCAAATTTTGTGTGGGAAAAATCAGCAAACTTTCCTTCATTGTTTAGGAAAGCAACTTCATGCTCAATGCCAAATAAAAACATTATGTATACCTTTATTGTTTATTGAAGTGGGTGCGTACCCAGTTGGAGAGGATAGTTCCTTGTAAACAACAGTCTATCTAAGAAGATTTTGCAGTAGTAAGTTAATCAAATTCATAAGCGATGTCTACGGCAACCCGTTCGCGTAGCGTCTCCGACAGGAGAAGCGGGAACGCTGCAAAAATCTCAGATGATTTAGGATCTACTCTAATTAATTAGAACTGCTGCCTGAAGCTCACAAGCTTTAGCCCAGAGGGGAATTAGTAGTGTTTGTTGAATGATGCCGAGGTGAACTTTGGTTTGATTCATGAATACCTCCACAACACAGATTAAATCTCCCTTTTCAGTTTAAGTAGAAAAAATTCTCAAGATTACTCTCAAATGGATTTTACCCCAAGACCGACTGTTGCGATTTGAAAACTTCTCTGGTTTATGTCTCTATGGGGTGATGCCTACGCCTACGCGCTTTCTTGATCATTCTCTGCTGCCCCACTATCTTCATAGTCACTGGGTAGGGTAGCTTAGTAGTGACTGAGGAAAGCTTGAGACGTGAGTTTATGACAAGTACCGTTCAATCCCCCTACAGCAACGAACAGATTGCCGCTTGGTTGCGTGGACTGCTTACTATTGCTTGGGCTGATGGTAATTTTGATGACCAAGAGCAGGAATTAATTGCCACCATCACCAAAGATGAATTAGCTCCTAAGATTAAATGCGACTCACTAGAGGTAATTACGCCAGAAGAATTAGCCGCAGTGTTGGGTAAAGGTACACCAGCAGCGGAAAATTTTTTAAGGACAGCGATAATGGTAGCGATCGCAGATGGTACTTATTCCCCCAGCGAAGATGAGGTTCTACATCAGTTCTGTCAAGCCTTAGAACAGCCAGAGAATTTACTAGAAGCCCTTCGCCACACCCTAGAAAACCCACAGCAAGTTACCTCTGTTATCTCCAGCCCTGGACTTACAAAGCGTCAAATTGATGCACTACACCCCCTGCGTGACTGGCTAGATGGGCTAGATATCCAAGACCCAAGAGTAGCCCGCTTTTTGTGTAAAATGATTCCCTCCCAGTGTCCCTTTGAGCGGGATGTCACCTTATTTGGACGCAAGATTGTCCACATCCCGCCTATGTGTAAAATTAACCCCTTGTATGAGCAGCTAGTGGGCTTACGTTTCCGTGCCCTCTCTTATCTAGCAGATAAATGTGGTGAAGATGTTTCACCATATATTTAGTTAAAGTGAAGAGTGAGGAGTTATAATTTGTAACTCCTAATTCCTAACTCCTCACTTTTCACTATTATTTAAGTATGCAATTTATCGACCAAGCAAAAATTGAAGTTGAAGCTGGTAAGGGCGGCGATGGTATTGTCGCCTTCCGGCGAGAGAAATACGTACCAACTGGTGGTCCCTCTGGTGGTAATGGGGGAAGAGGCGGTTCAGTATTTTTCGTTGCCGACGAAAACCTGCAAACCTTGCTAGACTTCAGATATAACCATCGCTTTCAGGCAGAAAAAGGGACTCGTGGTGGCCCAAATAACTGCACTGGAGCAGCAGGAAAGGATTTGATCATCGAAGTTCCCTGCGGTACAACCATTTATGATGCTGAAACTGGCGAATTGTTAGGGGATTTAATTGAACCTAAGCAGACTTTGCTGATTGCCCAAGGTGGTAAAGGCGGACTGGGAAATCAGCATTTCTTGAGTAACCGTAACCGCGCCCCAGAATACGCCCTCCCAGGATTACCAGGCGAAATAAAGCAGCTGCGCCTGGAGTTAAAACTTTTGGCAGAAGTCGGAATTATTGGCTTACCAAATGCTGGTAAATCCACTCTAATTTCATCTTTATCAGCAGCACGTCCGAAAATCGCAGACTACCCCTTCACTACCCTTATCCCAAATTTGGGTGTAGTGCGGAAACCTACTGGCGATGGTACTGTTTTCGCCGACATTCCCGGACTAATTGAGGGCGCGTCTCACGGTGCAGGGCTGGGACATGATTTCTTGCGTCATATCGAGCGCACGCGAGTGCTACTTCACTTGATTGATGCCACTAGCGATGATGTGATTAGAGACTACAACACAATTAAGGAAGAATTACAAGCTTATGGACGGGGTTTAGCAGAACGTCCGCAAATTTTGGCGCTGAACAAAATTGATGCAGTCGATCGGGAAACTGTGGATTTAGAGGCGTTAGCCACCCAACTTAATCATCTCTCCTACGCCCCGGTTTTTGTGATTTCAGCGGTTACTCGCACCGGGTTAGACCCGATGTTACAGGAAATTTGGGGAATTCTCGACCAAATGAAGGTTCCTGAAGAAGTGGAGGTATTTAGCTAACGAAATGACGAATTATGTTGACGGATGCTGAATCAGGGGAATCTTAATCACAAACTCAGCGCCTTGTCCCGGCTCCGAAAAACATTCCAAGGAACCGCGATGTTTTTCTGTAATGATTTGGTAGCTAATGGCAAGACCCATCCCCGTACCTTGGCCAATGGGTTTGGTAGTAAAGAAGGGGTCAAATAGTTGTTTTTTAACATCTTCTGGTATTCCCAATCCATTGTCAATAATCCTAATTGTTACGTGATTTGGCTGCTGTAGTTGGGTGCGAATGCAAATGTGCGGCGGAGTTCTTTGCTCTATCCTTCGGGCATTTTCCCCAAGGATAGGACAAATGACGTAGGCGCTTCGCCTTCCCGCAGGGTATGGCTCTTCCAAGGCATCGATCGCATTTGACAAAATATTCATGAATACTTGATTTAGCTGCCCAGCGTAACATTCAACCAGCGGTAGTTTGCCGTATTCTTTAATTATTTCAATTGTCGGGCGTTGGTCATTACCCTTGAGGCGGCTTTGCAAAATCATCAGAGTACTGTCGATTCCCTCATGAATATCAACAGCTTTCATTTCGGCTTCATCCAAACGCGAAAAAGTTCGCAGGGAAAGCACAATCTCTCGAATGCGGTCTGCGCCAACTTTCATTGAGTTGATTATTTGTGGCAAATCTGATTTCAAAAAGTCTAGTTCGATTAGTTCTGCAAAATCCTGAATTTCTGGCACAGGTTCAGGATAATGATTTTGGTAGAGTTGCAAAAGTGAAAGTAAATCTTGGGTGTATTCTTTGGCAGGGCTGAGGTTGCCATAGATAAAATTGACCGGGTTGTTGATTTCGTGTGCCACTCCTGCAACTAGTTGACCCAAACTGGACATCTTTTCAGTTTGAATTAAGTGAGTCTGGGTGTGTTGAAGTTCGTGGAGTGCAACTTTAAGTTCTTCGGCTTGTTGTCGTAGTTGCCCTTCCGACTTTAGCAGGGCTTCCTTGGCTTGTTTACGTTCTGTGATGTCCCTAGCAACAGCTACCTGACAGAAAGGCTCTCCTGTTTCAGGATGTTTAACCATGAACATGTTGCAATCAGTGGGAATTTCTATACCTGTTTGAAAATGCCTATGGCGAAACTCACCTTGCCAGGAACCATGTTGAGACATCAAAGGAATAATTTGTTGCTGAAACTCTGCAAAAGCTTCTGGTGAATGAAAATCAGTCACTAACTTAGTTTTGGCTGCTTCCAGGCTACTAAGTCCCAGCATTTTGAGTCCGGCAGGGTTCACATACAGAACTTGCCCTTCCATTGAAGCAATGCCAATAAAGTCGCTGCTGTTTTCAATCAATGCTACAAATTTTTGCTGTTCCTCTTCTGCTCGTTTGCGTTCTGTGATGTCCAGCACCATTGAGGCAACGCCAATCACCTGGCTATCAGGAGCCACTAACGGGTTGTTATACCACTCACAGACCATCGTCCTGCCATCTTTAGTGAGGTTATTGTTGACACTAAAACTTCCTCCACATTGTGTTAACAGGGCAGTGATAATCTCATTTACGTGCTTTCTGGCGTTTTCAGGTACTATCATCTCAAAACGATTCCCCAGCATCTCCTCTGTGGTGTATCCAAAGATTCTTTCTGCTGCTCGATTCCATGTCTGAATCTCAAAGTTGGAATTCCATTCAATAATCGCTAAAGGTGTTTGTTCAATCAGCAACGCCAGTCTTTGCTGTGAACCCCTGAGTTCTGCCTCTGCTTGCTTGTATTCGGTAATGTCGCGATAATACCAAATCCTACCGTAATAGTCTCCTAAAGGTGATATCTCATCACAAGCCCCTTGCTGTTTACGCACGGGTGCAGAATAACGCTCAAAAATCTCTCCAGACTTGAGGAAAATTTCATCACGGCTACTTTCCTCTGGATGCTGGTAAAGATACTCTACCTTAGCCAGAAATTCGTCTGGATTTACTAGTTTGTCTAGTACCCATGCCACGAGTTGGCGATCGTTCCCTGCTTGGATCAGTGCCGCAGGAATTTGCCATAGCTGGGAGAATTTCTGATTAAATGATGTAACTGTAAGATTTTCATCAACAATTAGAATTCCATCGATGGAAGCTTCTTGTTGAGCTTGGAGTACAGCATTAATGCGGTGTAGGTCTTTCTCTGCTTGCTGGCGTAAGCGCAGCGCAGCTTGTTGTTCGCTGATGTCGCAAAGCAACCAACGCCAGCCTACCTGCTGACCTTGTGAATTATACATAGCAACCATCCTGATCTGAGCAGGAAAGGCTGTGCCTCTTCGTGGCTGTAGATCAACTTCCCAATTCTGCACCTGCTGCAAATTTGCCAGTTGGTTCATAAAGGTTTGGCGGTCTGGTTCAGCGACAAACAGGATGAATGGTTTACCTAACAGATACTTTTGTCTCACAGATAGTAAGGCTGCGGCTACATAGTTAGCCTCTTTGATGATGCCGGCTACATCGGTCACCAAGTAAGCATCTGGGGCGAGATCAAACAAATCCTGGTAACGCTGATGCTCTAATTCAGCCGTTTCACGAGCGATCGCTAATTCTTCGTTTTGTTGGCGCAGTTCTTCTTCAACTACCTGGAGTTCTTCCAGGGTTTCCCGAAGTGCCTCACAGGTTTCCATAAGATCAGTAGTATCAGTAACTCTGACGGTCACACTCGGAACTTTCTCGGTTTGATTCGGTAAAATGATGTCTCGAATACTACCCACCAGAAATTTATTACCAGTCTCATCCTCAAAGCAAGACTTTTTTGTAGAGATGAGATGAGTTATACCCTGAGCATCGGTAAAAAGATCCTGGTTCTCATTAGTAATATTTGTGGTAAAAACCAGTTCATCTTTTTCTCGGAACACATCAGCTTCTGCTTGAGGAAAAAAATCATAGTCTGACTTGCCAATTAATTCTTCTCGGCTATGACCGACGAAATCACAGTAGGTATCGTTAAGTAATACCCAGCGATGTTGACGGTCTTTGACAAAAATTGGGTCAGATATGCCATTGATTATCTGATGCAGAAATGTCAAGGAGAAGTTTTGCGGCTGCGTGTTTTGTTTTTGCGCGGGGTTATTTAAGAATCTAGAATGGTTCATACCCGAATTTATTTCTAAAATCAAGCTAAACAGCTTTTGTTTAGCTACGTGTGTGTCAGCAAGAGTAGTATTTATTATTCCCAGACTAAATGATGCAACAACCAAAGCAATCTCTAAATTTTGGTGTTTCCAGGGGATTGGGGATTAGGAAGATTTTGTTCAAAGAGGCTAGGCAATCGCATTTATCGACTGTGGCGCAGCTTTTTTGAATAGCATAATTGATACAAATGCTTAAAAGCCTTGCTTGCTCGTAAAAAAACGGAGTTAGACTAGAACCACAGGGTAACAATCAGAGGAAGATTATGATGAGCGATCGCGACTATACATTAATCATTGACAAAAGCGGTAGTATGTCCACGCCCGACCAAGTGGGTGGTAGAAGTAGATGGGAGATAGCCCAAGAGTCTACTCTTGCTTTGGCAAGAAAGGCCGAACAGTTTGACCCCGATGGCATTACGGTGTACTTGTTTTCCGGTAGATTTAAACGCTACGACGATGTCACCTCAGCTAAAGTCGCACAGATATTTCTCGAAAATGACCCTGCTGGGACGACAAATTTAGCAGGTGTACTTCAGGATGCACTCAATAACTACTTTCAACGCAAAGCAGCCGGTAAAACTAAGCCAAACGGAGAGACAATTTTAGTCATCACCGATGGTGAACCAGATGATCGCAAAGCTGTGTTTGAAGTCATCATTCATGCTACTCGCCAGATGGAACGTGATGAAGAATTAGCAATTTCGATCATTCAAGTAGGTTCAGATGCCCAAGCAACTAAGTTCCTCAAGGCTTTGGATGACCAGTTGCAAAGTGTTGGCGCTAAATTTGATATTTGCGATACCGTCACTTTAGACGACTTAGAAGAGATGAGCCTTGTAGATGTATTGACGAATGCAATAACTGACTAATGTGTTAATCGCTCATAGTCCAGTAACTCTGAACTCTTAATTGGAGAATTGAATAATGCTAGAAAATCGTGACTATACCTTGATTATCGATAAAAGCGGCAGCATGGCAACCCAAGACCAAAAGGGTGGTAGAAGTAGATGGGTTGCAGCCCAGGAATCTACTTTAGCTTTAGCTAGTAAGTGTGAACAATTTGACCCAGATGGGATCACTATCTATGTATTTTCTGGTAAATTTAAGCGATACGAAAATGTTACATCTAGCAAAGTAGCACAAATTTTTCGAGAAAACGATCCCTCTGGTACAACTGACTTAGCAGGTGTGTTAAAACACGCAACTGATGATTACCTTCAACGCAAAGCAGCCGGTCAAACAAAACCAAATGGTGAAACAATTTTAGTGGTTACTGATGGTGAACCGGACGATCGCAAAGCAGTCATGAGGGTAATTATTGAAGCTTCTCGCCGCATAGATCGAGATGAAGAATTAGCTATTTCTTTCATTCAAGTTGGGACAGATCAGCAAGCTACCCGCTTTCTCAAACTCTTAGACGATGAACTCCAAAGTGCTGGTGCTAAGTTTGATATTTGTGACACAATTACTATGGAAGATATGGAAGATTTGAGTCTATCGGAAGTGCTACTTAATGCCATTAATGACTAGCTATACTATTTATTAGGAATTGCAAAAATGGATTCCATTGATAAGCTATTAGCTCAACTCGAAACTGGATACAAAGAAGTACAACCTCAACAGCAGCAGTCAAAATCAGCCACAGCCAAACCCTTTATCCCACCATCGCCAAAGTCGGCATCTTTCATGGATAACCTTTTGGCAGAAGTTAAGGCTGATTTTGCAGAAGAGGATGCTGCTATGGAGTTAAAAAGACAGCAAGAACTAGAACACGAAAGAATTCAACAAGAACAACTCAAAGCCAAACAACTAGAGGCTTTGAAAGTGCAGGCAAAAGAATGGTTAGCTAAAGTAGATCCACTATCGTCTGAAGGACTTTGGTTTGAAAGGTTTGCTGAAAGTTACCCCTCAAAATTAGAGGCAGCAATTGAATATTTACACAACAACGAATAAAATAATTCGTAATTCGGATAAATCTGCTAGCTAAAATTATAAGGTAGCAATTATTATTTATTACCTATAATCAATATTTATGGTGATTTGTTAGAGCTAAATGTTTCACAGCCCATTCATGCATAGCATAAAGAATTGGTTGCAAAGTTTCTCCTAAAGGCGTTAGTGAATATTCTACCTTGGGTGGAATTTGGGGATAAACTTCTCGATGAATAATACCGTCTACCTCCATTTCTCTGAGTTGCTGGGTCAGCATCTTTTGCGTAACTCCTGGTAAAGCTCGCTGCAACTCGCCAAATCGTTTGACACCAGTCATTAATTCTCTAATAATCAAAACTTTCCAGCGTCCGCCAATCACCTTTAGGGTAGTTTCTACTTCACAAGTCAGCCTGCTATTATTTTCTGCTTCAGCTTTCATAGTTAGTTTTTAGGAAGAACTTTACTCAGGTTTACTGGATAGTGCGTCAGGGAAAGTAGTGTGAAATTAATTTGAAGAAGGCAAGAGCCAAACCTCCTGCCTTTCAAGCTAGATGGTGAATGTTCTCAATTTTTTGAACATTGGATACTCAAGGATATCTCTAATTACGTAGCTATCAATTCAGAATCGATTTCCGACGGCGCACTATCCTGGACTAGCGATCGCGTTTCGCCGTTGCGTTGGAGGATACCGCCAACCATTGCCAGCAAGGCGTTCACCTTACGGGTTCGCCACATATCTACGAGTTTTTGCACCTTAGTCGCAGACATCCGTCGCATCATCGCTTCGTAGAGATAAGCAGCATGTCCAGTTTCATCTTGGGCAATACTTAGCATTCCTAACTTCAAGTTCCGAGCGGTTGGCTCGTTATCAGGTAATACTTTTGCCATTCGCGCAAAATCTTTACTAGCATCTAACTCCAGAATGTATGTGCTAGCCATAAACACATCCCAATCAATGACAGCCGGTTTTAGCTGTTCTTGAGGGTAACCCTCAAAGAATGCTGCAAAAAAGGGACTACGCTGTTGTGATTTCTTTGTGGATGGAGTTTGGGGTTGACGCTTGAAATCTATAACTTGTTTATTCAGCTGTTGTAAGGCGTGGGCAAAAATTTGGCCATGCCTAGTTTCATCTGATGCATGTTTTGCTAGTTTTTCGGCTAGCCATGTATCGCCTTCGGCAGATGCGCGATCGCTAAGTGCAGATAAAAATGGCACAGAGCCAGATTCAGCCAACTGAAACCCCGCAAGGATGTTGGGACGGGTTTTAGAATCACGAATTTGAGCAGCAGAGTAATAGGCAAAAGCGCCTGAACCAGCTAGATGCAGAACGTGAGTCAAGAAGTTCATCAGAAATTCCCGCTGACAATTGGAAGGTTACAATTCTTATACTAATCCGCATTTTCTATTCGGTTGCCGCCAGGGGGCAGGGAGCAGGGGAAGCAGGGGAAGCAGGGGGGGCACACTTCTACCGTCGGAGACGCTGCGCGTAGCTTGCTTCCCCGTAGGGGTACGGCTGCGCTCAGTCACCAGGGGGACTTTTGGAAGTTGTTAAATCATCTTGCAAATATGTAACGCCCGATTTTGGATTTTGAATTGCCTGTGGCAGTTATGTCAACGGTTAACAAATATATCTTTTCATTTTGCTAGTATCATCCCACAGAGGTAATGTAGGTGACTTTGGATGGAGAAATTAATAAAACCAGTGCGATTTTGGCTTTGTGCAACTATCATAATTTTGGGTTTGATAGGCTGCGATCGCTTCATCACTACTTCTGGAGAACCCGTTGAACGAGTGAGTGATGGCGATACTTTAGTAGTGAAAGATGCCGATGGCAAAAATCTTACTGTACGCTTTGCTTGTGTAGATGCACCAGAAATAGCCCATACTAACAAAGAAAAGCAGAGTAAACGGACTAGCGATCGCAATCAATTTACTTGGGGTGTGAAAGCCCAAGAACGGGTGCAACAACTGGTGCAACAAGGAGGCGATCGCGTAACTTTGAATATCACCGATAGCGATCGTTATGGACGCAAAATTGCCGAAGTTCGTTTAAAAAATGGCACTTTTGTGCAGCAGGTATTGTTACAAGAAGGTTTAGCAAAAGTGTATCGTCCCTATTTAAACAAGTGTCCTAGTAAAAATTTAGTTCAACAAGCTGAAGCTGAGGCGAAAGAACAACGGCTTGGTGTTTGGAGTGATGCCAAATTTGTTAATCCTTGGGAATATCGCAGCCTATATAAGAAGTAAAAACTCTAGCTGTTTCTAATTGAATGCACTACATTTTTTGGCATTGCATATTTGCGCGATGAATTAGCAACTTCCAAAATTGCCCCCTGCCTCCTACCTCCTGCCTCCCCTACTCCTCTCCCCAAGTTTGCAGTTGCAAATAAACTAGTACCAAAGTTGCTGCTAGTAACACCGTCGCTGCTGCTGCTGCATAACCAAAATCAAATTGACCAAAAGCCTCTTGGTAAATGTAATAAACCAGCAAATTAGTCGAATTCAGTGGCCCACCGCCAGTCATTACATAAACTTGCTCAAAACTCCGCAATGTAAAAATCGCGGTAGTAATGATTGCAAATATGACAGTAGGGCGCAATCCAGGCAGAGTAATATACCAAAATTGTTGCCAAGCATTTGCTCCATCCAAATCTGCTGCTTCATAACGGCTGGGAGGAATTGCTTGCAACCCTGCTAAAAAAACCACCATATTGAAACCCAGTTGTTTCCAAATACTCATTAAAATAATTACTGGCATTGCCCAAAATGTGTCTCCTAACCAGGGTATGTCTGGAATGCCAAAAAAATCTAAAAGTCCGTTAACTGGCCCTGGTGTTTGAAACAGCCAGCGAAATCCCAAACCGGCTGCCACAAGTGAGATAATTGAAGGTAGAAAATAAGCACTTCGTAGGATGCCCCGCAAGGGAATGGAGCGGTTTAATAACACTGCCAATCCCAAGGAGATAACTAAACTGGGAATAATGGTGGCAACAGTAAAATAAAAGGTGTTACCCAAAACTTGCCAGAAGTCGGGGTCGAGTAGCAAGCGCCAATAGTTTTTTAAGCCTATCCAATAAGTACCTTTTAAGGTGAAACTACCAGCAGTGAAACTGAGGTAAAACAAATAGGCGATCGGCCAAATGATAAAAACGCCCAGTAAAATTAGTGCTGGTGTGAGAAAAATCCAGGCGGCTACTGTATCATTATCCAACCACGATTTAGTATATTTTTTTGGCATCAATAATTTTCCCTCTTAGCTGTTATGACCTTCCGCCCTGATTCTACCCTTAGCTTGGTTTCTCCTAGTATTAGCGATGTCTACGACGGGCTACGCCTACGCTTGAATAAGTTCTTGGTTCATAATTATCTCTAGTTGGAGTCTTTACTTAAACATCGCTATTTTTCTGCAAATTCAAACCAATCCCAAATGCATTTTTAACGCTGCATCAATTAGTACCATTATCTCTTCGTTTAAACTACCTAATAGTTCACCAGTAATTCGTTGCTTAGAAATTGTTCGCACTTGCTGCGCCTGTACTTTAGAAGGCTTCGTTAAACCACTAATCTCTGGATTAAGCAAAACTTCAAAGGGATAAACACGGCTCACATTAGAAGTAAGCGGTAAAATTGTCACAGTGGTAGCAGCACTATTACTTATATCATTACTGACAATTAGCACTGGACGACGTTTACCCATTTCTGAACCCATCACCGGACTAAGATTTGCGTAATAAATATCACCACGTTTCATCTGTTAAACCATCTGCCACTGTCACGTCCCAATCGTTATCAACTTCAGCAGACGCTTCTCGGTAAGCTGCCTCTAATTCTCGGTTTCGCAGCAATTCTAATGCTTCTTCAATTACTTGAGAACGAGATTTACATCCTTTATCCCGCTTGTAGTTTTCGACAAACTTCACTAAAGACGGCGGCAAGGAAATAGAGAGTTTTTCTACATTCATCTTCCTACCAATTAGTAGCAAAAATAACCCATACTAATATCCTAGCTTAATCTCAAAGCCCAGCAGATCCGTTTGGCTAAGTTGCTGTAATTACAAATTGTAGTTACAATTAGGTAAGCGTAGCTGTGTTTTGGTGATGCAGTTTGAATGGGATGAAGCAAAACGTCTTACTAATCTTCGCAAGCACGGAATCGATTTTATCGATATCCCAGCAGTATTTGATGGAGACACGGTGACGGTTGAAGACGATCGCTACAGCTACGCAGAGCAGCGTTTCGTCACCTTTGGCTTGTTGCAAGGGCGAGTCGTTGCTATTGTCCATACAGATCGTGATGATTTAACGCGCATTATTTCTGCAAGAAAGGCAACCAAATATGAGCAACGAATCTATTTCGAGCAACTCTCAGACTGATTGGCAACGGCTTGATGCTATGAGCGATGAAGACATTGATTTATCAGATTGCCCGGAAATTACACCAGAACTGTTTGCCAAGGCTATAGTTCGACGGGGTTTACCTGCGTCAAAAAATAAAGCACAGGTGACGTTACGCATTGACAGCGATGTATTGGAGTGGTTTAAGTCGCAAGGACGGGGTTATCAAACGCAGATCAATACCTTACTGCGAGCATATATGGAAGCTCATCGATAGTTAGTAAATCGATGCTGTGCAATAGTTGAACTTCTGAGGCATTGCTTGGGTAAGCTCTTGGTTCATAATTATCTCTAGTTGGAGTCTTTACTTAAACCTAATCTTAATTTGATCCACTCTGTTTTTTCAAAAAAATTAGATCGTTCCGCTTCGCTACACTCAAAAAGGGTAAAAGAAAGAAGGATAGAGGGTAAAAGAGCTAAAGTATAAAGGGCTACTGAATAATCCTCCCGGCAGCGCACACAATACGAAAACCAATATTGCCAATGAGGTTGTCGCGCGAGTAGTAGTTGACGCGGGACGCGGAACGGCAGCTTCCAGGAGTGTTGAACCAGGAACCGCCCCGCAGCACTTGATATTTATTATCATTATCTATCCATGCACTTCCATCAGTAGGCGCTTCTTTATAGCTGTCATGCCAAGTATCTTGGCACCACTCCCAGACATTCCCGTGCATGTCGCATAATCCAAAGGCGTTGGCTGGAAAACTTCCTACTTCTGTTGTTTGTTGACGATATTTGCCCTTTGGTGCAGAAGCGTAGGTGGAATTCCCATTGTAGTTGGCTAACTCAGTTGTAATCGTCTCCCCAAAGTGAAATGGTGTCGTTCTTCCTGCACGACAGGCATATTCCCACTCTGCTTCACTTGGTAGGCGATATTCGCGCCCAGTCTTTTGACTCAGCTTTTTACAAAATTCTACTGCATCATTCCAGGACACTGTCTCTACAGGACGTTTTGCTCCCTTGAAGTTGGACGGATTGCTACCCATTATTTGCTGGTATTGTTCCTGAGTAACTGCAAACTTGCCTATAAAGAAAGCAGGTACATTTACAGCGTGTTGTGGTTCTTCATATTTGGTTTGACCAGTTTCACCGGGTGGTGAACCCATCTTAAATGAACCAGCAAGAATCTCAACCATCTCCAGAGTTATGCCATTACCTAAGTCCTCCTTAAAGAACTTAGCTTGCTTGGTAGGATCTCGTTTAATTACCTGTCCCTTTTCATCTACTGTTACCGTTTCAAACTTAAAGGTTTCAAGCTTAACGGGAATATATTTGGATGATTGACCCTTCAAAATTTCACGACTTACTACTGCTGTCACCAAACCTAAACCTCCCAAGCCAGCCCACTTCAAAAACTTTTGTCGGGTTATTGGCTCTTGAATCCTTTGAGTGGGTTGAGTAGGGCTTGACTGCTGAATCGGAGATTTAATCAATTCTTGGCGATATTCCATTTCCTGTTGCTGCTTTAGTCGTAGAGCTTCTTGTTGTTTTTCTGCCTCTTTCTGCCTGATTCTCTGTTGCTGTTTTCGGTTTTCTGCTTCTGAAGATTGTTGAATAATAATTGCTTCAAGTGAAGCTATTTCCGCATCATTTAGTTCTAAAATTCGTTGAAAGCGCTTAAGTTCTTCACGAGTAACATCACTGAGAGGATATTCAAACTGCATCGACTCTCTAAATACCTGCTCATACTGCTGAAGTTTTTGCTGATGTTCTTCGATCGCAGCAATAATTGGATTTTCAATTGCAGTCACATCCTCAGCAGTCAGATTCAATGCTTGATGACGTTGCGTTAGTTGAGAACGTTTGAAAGCACTGAGCGGATATTCTTGCTGAATAGCTTCTGTAAATTCTTGCTCGTATTGCCGCAAGTTTCCTTGATGGGTTTCAATCTCCGCATTAATCCGCCTCTCGATCGCTCCAACATCCCCTTCACTCAACCCCAACGTCTGCCAGGTTTGCTGCAACTGCTTTTGCATCAACTCATCTGGATAATGCTTACGTTGCGTTGCCTTCACAAACGCCTGCTCGTACTGCTGGAGTTTTTGATGATAGCCTTCAATCTGCGTTGTGATTTGCGCTTCGATTGGGGCAATATCTACATCCGTCAGTCCCAAGCGCTGCTGCTGTTGGCGTAAGTCATTGCGGGTTGCTTCACTGAGAGGATATTCCTGCTGCGTGGTAGTAAAAAACAGCCGTTGGTAGTCCTGGAGTTTTTGGTGATATACCTCCACCTCAGCCGTAATCTGAGATTCGATCGCCGCAGTATCTTCATTTGCCAGCTCTAATTGCTGCTGGGTTTGCCGTAAGCGATCGCGGCTTGCTGCACTCAGGGGAAACTCCTGTCGCAGTGCCGTTGTAAACGCTTGCTGATATGTTTGCAGGTTTTGCTGATGCGTCTTAAATCGTACAGTCACTTGTGCCTCAATCGGCATCGTGTCCTCATTCCGCAGCCCCAAAATTTGCTGGAGATTTTGCAGATCGTGGCGATCGCTATCGGTAATTGTCTCGTCTCGCTCCAGTAGGTCGGTGAATACCTGCTGATACTGCTGGAGTTTGTCGCGGAACTCATTGCGGTACGGTTCCAACACCTCATCTTCGACCGCCTTCGCCTCAGTTGTCTCCAATCCCAAGCGAGTCCTTAGTACATCCAATGTCCGACGACCAACAAAGGAAATTTCGCCTCGATGAATAAATCGTGCTACCTCTTTACGGTATCGCTGTCTGGGATCGCCCGGAGCCACCTTTGCCAGTCGAATTTTAAAGCCTTCTCGAATTGCATAAATTTCCGGCTTCATCGCCGGTTGAAGTTCTCGCACCTTCTGACTGGCGTATTCATGGAGTTCATCGATGGAGATGAACTCATCCTGATCGCGATCGGCTTCTCCCGACTTGATACCTTCAATCAAAAAGCGAGTGTAAATCGATAAATCTTGCCCCTCTTGCTCAAAGGAATATTGAGTCGAAGTAGAAGAAGTCAATACTGCTCGTCCTTCACCGCCTAACTGCTCCCGGATGTCAATCGTGCCGTCATCTTTGGCAGACATACCCTCAGCAAACGCGCCACTAAAGCAGCTATCTAGGATCACCACCTGCCGACGGGAGCGGCTTTCGCTCATGCGATCGTGAATAAAATTGGCAGACACCGACGTTGAGCGAATCAATTCACCCTGCTGCGTCTTACTAGTGTTGCGAGTTGCCAGATACAGCCTACCGCGATCGTCTTTGATGCCGTGTCCCGAAAAGTACAGCAACAGCAAATCATCTTTGTACCGTCCAGAGAATAGCGTTTCGATCGCCATTTCTACAACTTGTCGTTCAGGATTTTTTAGCAGGGTAATATCTGACGCGGCAAACCCGCCCATCTCTGGATGCAGCAGTACACCATACACTGCTTCCACATCTCTAACTGCACTGGGCAACGGGTTCAGCCCTGGCTCATACTCACTGACCCCAATCAGCAACGCTACCTTCGCCATTTAATTTACCTATGCTGCGATCAAATCCTATGCGGCTTTAATCTCTGTATTGTTTCCTTTATACCAAGTTTTAGAATATTATCTCTATCAACCGGACTAGATTATAAGCTAAATTTTTAGAGCAAAATTTAATCAAGCGTAGGCGTAGTCCGTCGTAGACATCGCAACATGGAAAGAGACACTGCTAAATTAAAGTATAAATCTTACCTATTTATGTAAGAAAAATCTAGGCAACTACTGTATCAGTATCCAACCGCGACTTAGTAGAGCATTTCATTAATTCATAGCAAATTAAATTTGGCAATACCCTGCAATGTTAATGTATCGGCTGACAATACCAATGCATCGGGAAACAATGCTAATACATCGGTTGACAATGCCAATGCATCGGGTAACAATGCCAATGCATCAAGTAACAATATTAATGCGTCCCTTTGCATTAAACAAGCTACGCTTTTACACAAAATTGTACGTATTATATATTTTTGGCATCTATAATTTTCCCTTTTAGCTGTTTATGACCCTCCGCCCTGATTCTACCCTGAGCTTGGTTTCTCCCAGTATTAGCGATGTTCGCCAACAAGTCGCCCCTTTAAAACTAGGAATTATGGCTTCTGGGAATGGCAGTAATTTTGATGTCGTTGCTCAAGCTATCCAAGATGGGCAGCTAAATGCCCAAATTCAAGTTTTAATTTACAATAACCCCTCGGCGAAAGCAGCCGTAAGAGCAGCTAATAGAGGTGTAGAAGCTGTTTTATTGAATCACCGCAACTATAAAAGCAGAGAAGAGTTTGATGAGAAAATTGTGCAGACATTACGACACTACGATGTGGAATGGGTGATTTTGGCAGGTTGGATGCGATTGTTAACATCAGTTTTCATTGATGCCTTTCCTGACAAAATAATTAATATCCATCCTAGTTTGTTACCTAGTTTCAAGGGAATCCATGCTGTAGAACAAGCCTTAGCATCTGGGGTAAAAATCACTGGTTGTACAGCGCATATAGCTTGTTTAGAAATGGACAGTGGCCCTATATTGATGCAAGCCGCAGTACCCGTATTGCCGGATGATACAGCAGAAACACTCCATGCCAGGATTCAAATTCAGGAACATCGAATTTTACCATTAGCGATCGCTCTGGCAGCTTCTTCGTCAAAAACTACACTAAGCCCAATACACTTGGATTAAAAGAGGACAAGGAGCAGGGGGCAGGGAGAAAAGGGGAAAAAGAACTTGCATCAAGCCTTTCACTTTCCCCCTGCTCCCTGCTCCCTGCCCCCTTGCTTCTTCCTGCTCCCTTGCCTCTTCCACAAAGCTATTCACGAGAGTCAGCTTCAGCAGCTTGATACGCTTGTAGGAGCCTAGCATGATCGAGAGTAAATCCTACTTGCATCGCTATCTGGGCAAATAAATCAATCTCAGGCTGTTCCCAATCACGGGGCCCAGAACACTGATGTGCAATTAACAAACCAAATAGCTGGTCATCTTTGATAATGGGTGCTACTAAGTTTGCTTTCACACCAAAGGATTCGAGCAAGCTAATGTGACAATCAGCCAAACCGGACTCGTAAATGTTGTTTGTTGCAACAACGCGGCCAGACTGGTACTTTTCTACATAGCCTTCAGTGAAACAGGGGTCGTAGATTTTAGAGCGCAAAACTTTGGGATAACCTGGAACCACTGATTCAGCAATTATAATTCCGAACCAATTAGCGTAAAAGCTATAAACCAGCACTCGGTCAATACTCAGTCCTTTGCGAACCTCTTCTACAGCGGTTTTGATTACATCCTCTTCGTTGAGCGATTGGCGAATGCTGTGGGTAATATCCACCAATAACTTACTCCGCATACTTTCAGCTTCGATTCGTTGCAGGAGTCTTGCATGGTCGAGAGCAAATCCCACTTGCATTGCTATCTGGCCAAATAAATCAATCTCAGACTGTTTCCAATCACGGGGTCTGGAGCACTGATGGGCAATTAATAAACCAAATAACTGTTCATCCTTAAGAATGGGGGCTACTAAATTTGCTTTGACAGCAAAGGATTCGAGTAAGCTGATGTGACAATCAGCCAAACCGGCTTCATAAATGTTATTTATTGCTAGAACGCGACCAGACTGATACTCTTCTACATAACCTTGGCCAAAACATGGGTCTTGGATTTCAGCTCGCAAAACTTTTGGGTAGGTGAGAACAACTGATTCGGCAATTATAGTTCCAGACCAATTAGCATTAAAGCTATAAACCATGACTCGGTCAGTACTCAGTACTTTACGAACCTCTTCTACAGTCGTTTTGAGGACATCCTCTTCGTTGAGCGATTGGCGAATGCTGCCGATAGTATCCGCTAGGAACTGACTTTGCACACCTTCAGCCTCAACTCGTTGCAGGAGCCTTGCATGGTCGAGAGCAAATCCCACTTGCACCGCTATCTGGGCGAATAAATCAATTTCAGGCTGTTGCCAATCACGGGATCTGGAGCATTGATGTGCAATTAACAAGCCAAACAGCTTCTCATCTTTGAGAATGGGGGCGACCAAATTTGCTTTGACAGCAAATGATTCGAGCAGGCTAATGTGACAATCAGCTAAACCAGCTTGGTAAATGTTGTTTGTGGCTACAACGCGACCAGACTGATACTTTTCTACATAACCTTGACCGAAACATAGGTCTTGGATTTCAGACCGCAAAACTTTGGGATAACCTGGAACGACTGATTCGGCAATTATAATTCCAGACCAATTAGCATTAAAGCTATAAACCAGCACTCGGTCAGTACTCAGTGTTTTGCGAACCTCTTCCACAGTGGTTTTCAAGACATCCTCTTCGTTGAGCGATTGGCGAATGCTGCGGGTAATTTCGATAAATACCTGAGCTTTATCTGCCTTGGTATCTACCTGTTCTAGAAGCTTGGCGTAGTCAAGGGCAAATCCTACTTGCATGGCTATCTGAGCGAACAAATCAATCTCAGACTGCTGCCAAACGCGAATTCTAGAACACTGATGTGCAATCAATAAACCGAATAGCTGTTTACCTTCGAGAATAGGTGCGACTAAATTAGATTTGACAGCAAATTGCTCCAGCAACTCAATATCACTATCACTGAGATCGGCTTTATGGATATTATCAATAGCACGGATAGAACCATTCTGGTATTTTTTTATATACTCTGCCTCGAACCCAGGCTCAGAGACTGTAACCCCTAATATTTTGGGCAAACCAGGCGCTACTGCTTCGGTGATAAAGGTTCCATTACAGTCGGAGTTGAAGCAAAAGACGGTTACGCGATCAATGCTTAAAGCTTTACGAATTTCTTCTGAGGTAGTTTTGAGAACATCTTCTTCATTGAATGATTCTCGAACCCATCGGGTAATTTTAATTAATAATTGGGAGTAATCAGCTTCGGTTTCTTTCTCCTTTACCAAAACTGAAAGCAGTTCTGTGAATAAGTTTATGTTTCTCTCTAACATCACTAATTCATCTTCATTAGCGATGAAAACTTGAGTAAACTCACTGTCTGGACGTAGCTTGTTTTTGATAAGATTAGAAGTTGCAGCAGCCTTGCTGACTCGACTAATAGCTCGATTCGTTACAAAAACAGCGATCGCACCTGCCAAAATTGCTATTACCCCCATACCTGTTAACAAGAGTGACAGTTGTCTCTGTAGAACAAGTTCAGTTGCTGTTGAACTTTTTACACTCTCTTGTCTGGCTTGCGGAATTTGTTTAGTAATTATATTAGCAATATTGTAGTAAGTAATTGTGCCAATTGCAACCACAGGAAGGACACTGATGCTTAGTGCCCAAACTATTGCTTTAGTCTTTAAACTCCATTTTTGTTGCCACAGTCTTTGTTGACGATTTCGTCTTGCTTGGTTTTGAGAAAAAGACTGACTCATAAATGAAACCTGGATTGTTGCAATTGAGAATCAAGTAAATAACCTCACAAACAAATTCTACACAAAAGTTATTAAATAAGGGCTGGCTTTCAGGAGTATCTTGAGGCACTTACCTTCTACGTCATACTCGATAACGCTTTTGTTACTTTTGACCTCAAAAAATTGGCTCTAATTAACGGGCTTGTTAGCAATCAAATGGCGCGCTTTGTTTGAATGTTTCATTTTCTCATCAGGAATTGCGATTTTCTGACAAGACAGCCAAACATTTTTTCTTTTTTAACGAGAGTTCTACAGACTTCTGACAGTTAGCCTTCCCCGTAAGAAGTAAGTTTGCTTATTTCGGAGATATATTAACGTGAGTTCAACAAACTTCTCCCTGCTTTGAACTAAAGTTTAAGTTTCTCTCCGATTTGGAAAGGGACGGTTTTGCGTAGTAAAACCTCTTAGAGGTCTTTTGATTGAGCTAATTAGACAGACACGACACTATATGAGTAGTCAAACTTATCTTATATTAACCTAACTATGCCTTCTAGCAGAAGGGCTGTGCGCTGAAGGCAAACGTTAGGCTGTTTGGGTTCTTAATAGAGACGTTACTTTAAGTTAGTTGACAAAATTTTGCATAATCGCGCACATCCTAACTTCCTGTTGCTGCTGATTTCTTTCCATTTCTGTCGCTGTTAACAGTGGCAACGAATCGTGGTTGCTCTTCACTGGGAGTTGGCGACTCGCCTCGTAATTCCTTGCGGCGCTGCGTCTTAGGAACTCCTCCCACCATACGGACAATCAACAGTTTTAGCTGCTTGCGGAGGTAGCATACAGATTTTGCTGTGGCGTGATGGGCTTGCAGTAACGATGTGGTAAAGCGATCGCACCTGAGTTAAGTTACGATTATTGCATACTTGAAACTTGAAGCCCAATATCAAAAGTTGCTGCGTAGCCAAGGCTTGTTTTAGTAAGCTTGAGCAACATTTGTTCGCCACCATCTTGAAAAATTCCGTCTCCAGCGTTCTTCAACTGGCGTTGTCCCTTGCTGGCGTATGGTGTTTGGGTGTGTACTCGATCTGTAATCGAGTCATCAAAGTATAGCTGCGACGTAAACTCATAACTCTGTGCTGATGACGTATCTGTGCGAACCTTAAAGTGGACATGGACAGTTCTGCCTTGATACCAACCAGGATAAATAGTTGTGAATTGGACAGTTCCATTCGCATCCGTGACTTGATAGCCGCGCAGGAACTTTTTGCCGACGGTACTAAAACCTGGATCTGTCACGTCTGAATAAACGCCTAGTGCATCACAGTGCCAAATATCCACGATCGCACCTGCGCGTAGTGTACAACCAGTATTGCCAATTTGCGAAACCCGCAGCGTTAGTTGCAGTGGTACACCATCTTTCACTGAACCGTCCGCGGGATCGGAGCGGATATCAGAGCGGTTGAGCTTTTCGTCCACGAAATAGGGCCCTTCGGTCTGCTCTGGAGTCACGACACACGCAGGTGATGTACCAGAGTTGGCTAAAGATGATGCTGGGATGGCTACACTCGATTGCGCCTGTGTGGATCTGGATTTTCTTGGTATGCATCCAACTACAATTATTGCAGTTCCGGCTGCCCTAAATAGAGCAAGTGCTTTTCTTCGACTCAAAATGCGACTTATTTGACAATCCTCTTTTTTCATGCTGTATTTCCCAGGTTTTTGTCATTCTCAAAGTCCTCCAATTTATCGGAGGATTTAGGAGGATCTAAAGTTTTGGATACTCTCAGCTACAACTTTTCAAACATCCTCTGAGGAAGAGGTTTTGTAGTAAAGACTTTATTACTTAGAAAATAAGGATTAAAGTCTTTACTACGAACTTGCTTATCTCTCAATTTCAACCTGACAGACTATTACTACGATTAATGGATAATTTAATTTTTTCCTTAATCTAAATAATGTTCAGCTATTTTGGTGCATTAGGGCGATCAACACCAGGAGGATGAGGTGGAACACCTAGTGCGTCGATCAACTGTTGTTCAGTTACACCCAGCTTTGCCGCCGCGGCTGCAAAATCAGGTCGAGGTGGACGCTGATTGCGATCGCCTGGATTTGGAGGATTAGCAGGGACTCCTAACGCTGCCTTTAACTGTGCTTCTGTAACTCCTAACTTGGCCGCTGCGGCTGCAAAATCAGGTCTGGGTGGACGAGGCTGTTCGTTTGATGGTTGGTTGGGCGGTTGTTGCGCCTGTGCAATTTGATTAGCGGCATTTGCTTGATTGAGTGAAATAAAACCAAACGTGCCAACCAAAACAGGAATTGCTGCTACCGCTAACACTCGACGAATATTCATAAAAATCAACCTTCAAAAGGTAGGGTGTTCATATTTCTAATTGAGCCACTTCAAAATTACAGCTTGCTTATTTTCTAAATTACAGTTTTGTAATTTGAACAAAAAATAATGAATTTAAAATAGAAGAATATATTAATTAATAAATGCTTGTGAACGTTCTATTTGTCGAAGATGAAGCGAAAATTGCTAACTTTGTCCGGGCAGGACTGAAGGAGCAGGGATTTGTCGTAGACTACTGTGATAATGGTGATGAAGGATATCTGCGGGCATTAGACAACGAATATGATGCGATCGTACTCGACATTATGGTGCCGGGAAAGGATGGACTATCGATTTTAAAACTTTTGCGGCGGCAAGGTCGGAATGCTCCGGTGATTTTGTTGACGGCTCGGAATGAACTAGACGATCGCTTGGAAGGGTTGAATTTGGGAGCAGATGATTATATCGCTAAACCGTTTTTTGTGGAAGAGTTAGCGGCTCGAATTCATGCCGTTGTGCGCCGGAGTGTAAGCGAACGCCAAAATCTGCTTTGCGTTAGGCCAATCAAACTCGATCGCATCACCAGGGAAGTCACTTGCGATCGCCAGGCAATAGAACTCACCAGCCGCGAGTTTAATCTTCTAGAATATCTCATGCGCTCTCCCGGACGGGTCTTTACTCGTACCCAAATCTTAGAACACGTTTGGGGCTACGACTTTAACCCCAACACCAACGTTGTGGATGTTTGTATCCAGCGAATTCGTAAAAAGATTGATCCCCTTGATGAAGTAGTCTGGATTGAAAGCATTCGAGGGGTTGGATACCGATTTCGCAAGCCAGATTCTAGCTCATGAAACTCCCTTCGTTTCGACTCCGGATTGCCCTGTTGTCTGCGGCTTTAGCTGGTAGCGCGTTAGTCGGATTTGGTGCAGTTTCCTGGTTTCAGATTTACAATGCTAAGATTAGCCGCCTGGATGCAGAACTATTAAATCACTTAATGCGGGCAACTCGTTCACCCGATCGCGAACGATGGCAGTTTTATGCAGACTCATTACCTTATGCCTTCGGCGGCGGCACAAATATAAAAACCCCCATTGCTTTGCTGGTACTTGACGCAAACGGCAACACACTTTACGAATCTAACTCTCTACCTGCCGATCTCAAGGTGAATGGTCTGCTGGTTCAACGTCTTCAGTCAACACCTCTACCACCTCCTCCTCCGAAAGAACCACCACCTTTACCTGACTTTTCACGGGATCTCGAAAACCTCTCCCCTAAGAGGGGAGAGGCTTTGAATTCTCCCCCTTCCCGCGTCGGGAAGGGGGCTGGAGGGTTAGGTTTCGTGTTAGATTTTCCAGATAACGTGAAAAGTCGTCCACCCCTGATTCGTCCACGCTCACCTCAATTTGTCACTGAGCAGACGGCAATAACAGCTTGGCGAATTGGAGCAACTAGATTTCCCAATGTTCAGGTTGCCATTGCCGTTAGCTTGCAAGCCGTGGATCAAGAAATGGCTATCATTCGCAATATCTTCCTGGTTTCCATTCCAGGAGCGCTTCTACTGGTTGCGGTGGGAGCATGGTTAGTTTCTGGTGGTGCTTTGCGTCCCATCCGGCAATTAACGGGTGTTATTCAACAGGTGACTGTCAAAGGGCTAGATCAGCGGATTCCGATTGGGACAACTGATGTTGAATTTGTCGAACTGATTCAGGTGTTTAACCTGATGCTGGAACGCTTGGAACGGAGTTTTACCCAAGCTTCCCGCTTTAGTGGTGATGCCGCTCATGAACTGAAAACCCCGCTGACTATTTTGCAAGGCGAACTGGAAAGAACACTGCAACAGGTTGATCCCGGAAGTGAAGTGCAACAGCGCTTAAGTAATCTGTTGGATGAGGTACGCCGCCTGAGTGGAATTATGCGAAAACTTTTGCTGCTATCTCTTGCAGATGCGGGAAAAATGAGCTTGTACCTGGTTGAGGTAGATATGTCTGAGTTGCTCATGGAGATGCTAGAAGATGTGGAAATGCTAGCTCCCCAGTTGACTGTGCAAACTGACTTCACTGATGGGTTGCGGGTACTGGGCGATCGCGATTTGCTGATTCAAGTTTTGCAAAATCTGTTCAGTAATGCCATCAAATACAATCTCGCCAACGGCTGGATAAAAATTCACGCTCATCAAACTCCCACAACTCTCCACATTACTATTGCCAATGCATCAAAAGATATTCCATTAAGCGACCGCAATCGCATTTTTGACCGCTTTTATCGCGGCGATCCTGCTCGAACCCGCAAGGTAGAAGGAATTGGATTAGGACTCAGCCTAGCCCGTGAAATTGCCCGTGCACATCATGGCGATCTCACCCTTGACTCAACACCTTCTGGTCAAACAGCATTTACCCTCACCTTACCAATGAAGTTACATAATATTGATGGGGTCTACATCAATAGTTAAGCTAACAGACGAAGGACAAAGCGATCGCACTTCTTGCCAATCTGGCAACTGTGGTAATGCATCGGGGTCAAATTTAATCAATATTTGCCAGCGATAACGATTAGCTACCCGTAAAATACTCGCTGGTGCTGGGCCTAATATCTCGAATTCTTCTTCTGTACTCAAGGCTGTGGCAATAATTTGCGCCGTATTTTGCACTTGAATAGGGTCGAGACTACTTAAGCGCAACAAAATTAACCGCCCATAAGGGGGATAATTGAGTGCTTGGCGTTGTTCTAACTCAGCTTCAGAGAAAGACTGATAATCGTGCGATCGCACTGCTGCAATTACCTGATGCTCTGTAGTATAAGTCTGCACAATCACCCTACCCGGATCTTCACCTCTACCAGCACGTCCAGCGACTTGAGTCAAGGTTTGAAATGCCCGTTCACTGGCACGATAATCTGATAAATTTAGCAATCCATCGGCAGCGACAACGCCCACAAGTGTCACCTGTGGTAAATCCAAACCTTTGGTAAGCATTTGCGTCCCCACTAATAAATCCGCTTCGCCGTTGGCAAACTTGGTAAGTAGAGTCCGGTGTGAGCCTTTGTTACGGGTGGTATCGCTATCAAAACGAATCAAGCGCAACTCTGGAAACTGTCGCGCTAATTCCTGCGTGACACGTTGAGTACCGCTACCGAAAAATTTTAGGTAAGGGGAACTACAATCAGGGCAGAATTTAGGATGCGATCGCGCATAATTACAGTAATGACACCGCAATAATTCCGGCGCTTTTTCTTCGGTGTGGTGATACGCCAACGACACATCACAGTGCGGACATTCCAGCACATATCCACAACTGCGGCAAGATACAAAAGTACTGTGTCCCCGGCGATGGATAAATAAAATTCCCTGCTGTTTTCTTTCTTGCAACTCTTGCAAAGCTGCTTGCAGCGATCTACTAAATATAGAACGATTTCCCTGCTGCAACTCTTGCCGCATATCAACTATTTCCACCGGCGGTAAAGGGCGAGAGTTGATGCGTTCAGGCAAACTTAAATAATATGCCCCCTGCTCCCTGCCCCCTGCCCCCTGCCCCCTGCCTCCTACCTCCTGCCTCCTCACGCTTACCCAACTCTCCAACGAAGGCGTAGCAGAACCCAACACCAAGGGACAATTTTCTAATTCTGCTCGCCACTGGGCAACGGTGCGGGCGTGGTAGGTGGGTATGGGAGAATCTTGTTTAAAGCTGCTGTCGTGTTCTTCATCTAAAATAATTAAACCCAAGTTGGGCAAAGGGGCGAAAACGGCGCTGCGAGTACCAATCACAACTTGGGGTTCTCCAGCAAGCATTTGTCGCCAAGTGTCGTAACGTTCACCGTCGGAGAGGGCGCTGTGATAGACGCTAACTTTATTGCCAAAACGGGCGCGAAAACGATCAGTTAGCTGGGGTGTGAGTCCAATTTCTGGGACTAAGACGAGGGCGGATTTTCCTTGGTTGAGGAGGGGTGCGATCGCTTGCAAATATACTTCGGTTTTTCCTGAACCTGTCACCCCATGCAACAAAACTTGAGTGAATCCATCTAGCCTCCGGATTGTTTCTAAAGCGCTAGCTTGGGCAGTAGTTAAGGATTTAGCGCTATCACCTACTAAAGCTGGCCCCTGTTCTGTTCGCAATACTTCCCGTTCTTCAACAACGATGTAACCCTTTTGTGCCAACGTCTTGAGAATAGAGGAACTAGCATTGCAAATTTGCAACAATTCATTTTGCCACAACTCCCCACCATGTCGCCGCAGCACTTCCAAAATTTCTCGTTGGCGAGTAGTTAAGTCGTCGTCGATTGTACCTATGAGCGTGACTGCTTTTTGCAACTTTGGTCGAGTTAGTCGTGGCGGTTCTAAGTAACTTTCTACTAAACCAAATCGTAATAACTCCCGAATTCCCCGATAAGCAGATTTGACTTTTTGTTGAAGGTAGACAAAACTATAGTCCCCCGCTGGCTGCCCTTGCAAAAGTTCCCAAACTTGCCGCGCAGTTGGAGTCAAAAAAGCCAAAGGATCGGCAGATGCCAGTAAATAACCACTCCCCCCTGCCCCTCTGCCTCCAACCAAGCGAATACGCCGCTGCGATCGCCCCAGCAATCCTGGTGGCAGCGCAACCCGGATTACTTGAATTAGGGGCGTATAGTAATATGCAGCTACTCGATTGAGTAATTCCCAATAAGCACTTGGGAAAAACCCAACGCTAACTATATCTTCTACTTCCCGAATTTTTTCTGGTGGTAAATCGACATTTGGTTGTACCAGTAACCGAATAGCGATCGCTCCTAATTGTTGTGCTCCAAATGGCACGCTCAATATATCCCCTGGTTTTATTTCTAACTGGGCTGGCAATCGATAGATAAATAGTCCTGTACTTCCTGGACAGTCTACCAGGACTTCAACCCACCGATTAAGAGTTGTACCTGACTGGTATGATTCACTAGCTTGGGCCACCACTAAAGGAGATAAATTTACGTCATTAATATACATACTTTCTGACTTTATAGTTAGATATTTTCCTCACATTGCTGGTCAAAATTAACCTAGCTAACTCAACTTTAATTTTTTGCTTTCTTAAATTTAAATGGTATTTCTCAATACTGTTATCCTTCATAATACTTGATAAGTTTCCTCTTATGTAATCTACTAGACAAATTCGTATCAACTATACATGCAATAAATATTTGGTACCCACTAACCAAATAAAAATATGTCGGCTCTTGCTGCAATAGTTACTCCATCTACTAAATAGGGAGTAGCCTTTTTCCGCCTATCGATAGATATTCAACCCTTTCTGCTTATGAGATGCTTTTATACAAATAAGAACATCCCGAAATTAAGCTGCCATTATAGTAATTTGTATTGTCTGGGTAACTATAAATCGGGAATGCATAACCCCAGCACCAGGTTTTCGATTTATCCAGTAACTTCCAACGCCGAAGACATTAAAAATATTTAGAAAAATATATGAAAGTTTAAGAAATTTGGATGGTTAACTGAGAATTTTATATTTGTTAAGGTTGAGAAAGTTTGAAGGGGGTTTGACATATTTGATAATTCGGAAAAAAATGAAGAATATATCTGTTGGGAGCCTGAGAACAAAGTTTTGTTGGGTGCTAAGTCCAGTTTCGTTATAGGTTGTATAGAACCGTAACCTATATGTGCTAGGTAGATGCCAATTTATTTCTGTGGAGAAATAAGCATCAGCCTGTGTTTCGCTATATAAAGGGGTGCATCATCCATTAGGGAAAACTACCAAGCCTCAAACGAGTAGCTGTAACTAAATTATGTACCAAACAAAGCAACAATCCCTAAAGGAAACTATGAATATTGTTGAATTGGGAAAAATGGAAATACTGGAGAATGCTGCTGATATCGAAGAACCATCACTTGATAGTTTAAATGCAGTAGCAGAAGAAGAATCTCCAATTGTAGTAGAAAATTTGGAATCAGATGAACGCGACGGAGATGAAATGGCCGCGGCTCGTCCTTCGGGATACAATAAAACCGAACATGATGATGCTGTTGGCGCGTTTTTTAAGGAAATGGCGCGTTATCCACTCCTAAAACCTGATGAAGAAGTAGAGTTAGCGCGGCGAGTCAGATTTCTAGAGGAAGTCAGAGAAATACAAGCTGCCTTAGAGTTAAAACTGGGACAAGAAGCCAGTAAAGTAGAAGTGGCTTCTGAGCTTGAAATGACGGAAAAGCAACTAGAAAGTCGCTTGTATCAAGGTAGAGTAGCGAAACGCAAAATGATTCGCTCGAACCTGAGATTGGTAGTATCTATTGCCAAGCGATATCTGAATCGGGGAGTGCCTTTTCTGGATTTAATTCAGGAAGGAGCAATGGGTTTAAATCGCGCTACAGAAAAGTTTGATCCCGATAAAGGATATAAGTTTTCTACTTACGCCTATTGGTGGATTAGACAAGCAATTACTAGAGCTATAGCTAACGATGCGCGGACAATTCGCCTACCTATTCATATTGTTGAAAAGCTTAACAAGCTAAAAAAAGCACAACGAGAACTCAAGCAAAAACTCTGTCGCAATCCGACTGAAGGTGAAATGGCAGAAGCTTTGGAAATTAGTGTGCAACAACTACGCCAGTTACAACAGTTACGCCGTCAAGCACTTTCTCTCAACCACCGTGTCGGTAAAGAAGAAGACACGGAATTGATGGATTTGCTAGAAGATGAAGATAACCTGTCTCCAGAAGCAAAAATGAATGAAAACATGATGCGTCAGGAGATTTGGGAAGTCTTGGGTGACGTTTTAACTCCACGGGAGAAAGATGTGATTTCTCTGCGCTATGGTTTGACAACCAGCGAACCCTGTACCTTAGAAGAAGTTGGCAATATGTTCAATCTTTCTCGTGAGCGAGTGCGTCAAATTCAAAGCAAAGCTATGCGGAAATTGCGGCGTCCTCACATAGCCAAACGCTTAAAAGGTTGGTTGATTTAATTACATTGATCAAGATAGAGATGGAATACCCGATCTAATTAACTTTGTAATTTGCAAAAACTGGGCGTTTTGTACCTTTTTTCGGCTTTTGTTTAGTCATTGCTCAAAAAAATTGCACAGTTGCCTATAGACTATGGACTATGAACTATAGACTATAGACTAATGACTTTGTGTAGCAATTTGATTGTGCGTTTTGCTGAACCAGCCGATTACAGCGTACTGTTTAAATTAATTGAGGGGCTTGCAGAGTATGAAAAATTATCTCACGCTATCACTGGTAATGCTCTGGCACTTAAGGAGCATTTATTTGGTTCACGGAGGTATGTAGAGGCAATATTAGCAGAATCTGCGGATCAAGCTGTTGGTTTTGCCCTATTTTTTCATAATTATTCAACATTTCTGACTAAGCCAGGAATTTATCTGGAAGATTTATTTGTTTTACCAGAATATCGCAGGCAAGGTATTGGTAAGGCTCTCCTTACTAAAGTAGCCCAGATAGCTGTAGAACGTGATTGTGGGCGGTTAGAGTGGAGTGTCTTGGATTGGAACGAGTCAGCCCAAGCATTTTACCGTAGTATGGGAGCATCTATATTAGATGATTGGCGGATTTGTCGCGTTACAGAAGATGCGCTTACTCAGTTAGGATCTGTCAAATAAAAACAAAGGATGAAGTATAAAGGATGAAGCGGGATAATTTTTATCTTTTATATTTCATTCTTAAAATAAATTTTTATTCTCATCATAGACATAGATTTTAAGCAGCTTGTCGCTAGACATCACTCTGTACTAACAACCTTAAATTTACAGTTATTTTCATGTAAATAGCTGTAAAATATCGAATATTCAAAATCCAAAAACTTGAAAGCGAAGTTTGACAGCTTGTCGTTTGACTATAGCAGCGCCTCAACTCACAATTATAGAGGATATTGCAGCGAATAAGCCGTTATTGCAGAGAGAACACGAAATGAAAAAAATGATTACAGTGATGCTGTTAGGCATAGCAATCTTCACTTTTGCCTTCAGTAGTCCAGCCTTGGCAGCAGATGCTGTTAGTGGAGCTAAAGTATTTAGTGCCAATTGTGCCTCTTGTCACGCAGGAGGTAAAAATCTGGTTCAAGCTCCGAAGAACCTGAAGAAGGACGCTTTAGAAAAGTATGGTATGTACTCAGCGGAAGCGATTATTGCCCAAGTTACAAAGGGTAAAAATGCCATGCCTGCCTTCGGCAGTCGTTTGAAACCTAACCAGATTGAAGATGTAGCTGCTTATGTGCTTTCCCAAGCAGATAAGGACTGGAAGTAGGCTAAAATCTAACTTCAAAAATTAACAACTTGCGGGGCTTTTTGTCCCGCTAATTTTGTTGCTTCTAAAATTGTCAGACAGGATGCTTATACCAATTTTGGATTTTGGATTAAGAGTCTTTACAAAAAGACTGTTTCCAGAACATCAAACAATACTACCTATCCTAATTTGGTATTATGAGTGATTTATGGCGATTATTTGTCAGTCTAATTATTGCTTTAACTTTCGTTTTTTTGACTCCATCCGCACATTCATTACCCATATCTATCACGCACACGCAAATTACAGCGAGTGATTTTTTGGGATTGGGTGTAGATAAAATGCGCCGAGGGAATTACCAGGAAGCAATAGAGAATTTCAACCAGGCGATTGAACTTGAGAAAGATTTTGCTGTCGCTTATAGCGATCGCTGTCTCGCTTATCTCCAATTACAAGATTACCATCAAGCTGTTACAGATTGTACGCAAGCCATAAATTTTGCACCGGATAACTTTGAGGCTTATCTGAATCGGGGTTTGGCACTCTACAGACAAGGGGATTATCCTGCTGCCATTGTCGATCATAATCGAGCCGTTACACTTAAACCCTATGATTTTCGAGCTTACTACAACCGAGGGCTAGCCCGTGCTGGCGAGGGGAAAGACTCGGAGGCAATTCTTGACTTTAATTTAGCCCTAACTCAAATTCCTCAAAGAAGCAGCTTACTGCTTGCAGATATCTATAATGACCGAGGTTTAGCGCATTTAGTCTTGCAAGATACCCAAGCAGCTATGCTCGACTTTAATCTAGCAATTCGTCTCAATGCTAACGATTATAGAGCCTACTTTAACCGAGCTTGTGCTTGCGGACGAAACGGAGATGACTTTGGTGCAGTGCGCGATTTTTCCCAAGTCATCAGACTTAACCCCAGTAATGCCCAGGCTTATGTTAATCGGGGAGTAGCTCACTATCGCTTAGGATATCATTTAGCTGCGATCGCTGATTTACAAAAAGCATCTGAGTACTATGGACAGCAAGGAAAAAAAGTTGCTTACGAAAAAACTCTAGATTTACTGAAAAATCTGCGAGAACAAATTTCGTCTGTAACGGAAATCGCCCTTTTCTAACAGTGTAATAACTATACAGGGTATCCACCAGCTTGAAAAATCTCTTCGGCGGTTAAATTTAATTCGGGGAAAAGAGGTGAGATAATGCGATCGCTACCTCGAAACTGACTTACTTGATATTCTCCCTCAATTAAAGTGTAGAGCGAGACAGTTGGTTGTTTGGGGTTGCCAATAAATCGCCTACCGCCTAAAGCAGCGTAGTCTACAATCCAATATTCTGGTATACCTACAGCTTCATAGTCAGCAGCTTTTTTTAAATAATCATCACGCCAATTGCTACTTACTACCTCAACTACTAAGGGTATTGATTCCGCTTGGCTTACAGTAGATTCTTTTTTCCACAGAGGTTCGTTTACTAAATTGGGGCGATTTAATATCAGCACATCTGGTGAGTAAGCCGATTCATTTTCAGGCGGTTTGACTAATGCTGTTTTGGGTATGAAGTAAGGGAGATTTAAACGAATACACTCTCTAGTAATTTCAAAGGCTAAAAATCCAACTACCTCTTCATGATCGCCTGTAGGTTGCGGCATCTCTACAATTACTCCATCATGCAATTCATAACGTTTTCCTGTGTTGTCAGGATATTTAGCAACGAATTCATCGAATGTAACTACTTTGCGTAAGGTTTGAATCATAAATTATTGTCTTCTATTGTGTTTGTGAAGCATTCATTTTTCTCTATGCTAACGTAATTCGTAATTACTACATATAGCGCTTCTCAGTTAAATTCAATACAAACTTAACCTCAGCCCCTTCGCTGCAAAGGAAAGGGAGTAAGCTTCAAAGCCTCTCTCCTAAAAGTATTATATGTAGGTTGGGTTGAGGAACGAAACCCAACATTAATCGGAGTGTTGGGTTTCGTTCCTCAACCCAACCTACAAATTTTTTTGCAACTAATCTTATTGTTGCAATTCCAGTTTTGTTAAAGGAGCCAAATAATCAATTATTTAAAGACATCAGTGATTTTTTGATTTAAATTCTTTATATTGCTGAAATCTTTGAAATATTTTAGCAACTTTATAGAAAAATATATTTTTCTATAAAGTTGAGTATCTTTTTCTTCTTGTACTGCTAGCTAATAAGGCGTAACACCATCAAAGAGCGATCTGTAACTGGTACAGTTTGAGAACCTGAAACTAATTTTCCTCGGTCTAAAAAGCGAGGTTCATTAGTGTCAATTACTATCTCCCATACCTTTTCTTTAAATTCATGGGGCAAAGCAAAGTCAATTAACTCATAGTGAGCGTTAAAAAATAACAGAAAACTTTCATCAATAATCCGCTCTCCACGATCGCCTGGAGTAGCAATTCCCTGCCCATTCAAAAAAATCTCCATTACTTTGGCATAACTAACTAGCCACTGCTTCTCAGTCATTTCACTGCCATCAGAATTAAACCAAGCAATATCATTAATGCCTAAACCGTGGATGGGGCGACCTTGAAACCACTTACGCCGTCGGAATACTGGATGCTGATGGCGAAAATTAATTAGTTCGCGTGTAAAGTCTAGTAAATCCGAGTTCGCTTTATGCAAATCCCAATGCCGCCAAGAAATTTCATTGTCTTGGCAGTAAACATTATTATTTCCCTTTTGACTACAGCCAATTTCATCCCCTTCTAATAGCATTGGGACACCTTGAGATAGCATTAGGGTTGCTAAAAAGTTTCGTCGTTGCCGTTCGCGCAAACGCATTACTTCTGGATCGTCGGTTTCACCTTCTGCACCACAATTCCAGGATCTATTATGGCTTTCACCATCTCTATTATCTTCCCCGTTTGCGTGGTTATGCTTTTCGTTGTAGCTGACCAAATCATTTAACGTGAAACCATCATGAGCAGTTATGAAATTAATACTTGCATTTGGGTTGCGCCCGTTTGTTTGATATAAGTCAGGGCTACCGGTAAAACAATAAGCAAATTGTCCTAAACTATCATCTACACCACGCCAAAAATCTCGTACTGTATCCCGATATCTTCCATTCCACTCAGACCAACGCAGTGGAAAGTTTCCGACTTGATAGCCGCCTTCTCCTAAGTCCCAAGGTTCAGCAATGAGCTTCACATCTGCCAAGATTGGGTCTTGATGAATAATATCAAAGAAAGCTGATAGGTTATCTACTTCATATAATTCCCGTGCCAGCGCCGAGGCCAAATCAAAGCGGAAGCCATCTACATGCATTTCTGTTACCCAATAGCGCAGGCTATCCATGATTAACTTCAGAACTTGAGCATGACGCACATTCAGAGAGTTACCACAGCCTGTAAAGTCCATGTAGTAGCGAGGATCGTCCTTTACCAAACGGTAATATACAGAATTATCAATACCTCGCAAAGATAGCGTTGGCCCGAAATGATTTCCTTCGCCAGTGTGGTTGTAAACCACATCTAAGATCACTTCAATTCCGGCAAAATGTAGTGCCTTGACCATTTGCTTGAATTCAGTGACTTGTTGTCCCACAGTTCCACTAGCACTGTAACTAGAATAGGGGGCAAAATAGTTGATGGAATCGTAGCCCCAGTAATTGCTTAATCCTTTATCTTCTAAATGTCCCGGATGAGATAGAAAATGATGTACTGGCATCAACTCAACTGCTGTAATTCCTAATTGCTGTAAGTGTTGAATTGCAGCTGGATGCGCCAACCCGGCATAAGTGCCACGCAACTCTTCTGGAATAGCTGGATGTAGTTTAGTAAAACCTTTGACGTGAGTTTCATAAATAACAGTTGTATGCCAAGGTGTATAAAGTAGTTTATCGCCTTCCCAATCAAAAGATTGATCGACAACAACACACTTGGGCATTATTTTGGCATCATCTAATTCAGAAAAAGCTAAGTCTTTTTCCTCAGCATTTAGAGAGTAGCCAAAGACAGATGGATCGTTACTAAACTCACCGTCAATGGCCTTGGCGTAGGGGTCAATCAATAATTTGTTGGGATTAAATCGATGACCTGCTTCCGGTGCCCACATCCCATGCACTCTAAATCCATACTTTTGACCTGGGCCCACTCCTGGTAAGTAACCATGCCAAACAAAATTGTTTTTTTCTGTCAAAGGTATACGAATTTCTTCGCCATCATTATCAAATAAACAAAGCTCTACCCCTGTTGCATTTTCCGAAAATAAAGCAAAGTTTGTCCCTTTCCCATCCCAAGTTGCGCCTAAAGGATATACGTTCCCTGGCCATAAAGCTACATACATAAGTTAATCTTGAATAATTAGTTTTTCGGTAAATAATTGACTTTGATTTTTTTGAATAATTAGTTAAGATTTGAAGTTACTAATAATTCGTTAAAATCATCAATATTACAATTTAACCTCTTAATAATGTTATCTGCTCTATCATTAGTAATAGAAATCTCTATTCCTTTAGTTTGAAAAATTTAACGCAGAGGGCAACGATATCTATAGTAGGATGCACTAACGCTACAAAGCAAGGGTTTTAAACCCTCACTGTTGCCTCAGCTTTCCACAGCGTAAGGCTCTTTACATGGCTTTAAATCATTCGGGGTCGAATTTTCTCCTGCCTCTTAGCCTTGTTCAAATGCGATCGCTCTGGAGTTTAACACATCTGAAGGGGCGACATGAAGCCTATAAAGCTGACTGTATAAGCTTCATAGCTCTCATCCCTTGTAAATAATTCTCTAGTTTATGGCGACTTAATCGCATTAAATCTTGAACTAAACTCCAACAATAACCAATGAAATTAACCCAGTTATGTGCATAAAGACCGATATAAAAGTTACTATGCCTTCTGTGATAACGTCCATATTCTTTGGGACGTGCCACATATTTTGCGATTCCTTTACTCTGAATGTTCTGACCTTGTAATGTAGCAATAGTATAAGCTAATGAGATGATTAAGACTAAAGCAATAAACCGCTTACCTTCCAAATTTGTCTCCTCTAAATTGTAGCCACCGCTTTTAAAATCTCTAAACATCTCTTCTATATCAAAGCGTTTTTGATATGCCTGAATAGCTGTTGTTTTACTATTCATGTTAGTTAAAATAAACCATCCTTCTTTTGCTTTGTGTTGACGGTAATTCTTTTTCCATTTGCAAGCCACATTAAATCCCTTCACTTGTTTAGTTTTTGTTACCGTCGCCTCTGACACAAAAAAAGATGTTCCTGGTTTTAAACCCAAATCTTTTATTTCACACCACAAATGATCTTTCAACTCAATAAAATCATTTTTCTTGAGTCTTAAACAAAACTCAAACCCTTGGTCATCAAGCCATTTAGCCAAGCTCACTGAGGGAGATCCAATAAATAAATCAGCCCAGCCGTATCAATAATATTTTTGGCAAAACCGAGAGATTTAGGCGCTTTCGCCCTCAAGGCGAAAGCGACGGCTGGGCTGATTTATTCTTGGCAAGTGCCTGAACAAAACTCCCTATCTCCTAATACCACCGTTTTATAGTTGTTAAATAAGGGGATAATCTTTGATAATGCCTTAGTTTGTTCTTCTAAGTTACTACTACCTAATTTCGCTAAAAGCTTCAAGTATATCGGAATAGCTCTTTTTTGATAAATTACACTAATCATTAGTAGATTTTTTCTTTTCCAATTAGTTCTATCAATTGCTAAATATATTCGCTGATTTCCGAGGAAAGTTTGAGCTAACCATTGTTCAATTATGGGAAACCACAATTCTTCTATATTCAATATTGGTAATGATAGAAACCTTTGTAACTTCTTCCGTCTTGAATGGGATTGAATGAATAATGGTAGAGACTCTGATATTTTCTCTAGTTTCACATCTTTGATATTTTGTACTACGTTAATCACCAGCGTCAGAAATATTAATTCGGACTGTGAAAGTAAACTTTGTAGATGCTTCTGGTATAATTCAGGTAACATTTTCAACAGATAGGTCTTATTGACAATACTGACCTATCTTTTTTTACCATAATTCGCTCAACTTAATACAGTACAAAGGCTTTCGGGTGCTTGTCCCCCCTTCAGTTAACACATAGTGAATTCAATACGGTTCGGTTAAGGTTTTTTGATGAAAATTTTAGATCACAAAGATGCTATAAATCATCACAAAGACGCGATAAATCGCCGTCTCTACAATATAGAGACGGCGATTCATCGCGTCTCTTGCCTTAACCGAACAGTATTGATAGTGAATTGACCAACAGTCTCATCTGAACTGGGGAAATATGACAGCGTGTCTTTTGACACGATTTTACTATTACAGCAACAATGCTACGTAGTGACTGTTTTTACTTGGTGTGAAAGAGAACGTGAAAAAGGATTTTTTGTTGCTAACAGTTGCTTTACCGAGTTTACTGATAGCGTTTCCTGCCTATGCTGCTGAGAGTGAAATTAAGCAGAGAAATACTGATAAATCAACCGAAGTCATTTCAGATATTCCGAGTTTGAGTGAAATCGAGCTACCTGTCACTAATGCCGAATTATTAACTCAACAATCTGCACCGAGTGAGGATAATCCAGAAACTCAGCCAGAAACAGAGCAAACTCCGAGCGATGATGCAGATATCTCCATAGAAGCGATCGCAGAACCAGACAACCTACCTCAATCTACCCCAACTTACGTAATTGATAAAGAAGAAATTCAAAAGCAGGGCGCTACAAGTTTAGCCGATATTTTGAAAAGAATGCCTGGTTTTGCGATCAATGATGTAGGTCATGGTGCAGATATTCATACAGGTACATATTACCGGGGAGCCTCAATTAATCAGTCTGTATTTCTGATTAATGGCAGACCAATTAACAATAATGTCAATACTTATCATGGTGGGACTGATTTAAATAGCATTCCTGTAGAGGCTATTGAACGAGTGGAATTATATAGCGGCACAGCCTCCGCATTGTATGGTTCCTCAGCTTTTGGGGGAGTTGTGAATATTATCACCAAAGAAGGTTATGGCAAACCTAAATTGAGTGCTAGTGCAGAATTTGGCTCGTTGAGTTTAAATAATCAGCAAGTAACTTATGCTGGTTCATCCAATAATGTCAAATATAACTTTAGCTTTGAAAGATTCTTTACAGATAACCGTTACCGCGTCCCTGTAGGTGCAGCAAATCGTGATGAACAGGGATTTTTATCGAATGCAGACACAGCTACAAGTACTTACTTTGGTAGCATTGGACTAGATTTAGATAAAAAAAATTCATTGAATTTAGATGTTACTGCACTCAGCAGTCGTCGTGGCTTAATTTATTTTGGTTTCCCTCTGCAAAGAGATAGATTAGACCACGATGGTTTAAATGTTGGCTTATCCTGGAAAACTCGGCTAGGTAATGGGGAAAGCTCTAACCTGACAACCTCAATTGGTTATAACCAAGATTATTTCAGCACTTATGGTCCTACAGGAGCATTTTACCGCACAGGAGCTTTAGATACCCAACAACTTACAGCCAGGGTAGATCATGAGTGGAAGGTTACTTCCAATAATAAATTGCGCTGGGGATTAGATTTGAAAAACACCGATTTAACTGGTGATGTTTTGAGTACAAATCCTAGTAGGATTGCTACTAATGAAACTGAAGATAGGAGTTTATTCAATACAGCTTTATTTGCTGTCAATACTTGGAATATTAGCGATAACTTTCTGATAGATTTAGGGCTAAGGCAAAGCTTTGACAGTCAGTTTGGAAATTATCTCAACCCTAGTGTTGGGTTACGTTATGCCGTCACACCAATAGTAGCAGTGCGTGGAAGTTGGGCAGGGGCACAACGCAATCCTGGGTTAGATCAGTTGTATGTTTATGATACAGTTCATGGTTGGGAACCTAATCCTGATTTAAGACCGGAAACTGGCTCTACTTGGAGTGCGGGAGTAGATGTCAATTTTTCTCAAAATCTGATTGGGCAGTTTACTTACTTTGGTAGTAGCATAGGCGATCGCTTGGGAGTTATCGCTGGAAGATGGGAAAACATTGGAGTAGTAGATACCAATGGTTTAGAGGCTGCATTGCAATTAAGAATTGCGGCTGGCTGGTCAACTTTCCTCAACTACACTTATACAGATGCTCAAATAAAAACAGGTTCAGAGAGAGGTTTGCAATTAGGCTTGATTCCCTACTCTGTACTGCAAACTGGCGTGGGTTATGAAAATGCGGGATGGCAGGCTAACTTGTATGTTACTTACAATAGTGGCGCTCGCAGATCCATCTTTGCTAATCCTGGTGACAAGGCTACAGATTTTGCACCATCTTTTGTGAATTTAGATTTGAGCGGTCGTGTACCTTTAACTAGCAATTTAGGATTAACAGTTTACTTAGAAAATTTACTCGGTGAGCAATATGAGCGAGTTAATCGCATATATAGCCCTGGATTCACTTTTCGTGTGGGTTTAAACGCCAGTTTTTAGGTGTTAAAATCTCTGCGTTCTCTGTGACTCTGCGGTTTAAAAGTTATTTATTGAACTACAGAGGTGCAGAGAACACAGAGACAAAGAGCAGCTTTTTGGTAAAGAGGAGGCACCGCGATATAACATCGTGCGTTAGGCTAAAGTCGTAACGCACCCTACTTAAAATTTACTTTTAATCTAAAATATAAAATTTAAAATTGTTATGAGAGCCAGAATTGAAAATCAAATACTTTTTATCCACCACGAAGATTTGCCAGAGTTTAAGAAGGGTGGTTCGGTGGTGCGGAACTCTTATTTCTGGGCGTTACGTTCAATTGCCGCTCATGCTTCGCGTTATCGTGATTGGGAATACGAACCGGAGGTTTGGCTAGCACTTTCAAGAATGCTTTTATCTTTTGCTGAATCTGGGTATTTGGGTCTTAGAGAAACCTTACTGGAGTTTCCTTTCTCTCAAGGGGAAATTCCTAGTTTGCTGCGAGATGTGTCTACTTTTGAGTAGGGTTGCTGCCGCGAGTAAGGGACGCGAAGCCTCAAAGTAGGCATTCCCAGTCGGAGGCTGGGAATCAGATAATCTCTCAAAGTTTTCTTGCTTACTAAAAACGTTTAATGGCAAGAGATACTCACCCAACAGTTGCAATCATAGATGAATATTGTGAAAATATGCGCGATGCAAATAAGTTTTCAGATGGGATATTGATACTTCATAAATACTACAAAAGCTTTTAATAAATTCTTTCGTAATTGAGACAAGCGGAACTTAGACTTGAGTGATACTGGTAATTCCTCATAGCTGACAGGGATAAAGCCTCTTTGAGCCTAAAAAATTTCTAATTGATGTTCTAAACATTTTAAATAAAGCGGTTGAATAGATTGAGCAATTAAATGCTGCATTAAAAAAGTCCCTAATCCTTGATTTCGGTAAGCTGGTACAACAAATAGACTACCAAGCTCTTGTGCAAATTTAAAGTTTCGTAACTGTCCGAAAGCGACTAAAAAGCTATCATGCTCAACAACCAAAAATTGCTGCTATTTTAGTTGAGAAGGGTCAAGTCTTCCTCTAATAATAAACAAAAGAATTAACCACATATCAACAGGTTTCGCTTTGCGAATAACGTACCCGTGTGGCAATAAGCTCTTATGTGTATTCTTCATATACTCATGTAATCATACTTATAATAAACCTTGATTAATTAGAGTATTATTTTAGATTATTAATCATCAAATTTTAATAGTTGAATCATATTTTCTTCATATATCATGATGAAATCTGCATTAGGTTTTTATAGAAATCGATCAATCTTTTTTGTTCTAAATAGTGAAGTACTTGGTTAACACATTGCTGTGGGGTGAATTTATCAGTCTGACAAATAATTTCTGGATTTAATGGTTCTTCATAAGGGTCAGAGATGCCAGTAAAATGTTTAACTTGTCCTACTTGTGCTTTGGTGTAAAGTCCTTTGACATCACGGAATTCACAAACTGCAAGTGGAGCATTTACATAAACTTCGACAAAATTAGTTGTTGTCTGTTTGAGTTGATCTCTAACTTCACGGTAGGGGCTGATTGCAGCAACGATCGCAATTATGCCATTGCGACTAAGTAATTCAGCTACAAAGCCAATACGACGCACATTTGTATCTCGGTCTTCTTTGCTAAAACCCAATCCTTGTGAAAGATGGGTGCGAACGACATCACCATCTAGCACTTCTAAGCGATAATTTCTCCTTTGCAGTTTTTGGGCTACACCGTGGGCGATTGTTGTTTTTCCAGCACCACTTAAGCCTGTCAGCCAGAGGATCATACCTTGTTGTTTCATGTTTTATTTAATATTTAACAACAGTCTTGAACCTTTAGTTATTAGCGATCGCCTCTAGGTTAAAATCATCTCAAGTTTGAAAAAACACCAGATGTATTTGCCATACTTCCGTTCTCCAGGGGGGGCGCTAGGGGAATCTGTGGCTGGGCGACAATCACATTGGCTAGACTACTGCTAGTGGGAGTTTCCCAGAAAGATAAACCCTCATATTGAGCGAATAAATCAGGGGGTAAAACGGTTGCACGAGGTTGAAACTCGACTTTTGAGCGGATGTGATGCAGTCCATTTGTATTCAGGCGGCGATCGAATTCGTTGGCTTCGTACTGCACATTGGTAAAATCATGCTCGAAGGGTTCTTCTCCCAAAAATTGATAAATCAGCGATAAAGTTTTATCGGGAGCTTGGCTTAATATGTCGTAGTCTACCAAGAGTAAAGATGCACTATATTCGCTATAGAAAGCTTCCTTGAGAGCGTTATAAGCAAACCCGACTAACCTTCCCGGCTGACTTAAAGCTTCGGTGCGCGTGTAAACGGTAGAACGTTCACCAGAATTATTGAATAAACGCGACACATCAAATGCATTTTTCCTGATTAGTCGTTCCACACTATCCATTATCCAAGCGACATTCCGCACGCAGCAAATCACTTTCGCGTCGGGAAATAGCTGGTGGATTAAAGGCAATTTGCTACACCATAAGCGATTGGTATCGAAGATAACTGCTTTGTCGGCTTGCGGCTGATAGAAAGTTGAAAAAATCGTTAAAGTTAAAGCTTGTTTTTGTTCAGGTGTAATAAAAACTGAAAACTCATTATTCTCACTCATGGCTTCCAGCATACTGATAACCAGACCCCCAACAGGACTGCTCATGTCGGCGTGAAATCGGGGATTTTGCCGCAGTAATGCTCCGAGTAAGGTGGAACCCGAACGGGGTAATCCAGAAATGAAGTGTAATTTCGGTTGCATCATTGGGTTTTGGTTAGTTACTAATTAAAAAACTACCAGATGGGGCATTGAGCATTGGGCATTAGTTATTTTTATCTTGCTCCCCCTGCTCCTTCCTCCCTGCCCCCTTGCCTCTTACTCAGGCGACAATCTGAAAATCGCTTGCATTTAGTGGAGGGTTGCCTTGAATGGTGGCAATTCGAGTGAACCTCAGCGACAAAGGATTGTCAGAGATGTAGTTCAAGCCTCCCGTCTCTAAGTTGTAAACAATATTGACTGCTCCGAGACTTCCAAGAAGGTTGCTCAGGGCATTGGTATTCTGGACTACTCGAAACTCACCACTTTGACTGAATCCATCGCCCACTGCACTATCAATGCCTGTGAAAGTGGTCTTGGATAAAACTATCTTGTCAGTACCTCGCACGAAATCGGTGATGGTATCTAGCCCCACTAATTCGGCGTTAGCTTGAGTGAACTGTTGTCCAGAATTGAAGGTAAAGCGATCGCTCCCAGCACCGCCAATCAGGGTATCATTACCAGCACCACCGTTGAGCGCGTCATTACCAAGTCCGCCGTAGAGGATGTCATTCCCAGCATTGCCGTTGAGGAAGTCGTTGCCCTTGGCTCCGAGTAAGATGTCGTTGCCACCGCCGCCGTTTACGGTGTCGTTACCAGCACGGCCATCAAAGGTTTCGTTGCTGCTGGTGCCATTGATTAGATCATTACCAGCCTTGGGTTCAGTCACCGTAGTGATGGTGCCAAATACGTTGTCGTTATTAGTGCTGCTCCCATTATCATTAGCGGCAGAATTCCCTGAGTAAGTTGGCAGCGTCCCTTCAGAGACAACAGTAGGCAAAGTGGTGGGCATTCCTTGGTTGTTGTCGTTGGTATTGGTAGTGCGCTTCATAATGAACAATGCCCCTCCCAAGCCTTGACCGTTACTTTCAGTAAGCACAGTATCTCCTCCGCCGCCGGTAGCTCTGTTGTTATTCAGATTGACGGAATTGAGGGTGAGGGTGCCACTACGTATAAAAATAGCACCTCCCATACCTGCACCACCATTGCTGGTTGTGGAAGTGCTTCCGCTGCCGCCAGCGCCGTAGCCACCGCTGCCGCCAGCGCCGTTTCCGCCAGCGCCGTAGCCACCAGGTCCGCCGCCGTTGCCGCCGCCACCGCCGCCGCCGAAGCCACCGTTGCCGCCCAAGATAGTGCCGAAGCCGCCACCGCCGCCGAAGCCACCGTTGCCGCCCAAGCCACCGTTGCCGTTGCTACTGGTGCGTAAGTTACCGCCGCCGCCACCGCCGAAGCCGCCGTTGCCGCCCAAGACAAAGCCGCTGGGGGCAACTCTAGTGGTGCCACCGTAGCCCCCGTAGTTCCCATTACCGCCATAGCCACCAGGCTGACCAGTGCTAGAAGCAAACAATCCCCCGCCGCCTTGGTTGTTCCCATTACCGAATAAACCGCCGCCGCCATTACTATTCCCAGTTATACTGCCGCCGTTGCCACCTTGCGCTCGGTTATTGCTAAAACTTACATCGCTCAAAGAGACATCCCCACCGTAGATGAACATCCCTCCTCCCATTCCCGCACCACCACCTCCTCCGGGGCCGCCATCCCCTCCTTTAGCGGTGCTGTTGGTAATGGTCAGGTCGTAGAAATCCACTTTTCCCGACTTGATGAAGAAGGGACGCAAATCTCCATTGTCCGTTTGCCCATTGTTGTTGGCATCGCCACTGACAGACTTCCCGTTGCCGATGACCACGATATCACTGTCGAGCAGGGTTTTCATCACCCCCGTAATTCTGGTGTTCGTTTTGAACTCGATAGCGTCAGCCCCTTCATTGCGGTTGGCTTGGAGGATAGCATAGCTGAGAGTGCCTACCGTGTCTCCGTTTCCGTTGTCGGTGCTTTGAGTGACTTGATATAGTGTCATAAATTTTACCTCTCGTTTTTTCTTTGTTTAACGATTCGACAAATGCCATTATTCCTGGCATTGAGCAATCCTCTTACTTTGTTGCTATAAGCAAATGCGATCGCACTTGCTTGTTGAGCGATCGCATTTGCTTGTTCGGCGATCGCATTTGCTTGTTCGGCGACAGCATTTGCTTGTTCGGCGACAGCATTTGCTTGTTCGGCGACAGCATTTGCTTGTTCGGCGATCGCATTTGCTTGTTCGGCGATCGCATTTGCTTGTTGAGCGATCGCATTTGCTTGTTCGGCGATCGCATTTGCTTGTTCGGCGATCGCATTTGCTTGTTCGGCGATCGCATTTGCTTGTTTAGCGATCGCATTTGCTTGTTTAGCGACAGCATTTGCTTGTTCGGCGACAGCATTTGCTTGTTCGGCGACAGCATTTGCTTGTTCGGCGACAGCATTTGCTTGTTGAGCGACAGCATTTGCTTGTTCGGCGACAGCATTTGCTTGTTCGGCGACAGCATTTGCTTGTTCGGCGACAGCATTTGCTTGTTCGGCGACTGCTTGAATCGCCCACGAAGAGTGATTTTGAAGCTTTGGCGGAGGGTCTCTGGCTTTACTCCTGAATTCTGACTTCTTTTTGGAGTCATTACGTACTCCTTTGGAGAACGCGTTTGTTGTCTTCCCCTTTGTTAGGAGAGGGGTACAAAGTGTTGGCGATAAGCGAATCTTAAGCCTTCTCCTTTGGAGAAGCTAGCGCAAACGGCTATCGCGTCTTGTAGAGAAGCAATCCCAAACCCTTGCGTTTTCTCAATGACTTGTGTAGTTTTATATTGACTATGTATTACGGATTAATTTACAGCTTATTAACAGTTTAATCAAGGGTTCTTACAAAACGTCCTACTAAACCCACTTTTCCCACTTTACTAAGTAAATATTGTTGTAGCTAAATATATAGTCATAGCGCTTACTAAGCAACTGAGCTATACATAAATCTTGTTTAAGCATTTAAGTATTTTGAGAAAGCAATCAGGCATTTTGATAAAGTAATCAGCAAATATACCTGACCATAAGAGAATGGTGAGACAAGGGGGAAGAATTACTGTAACTCTCAGTCCTTGTCCTCTTGTGCCCCTACGATAGATGTGGTTGCAATGCACGAAAAGTGCTGTAACTAATATTACATGACTAAAATAATGCTTGAACTCATCGGGCACTCAAATGAGGTTCAATCCGTCACGACTAGCCATCATGCCCAAACTTTGGCTGAAGTAAGGGTAGTTGTGAGAAGACAATTAAAATGCACGAGTTAATGGAAAAAAATAACATGAAAATAACGATTATTACTAAAACATTAATTACATCCATCGTTTTGTTAGCTTTATTTGCCCCAAGTCAAGCATCGGCTCAACTTATACCGCAACCTTGGGTTTCAGTCGGTGGAAAAGATGGTGATGTAACTTATGCTGTAGGCGCTAGAGCTTTAAATTTTGGGGTTGAGCTAGGAACTGGCCCTGATGGCGCTACGGGAGTAGATGTTTTAAAATTTATCAGTTTGCCTGTCATCTCACCTTATGTAGGAGTTGGACTTTATTCAGAGGATAAAGGTGTTGCAGTTTCCGGTGGTGTTCAGGTAGGTGCTACTGATAACGTTTTTGTTGGTGCTGGTTACAATTCTATTCGTGGCTTTAACGGGCAACTGGGAATCAGATTTTAACTAATTCGTAATTCGTAATTCGTAATTCGTAATTCGTAATTCGTGGTGATCTTGAATTAGTTGGGGTCTAAATCTATAACTAATTCAATTATGGATATCAATTACGAATTAATATTATGCAGGGGGAATAATTGAAGTTGAAATTATTTCTCTGACATGAACTGCGGAATCTTGTTGTAATGCTGATGCCACGATCGCTTCACTTTCAACTATACTTAATCGAGCGATCGCTTGTTTCACTCCAGGTATACTTTGAGGATTCACACTCAATTCATCCAGCCCTAAACCTAATAAAATTGGTGTTGCTATAGTATCTGCTGCCAATTCTCCACATAATCCTACCGAAATTCCTGCCGCATGGGCAGCTTGGATAGTTTGTTGCACCATTCGCAACACCGCTGGATGTAGGGCATCAACCAAATTTGCCACGCGGGGATTAGTGCGATCGCTAGCCATGACGTACTGACTCAGATCGTTAGTCCCTATACTAAAGAAGTCTACTTCAGCTGCTAACTGATCTGCGATCGCTACTGCTGATGGTACCTCGACCATAATTCCTACTTTCATCGCTGCATCAAAGGGAATACCAGCTTGATTTAATTCAGTCTGCACTTCACCCAAAATTGCTTTAGCTGCACGTACCTCTGTCACAGTAGCAATCATCGGCAACATGATCTTAATTTGGTGTCCTACACTGGCTCTCAAAATTGCCCGTAACTGAGTTTTGAACAAATCCACACGATCTAAACAAAAACGAATTCCCCGCCAACCTAAGAAAGGGTTAGCTTCTGGAAATCCTACTCTGAGATAAGGAAGTGGCTTATCACCACCGACATCTAAGGTACGAATAATTAGCGGACGATTATCTAAAACTTGGGCGATCGCCTGATACACTGCTAGTTGTTCTTCTTCAGTGGGGGCGCTTGTCCGGTCGAGATAGAGAAATTCGGTGCGGAGTAATCCCACGCCTTCTGCACCGTTAGCCACAGCAACTTGGACATCACTTATACTACCAATGTTGGCGAAGACACTAACTTGCCGACCATCAAGAGTAATTGCTGGCTGGTGTGCCGTAGCTCGTGCTTCCTGTTGGGCAGTTCGCCAAGCTTCCTGCTTTGCTGCCAGTAAATCCAGGATATGTGATTCTGGTTCTACCCAAGCTCTGCCACTTTCACCATCAAGTGCCATCAGTGTACCATCTGCCAAGTGCAACACTTGGGCATCTACTCCCAAAACTGCGGGAATACCTAATGTCCGGGCGATAATTGCGCTGTGGGAAGTGGCGCTACCAGAAGTAGTACAAATACCCAACACCTTAGTAGGATCTAATCCAGCAGTATCTGACGGGCTTAAATCAGTCGCCACCAAAATTGCAGGTTCCTCAAGATGCAAATTAGCAGAAGGATTCCCAGCTAGTAATCGCAGCACTCTTTGCCCGACATCCACAACATCCTCAACTCGCTCTTGCAGATAAGAATCTTCAAGTGTGCGGTAGGAAGTCGCTACTTCATCTACTACGGCTTGCCAAGCGGCTTCACCATTTATATGGTGTTCTAAGATGCGCTCTTTAGCCGCTTCCAACAGTACTGGATCTTCTAAAAATAATAGTTGGGCGTCAAAGATGGCGGCTTCAGCGTCACCAATTTGCAGAGATGCTTGTGAGAAAACCGCTTGAATTTCTTGTCGGGCGGTGTTAATTGCCGCCTGTAATCGTTGCCACTCTGCATCAACATCATCTACGTGGTATTGCGTAATAGCAATGTGGGTGGGTTGATAATGAACAACAGGTGCGATCGCTACTCCTGGAGAAGCTGCAATTCCTGAAAGTTCACCATGAATTGGTGGGGTAACTTCATGGTGAAATGCTGGTGGAGAATTTAAGACAACATGATCTTCACCAAAATTATTTGCGAATAATGCCTGTAATGCTGCCAGCGCTTCATCTGCATCTGAGCCAGTAGCAGTAATCAGTAGTTCGTGCCCTTGACGCACCCCTAAAGTTGTGACTTGGTTAATACTCTCACCCCTAACTAGCTGAGTATTCCTAGTTAAATTCTGCACCAGAATTTGGGATTGAAACCGGGCTGCGGTTGCCACAAACTGCGCTGCGGGACGAGCGTGTAATCCTAAGCGATTGCTCACAATCAGCCGGATTTCTCGCGTTGGTGATTCTATATTGGTTGTTGTTGGGGTGACAAGTGACAACGGCCTACTAACTACACCCAATTGAGTTGCTTTTGCTAGGAGTGCGCCGCGTGCTTCCGCCATAACTTGGTGAATATCTCTACCAGCAGCCGCCGCTACCACAGCAGCGATCGCGCCCTCAACTAGAGGTGCTTCACACAAATGAACTTTTTGCTGCTGTGCTTCTGGGAGAAACTCGATTGCCATTTCTGCACTCAGCAAAGCACTACCCAAATCCATTAACACCAAAACACCATCATCAGAAAAAACAGAAGCGATCGCTTCATAAACCTGGATGGGATCTGTACCCAATGGATTTTCAGGATCTTCAATACCTGCTGCAACAGCAATGGGAACTTGGCCCTGAACCATCTGCGCGGCGAGTTCCCGCACACCCAAAGCTAGTTGTTTACTGTGAGAAACGATAACAATTGCGATCGCGGCCACACCGTCAACCTTGTTGAGAGGTTTGCGTTTAGCTAGTTATCCATTTCATTTTTCCCATTCTGCTACAATTGCAACTGCCCGAAAACCTTCCGGTCTTTCCAGCTAGAAATGCGAACAAAATAGCCTTCTTTTACGGAAATACGTGGTGTCCACTCATAAACTCCATCGCTAGCAGTACGGGAAGAAATGTTTTGGATAAGTTTGCTTCCATCGTACAACTTAATCGAGACATCGCCGTCAAAATTATCCCGCCACAATATTAAATAAGGCTGATCCTTCTTTGGAAGTACTTTAACAACTGGCTGACTGATGGAGATTTTTGGTGCAACCTGATTTTTGCTTTTCTTACGGAATCCCAGATAATGAGGTAGGTGTCGGAAAGTTGGATTTTCTTGCAGATTAGACAGTTGGGGAACAATAATGTTTCCATTCTGCGAATTGAACAAATAAGTTGATCTGCCGCCGTCAACAGTAATAATATCGCCTTTGACTCCTAATTTACGTAATAAATCGGCTGCCTCATCCAGAGTTGCTTGGTTCACCGTCATAATCAACAAAAGCTCGTCACCCTTAACACCATCTTTGTTCAGAGTACCAATGACTTGATACTTATTCGCTTGGTTTTGCGCTAATACTTTCGCTGGATGATCGCTGTATCGGTAAGTAACGATCGCATTCTTCACTGCTTTTTGGTTAAGAGGCGCACCACTAACCTGGTCGTAATCGGTAATGTATGCCTGCTTATCATCCCAGACTAATGTCTTGAGGCGAATATTACTATAAAATTTATCTTTTGGTTCCTTGATTGGACCATAAGGGCTAGTGCCACCAGTGATCACTACACCATTGAGTTTAATGGGAAAGGATAATTGAGTACTAGATTGATATTGCTCAAAAAAAGAACAATTAATCATCGAAAAAACGTTGTTTTCGTAAAGTTTTTTATATTCGTCTGCAACTTCAGAAAACAACTTATTTTGGAAAAAAGGGCTGTAATGGCCACCTTCTCCTTTATAATACTTACCCTCATTTAGACCCATATTATCTACCTCTCCAGTAATTTGGTCTATGTGCATTTTGCGGAGATCAATAACTTGTAAATAGGCTTCGTTACCATTCGGTAATTGTTTTTTATATAAAGCTGCACCGTCTACAGTCTGGAGAGGCTGATAAGAAGATAGAGGGTTGAAAGTTTGGGCAATCCAAAAGCTGCTCAGAATCGGCAGCAAAAAAAGCAAGAAATTGATTAGAACATTCATCGTCGCTTGACCGCAATTGCACAAAAAGTGTCGTTACCACTTTAAGGCTAATAAGTTGCGTAGGCATAGCCCGTCGTAGACATCGCATCCACAAAATAAGAGTGAATGGGTTACTCCTGAATCCTAACTGGATGCCTAAGCCAGGAAGTCACCCTCCTGCCTCCTGAATTTGACCTCCAATCAGACTTTTTATGACTAAACAATACAAAGCACTTGGAATTGACTTTAACAAACACCTAACTATAGAAGTCTTTTTCATGCTGTATTTCTTGAAGAAACAGTTTAATTTAGATTCATGGTTAAACAACAGGTTCGGAACACGGCTTGCACAAAACCAAACAGCTAAGGCTCTATTGAAAATAATAAATAATATTTATTTTCATCAAACTATCAGCCACTAAATTCCAGTAAATCTCGAGTTAAATCGGAGTTTACATCTGTGCAAACCACAACTTAATCTGAACTTGACCAGTTCAAAATCAACACCTAAAGGACAAAAAAATGACACTTTACAATCTTGGTACACTCGGTAGCACTCCTGTAATCAGAAATAACTTTAATTTAAGTGCATCTGAACCCACAGATGTCTTTCAGTTCAAAATCACCAGTGGCAAAAATATCAACCTGTCTCTGACAGACATCAGCGCTGGTGATGATGCCGACATCCGGCTGTTTCGCGATGCTAACAATAACGGTGTACTAGACAACTTTGACCGAATTTCTGGACTCGTTTCCAATCGCGGAAGCAACCAAGATGATGCGATTAACTTTAAAACTAGCTCAGGTACTTTTTTTGCGGAAGTCTCTCGCTTTGCTCCAGGTAGCTCAGGCAGTGTTAGTTACGATTTAGCCTTGTCTGCAACTGCACCGGCTGGAACTTTACCGATTTCATCTAGTTCCAGCAACCTTCTACCTAAGGAATTTGTACTTGGTAACTTGTCAGGTGATGTCACTCGTTTAGGCAACGTCAATAACACTAACACTACTGATGTTTACAGCTTCTCTTTGGGAACCTTTGAGGGTGTCAACATTAAATTGAACGGATTAAGCACCGATGCTGATATCCGGCTGGTTCGAGACTTGAACAACAATCGCATCGTTGATGCAGGCGAGGTAATTGCAAGCTCTAATAATGCAGGTATTACTTCAGAACTGATTTCTAACATTAATCAATCTGGTGACTACTTCTTGCAGGTGACTGAATTCACTGGTGCAACTAACTACGTTGCGACTTTTGACCACTTCACTACTCCCTTTGCTTAAGTTTAGGCATTGGCAGTGATGAGTGGTACTTGAAAGTTTTGTACGGCAATGCTTTCAAGGGTATGCAAATGATGTAAGCGGCAGAGAATCATACCTGAACTTTGCCGCTTTTATTCCACACTCTAGACAATAAAAATACATCTTGACTGAACTAAAACTGATCTTGCTTTAACCAAATTATTATTTACACCGAAAAAACAAAAAAATGACTAATTTCAATCTTGGTACTCTCTCTAGCACTCCTTCTCACTTTTCTTTTGAAACACCAAGCCCTACTGATGTTTATCAGTTCCAACTCAGCAGTACCAGAAATGTCAACTTATCTCTTAACGAGATTAGCGCTGGTGATGATTCCGACCTGAGACTTTTTCGAGACGTTAACGGTAACGGTGTATTAGACGCCGCCGATCGCGCAAATGGATTGGTTGCAAGTTCGCTTAATATCAGCAACTTTGATGACTCGATTAATGTGAGAGCAGGCGCAGGTACTTATTTTGCTGAAGTCTCTCGCTTTTCTGGTTCTGGCACTGTGACTTACGATTTAGACTGGTCTGCAACGACACCCAATTCAACATTCGATTTCAGCAATCTTCTGCCCAAGGAATTTGAACTTGGTAACCTGTCAGGCGATGTCACCCGTACTGGTTCTATCAGTGACAAAAATACTGCTGATGTCTACCACTTCTCTTTAGGAAGCTTTGAGGGTGTCAACATCACATTGAGTGGACTGAGCAATGATGCAGATATCCGACTAATTCGGGATTTTAATCACAATGGCAGAGTTGAGGCAGGGGAGGAAATTGCCCGCTCTATTAAGGGCGGTATTACCTCAGATATCATTTCCAATATTAACGATGCTGGTGAATACTTCTTACAGGTCGATCAATTTAAAGGTAGCACTAACTACACTTTGAGTTTTGACCAGTTCACCACCCCCTTTGCTTAAGTTTAAGCATCGGAAGTGGTGAGTAGTGCTTGAAAGTATTGTACGGCAATGCTTTCAAGGGTATGCAAATGATGCAAGCGGCAGAGAGTTATACCTGAACTTTACCGCTTTATTGCATAAATTATAGCTGCACTTATCAAATATTTCAACAAAATCGACCTAAAATTTTTTCAGTTTACACCAGGGAAGAGATGTGAACACAGATGAAGGTCTGTAGAGTTCTTTCTATTGCCGGCCCATTTCACTTTAACCGATGCGATGGGGCTTGCCGATGAGGTGAAGGTGTAACAACTAGAAATATCCTATTAACTATAAGAAACCTCTGGTAACTCAGAGGTTTTTTTGTATCTATTTTTAAGGCAGGTCTATACAACAATTTTTTTGTGTGACTAAGGATTTGCCAAAACGATCGCCTGACACAAGCTTGTGCCTATTGCTTCACACATCCCTGATTTCATGAAACTCGTTCTCGATTAGGCGAATGGTGAATTATAAGACTTTTTATGACTAAACAATACAAAGCATCTGAAATATTACTTTCAAACCCCTAACTATAGAAGTCTTTTTCATGCTGTGTTTATTGAAGAAACAGCTTAATTTAGATTCATGGTTAAACAACAGGTTCGGAACACGGCGAGCACAAAACCAAACAGCTAAGGCTCTATTGAAAATAATAAGTTTTCTTTATTTTCATCAGAATCTAAGCCGCTACATTCCAGTAAATGTCCATTTAATCGGAAATTTACCTCTGTGCAAATCACAACTTAATCTGAACTTGACCAGATCACAATCAATATCTAAAGGACAAAAAAAATGGCACTTTTCAATCTTGGTACACTCGGTAGCACTCCTGTTGTTAAGAGTAACTTCACTTTAAGTACAACAGACCCAACAGATGTCTTTCAGTTCAAAATCACTAGTGGCAAAAACATCAACCTGTCTCTGACAGATATTAGCGCTGGCGATGATGCCGACATCCGATTGTTTCGAGATGCTAACAATAATGGTGTACTAGACAACTTTGACCGAATTTCTGGACTTGTTTCCAATCGAGGAAGCAACCAAGATGATGCGATTAACTTTAAAACTAGCTCAGGTACTTTTTTTGCTGAAGTCTCTCGCTTTGCTCCAGGTAGTTCAGGCACTGTCGGTTACGATTTAGCCTTGTCTGCGACTGCACCCTCTGGAACTTTTCCGCTTTCAGCTAGTTTCAGTAACCTTCTACCAAAGGAATTTGTACTTGGTAACTTATCAGGTGATGTCACACGTTTTGGTAACATCAGTAACACTAACACTGCTGATGTTTACAGCTTCTCTTTGGGAACTTTTGAGGGTGTCAACATTAAATTAGACGGATTAAGCACTGATGCTGACATTCGGCTGATTCGAGACTTTAACAATAATCGTATCGTTGATGCCGGAGAGGAAATTGCAAGCTCTACTAAGAGCGGTATTACTTCAGAACTGATTTCTAACATTAATCTATCTGGTGACTACTTTTTGCAAGTCACTGAATTCAGCGGCAACACTAATTACAAGGTGACTTTTGACCACTTCACTACCCCCTTTGCTTAAGTTTAGGCATTGGTAGTGATGAGTAGTACTTGAAAGTTTTGTACGGCAATGCTTTCAAGGGTATGTAAATTATGCAAGCGGTACAAATCCATACCTGAACTTTACCGCTTGCATTTCTAAATTTATCTCTGCACGGATCAAATATTTGCACAAACTATGAATAAAACATTACAACTAGGCGATATCTACGACGAGCGTAGCGGCAGTCTTCTCTTACCACCAGAAATTATTCCCTTTTTGGCTAGTTACAATCTGATACCGCAATTGTTATCTCAGAGGATTATCGAATTAGCGATGTCTACGACGGGCTACGCCAACGCACCAATTACCTGCACACAAGCCGAAACAACTCAGGCTCTAGAGCAATTTTATCAGCATTGGGATTTGACAACCGAGCAAAAAATCCAAGATTGGTGCTTACGTTACGGTTTGACTCAAGAACAATTAGAACTTTTTGCCACCCGAAAGCTCAGAGTAGAAAAGTTTAAGCAAATAACTTGGGGACATCAACTAGAATCTTACTTCCTTAAATACAAAAGGCATTTTGATAAAGTCATTTATTCTTTAATTCGGACTGATAGCAGAGGAACTGCTAACGAGCTATTCTTCCGAATTACAGAAGGAGAACAATCATTTTCTGAACTAGCACGTGAATATTCTCAAGGGCCAGAAGCTGATACAAATGGGATCGTCGGCCCAGTAGAACTTGGTACAATCACTCCCAATTTTGCTCAGTTACTTTGCACAAGTCAAGTGGGTATAGTTCAAGCACCCGTACTCTTTGGAGACTCATGGGTGATTGTCCGTGTGGAAAAGTTTATCAGCGCACAGTTGGACAATTTTATGCGCCAACGATTGCTACAAGAGAATTTTGAAACTTGGTTTCAACAGCAACTAAGTCAACTATCACCAGAAGAAAAAACCTGGATGGGAATCAACACTAAACCAGCACAGGTTCAAGAAGCGAACGCTGCCTAGAAATTATTAAAATCGGGTGCAAGAACATGACAAATACAATCGTTGATATTCAAGAATTTATTGCTGAACTGTTTCCTTTTAATTATCTGTCGTCAAATGTTTTAGAAAATTTGCTCAACAAAGTGCAATTTTTCCGCTACCGCATCGGGCAGGTAATAGTAGCAAGGGAAGCGATGCCCGATCAGATTAGCATTATCTACCAAGGACAAGCGCGTTTATTAGCCTACAATTCCCAAGGACAAAATCCGGCGACACTGAAGTTACTCTCATCAGGAGAGGTTTTGGGTTGGGTAAGTCATGTGCGGGGTATTGCTTGTGAAACTGCGATCGCTTCTACTGAAGTTATCACTATTAATCTACCTATTGCTGGTTTTCTAGCGTTACTCAAGCAGGAAGAGGCTTTTGTCCAAGCGTTGCAAAATGAAATCACTCTTTTAGAAGTGTATGAACTGCTCACCGAAGAACTCAGCCGTCGTGCAGATGGGAGCAAGAATGTAATTAAGCTTGCCCAGGCTGCAACTGAAGTTGCTATCATCCGAACAATCCCTGCACGCAAAGTCTTCCACCAGCAGTTAAATTCAGAATTTTTGTGGTTAGTCAGCAGTAATTTTGATGCTGAGTTCCCTGTGGGTAGTCGCTTAGAGTTAGATGAACTCAACCCCAAGCTGAAATTTAATACAAATATGCGCCTGGTGGGATTGCCCAAATCAATACTTGGAGAAAATCTCGCCCCTCCTATACTAAAAACACTTTTACCCGCAGAGATTCCCTACGCCTCAGAAATTACTGTCACAGAAGAACCAGCAGTTAAGGGTAAACAAAAGAAGTTTCCTTATATCAAAGGTAGAGGGCCGCTGGATGCAACACTAGCTTGCTTCCAAATGTTGAGCCAATACTTTAACATCTCCTGGCGCAAAGATACACTGCGGCGGGTGTTGACAAAGCAGCACGAACAGAAGGGCATTATATCTCTGCAATTTTGCGCCGCCGCCGCCGAGTTGATGGGGTTGACAACACAAATGGTGAAAGTTCCCGCCACCGCAGTCGGACGCTTGCAATTACCAGTCATGATTTCTTGGCAAGATAGTTTTGCCATCATCTACAAAAATAGCAATCAAGAGTTACTCATTGCCGTTCCAGAGATGGGGCTACTGCGCTACAAATTACGAGACTTTGCGGAAAACTGGGGGGCTGAAGGAGAAGTCCTGCTGCTACAAACCACCAAAAATACTCCCAAGGCGCGGTTTAGTTTGAGTTGGTTTGTACCTTCACTGCGGCGCTATCGCAAAGTACTAATTGAAGTACTAGTCGCTTCCATTGTTATCCAACTGTTTGGGTTGGTAAATCCTCTCGCCACACAGGTGATTATTGACAAAGTACTGGTTGGCAACAGTCCTGATACCCTGGAAGTTTTCGGCATCTTTTTGCTGGTAGTAGCAGTCATCGAAGCAATACTCACCAGTGTCCGCACTCATTTATTTACAGATACCAGCAACCGGATTGACCTCATCCTTGGTTCTGAGGTGATTAATCACCTGTTGCGTCTGCCATTATCTTATTTTGAACGCCGTCCTGTGGGGGAATTGGCAACGCGAATTCACGAGTTGGAAAACATCCGTTCTTTCTTGACTGGTACAGCTTTAACTGTGGTGATGGATGCTGTATTTTCAGTGGTCTACATCGTAGTAATGGCAATTTACAGCCCAGTGTTGACATTAGTTGCTTTGGCAACAGTACCGCTATTTGCCTTGCTCAACTTGATGGTATCACCTTTGATGCGGCGACAATTACAAGAGAAAGCTGAGTGCAATGCCGAAACGCAATCTTACCTAGTGGAAGTAATGGGGGGAATGCAGACAGTCAAGGCGCAAAATTTAGAAATGCGATCGCGTTGGCAATGGCAAGAACGCTATGCTCGTTACATTAGCGCAGGTTTCAAAACCGTCTCTACCCAAACTACCGCCAGTTCTGTTAGCAGTTTTCTCAACAAGTTTTCTAGTATGCTAGTGCTGTGGGTAGGAGCTTTTCTCGTCCTCAATCAACAACTCACTTTAGGACAACTCATCGCCTTTCGCATCCTGGCTGGTTATGTCACCAGTCCCTTGTTACGCCTGATGCAACTTTGGCAGAACTTCCAAGAAACCGCTCTATCTCTGCAACGCCTTGCTGATATTTTAGACACTCCCCAAGAAACAGAAATCGGCAACTGTCAAAATATCCTTATGCCCAGTATTCAAGGTAGTGTCAGGTTTGAAAATCTCAGCTTCAGTTTCCGCGAACATGGGCCGATGCAACTGTGCAATATTAACTTAGATTTTCCGACTGGCTCCTTTATCGGAATTGTTGGTCAAAGCGGTTCCGGTAAAAGCACACTGCTAAAATTATTACCTCGGCTTTACGAACCCAAGTCCGGCAAAATCTTGATTGATGGCTACGATATCAGTAAGGTGGAACTTTATTCCTTACGTCGTCAAATTGGGATGGTGCTACAAGATACCCTCCTGTTTGATGGGACAGTCCGTGAAAACATTGCCTTGGGATATCCTGATGCTAGCGATGAGGAAATTATTACCGCCGCCAAGGTAGCATTTGCCCACGACTTTATTATGTCTTTACCCAGTGGTTATAACACCCGTGTCGGCGAGAGAGGTTCAGGACTGTCTGGGGGACAACGCCAACGAGTAGCGATCGCTCGTACTGTTCTACAAAATCCGCAATTACTGATTCTCGATGAAGCTACAAGTGCCTTAGATTACAATGCCGAAGCCCAAGTTTGCCGGAACTTGGCGACAACTTTTCAAGGTAAGACAGTATTTTTCATTACTCACCGCCTCAGCACAATTCGCAATGCCGATGTCATTCTGATGATGGATCAAGGTGCTGTGGTAGAACAGGGAACTCATGAAGAATTGATGGCGCTCAAAGGTTATTACTACTGTTTGTATCAGCAACAAGAAGCGAAAGTTTAGTCATTTGTCATTAGTCATTTGTCATTTGTCATTTGTCAGCCGTAAATACTATTGTTTCAACTTTAAATAATGAAACTTCAAGCTTAAAACTCGATACTTCAGCCTTTAAACTCGGAAGTTGCACCTTTTTGCTTGAACGTTGAGCCTTTGAACTCGGAAGTTGAGCTTTTTTGCTTGAACGTTGAGCCTTTGAACTCGGAAGTTGAGCCTTTTTGCTTGAACGTTGAGCCTCTGAACTCGGAAGTTGCACCTTTTTGCTTGAACGTTGAGCCTTTGAACTCGGAAGTTGCACCTTTTTGCTCGAACGTTGAGCCTCTGAACTCGGAAATTGCACCTTAGCATTTCTAACTCTTGTACAGACGCGATTCATCGCGTCTCTCTGCACTCCTCAATGCCCAATGCCCCATTCCCCATTCCCCATTTATTATGAATATTCAATATAAATTCGATCAACCAGTACTTTTACAACAGACACCTACTTGGTCACGAGCGATCGCTTGGACTATTGTTGGAGTTAGCACCTTCACAGTAATCTGGGCCTCAGTCTTCCAAATTGATGAATCAATTCATGCTACTGGCAAGTTAGAACCACAGGGTGCAGTCAAAGAAATTCAGGCTCCGGTTCATGGTGTTGTCAACGAGATTCTAGTCAAAGATGGTCAGCGAGTCAAAAAAGGTGAAACACTCATTACTCTAGAAAAAACTACTTCTGAGGCGGAGTTAACTTCATTGAAACAAAGTCGCGCTGCTCAATTGCTTGCCAAACAGGCGCTAGAGCAAGAAAATGACTTCTATCGCCGTCAGCTTCAAGGGAGCATATCACTACAACAAGTGGCACAGCAAACTGCTCTGTTGAAAATTAAACCAGAATTAGCCTTTTTGACCAAGAGTCGAGCAGCCATTATTGCCGAAAACCAGTTGTACCGGACACAGTTAAATGGTGCGACTGCTGGAAATACTCTCACAAGAGAGCAACAGTTACGCTTGCGAAATCGCCAAATAGAATTAGAATCGCGTTTAGCCACAGCTAATTTAGAAACAGGACAGACGCAACAGCAATTTTTCCAGACTCAGGCGGAATTAACTAGCGCTAAAGAGTTGCTGACAATTAATCAACAAATTCTTCGCAGGTTTGAACCTCTAGCACAGCAGGGGGCGATTTCCCAGGTGCAATACTTGAAACAGCAGCAGGATGTCAGCACCAAACAAGCAGAAGTGATCCGATTGAATCGGGAACAGCAGCGATTACAATTAGCGATCGCACAATCAAATGAAAAACTTCGCAATACTGCGGCTGTGTCTCAAGAAGACTTACTAGCCAAAATTACAGATAACGACAAAAACATAGCCGGAATTGACAGCCAATTAACCAAGGTAATTGTAGATAATCAGAAACGCCTCTATGAAATTAACGGTCAGATTGGAGAGATTGATAGTAAGTTAACTCAGGCAGAACAAACCCTGAAATATCAGAAAATTACTGCACCAGTAGATGGAACCGTCTTTGAACTCAAAGCCAAAACAGCAGGATTTGTAGTTAATTCCAGCGAACCACTTTTGAAACTCGTTCCTAGTGATAACTTGGTTGCTAACGTATACATCACCAACCGCGACATCGGCTTTGTCAAAGAAGGGCAACCAGTGGATGTAAGAATTGATTCCTTTCCCTTCCAAGAGTATGGTGATATCAAAGGCGAACTAGTTGAGATTGGCTCTGATGCCCTACCTCCAGACCAAGTTTATAATTTCTGGCGTTTTTCCGCAAAAGTCCGCCTACATGGGCAGAAGTTACTGATTAATCAGCGTCAAATTCCATTGCAATCAGGGATGTCCATTGATGCTAATGTGAAATTACGTCAGCGCACCATTATGAGTATCTTCACTGATTTCTTAGTACAAAAGACTGAAAGCTTAAAGTCTCTGCGCTGAACAACAAGATTGGAAAACCTCTCCCCTAGAAGGGGAGAGGCTTTGAATTTTCTCCCTTCCCTATAAAATACAGCTTTTGAAATTAAAACTTTTGAGAGCATTGGCAGCAACGGATCACAAAAGAATCATAAACAGACGTAATAAGTTAGGCAGATTGTGGCATTTTTTATACCTGAGAACGGCAAATGAAATAAAGCTAACTGTTTAAATTTAAGTAAATAAGGAAAAAAATATGAAAAATTCCGCTAAAGTCTTATTTAAAACAAACTTTATTTTTTTTACAAATGAATATAGAAGAAGCGCTAGTAATTTTAGATACATTTCTTGAACATGGCTTAAGTGATGTTCAAGAAATAATATTTCGTCAAGCTTGGGAAGGGCAAACTTATCCAGATATCGCCGAAAGCTGTGGTTATGATGCCAATTATATAAAAGATGTTGGTTCTAAGTTATGGAAGTTACTTTCACAGGCTTTTGGGGAGGAGGTGACAAAAAGTAATTTTCGCTCAGTATTGAGACGGCGAAGCCTCCGGCAGGCTTTGCCTACGCAAAATAGCGTTTTGTCAGAAAAACTACAAACTGTACCAACAGTCTTGAGACAGTCTCAGCCAACAAGCAGAGTCAAAGATGGGATATCAGCGTCTTCTTTGGTGATTGAAAAGCAAGACGAGAGAAAAACCCCAGTCCTTAATCCCGATTTATTAGAGATTCCTGGTGGTTCAGTGCCGCTCAATTCCTTTTTTTATATAGAGCGTCCGCCAATTGAAGAACGCGCATATACAGAAATCAACAAACCTGGAAGCTTAATCAGAATCAAAGCCCCCAGCAAAATGGGAAAAACGTCCCTAATGCACAGAATTCTTACTCATGCTAAACAGACTGGGGTACACACCGTACAGATCGGTTTACAGAGAGCAGATAGTCAAGTTTTCACTAGCTTGGAAAAATTCTTACGCTGGTTTTGTGCTAACGTCAGTCGGCAGTTGAACCTAGAGATCAGACTCGATGATTATTGGGATGAAGATATTGGCAGCAAAGTTAGCTGCACATTGTATTTACAGGAGTATTTGCTAGAGAAAATCGACGCTCCGGTAGTTTTAGCTTTGGATGAAGTGAATCGAATTTTCGAGTATCCAGAAATCTCTAGGGATTTTCTCCCATTACTACGCTCTTGGTATGAGGATGCTTCCGAATTAGAAATCTGGCAAAAACTCCGATTAGTAGTAGTTCATGCCACTGAAGCTTATATCCCATTAGATATTAATCAATCCCCTTTCAATGTGGGACTACCGATTAAGTTACCAGAATTTAGTTTAGAGCAGATGCAAGAATTGGCGGTGCGTCATGGATTGGATTGGGCCAAGGGTGAGAAAGGATTGGAAAAGCTGGCTCCTCTACTAGCAATGATTGGTGGTCATCCCTATCTAGCTCGTCTGGCTCTTTATAACCTGGGACATCAAACAGTAACTCTAGAGCAGCTACTACAAGAAGCTCCCACAATTGCCGGCATCTATAGCAACTATTTACGGCATCATCTAGCCAATCTTCAAGAACATCCCGAATTAGCGATCGCACTCAAACGGGTAGTTACCTCTCCAACAAGTGTGCAATTAGAAGCGATCGCTGCCTATAAATTAGAAAGTATGGGTTTGGTAAAACTTGAAGGAAATCAGGCAATGCCTAGCTGTGAGTTATATCAGCTATATTTCCAAGAGCAATTAACCTAAACGCTATGAATAAATACGAATATCAAATTGGCGGTAGTCTCAAAGTCGATGCACCTAGCTATGTAGAACGGCAGGCTGACTTTGAACTTTACAATGCTCTCATCCAAGGTGAATTTTGTTATGTATTTAGCTCTCGACAGATGGGTAAATCTAGCTTGCGGTTACAAACGAGGCATCGATTAGAACAAGCAGGCTACAGTTGTGCTTCTATCGACATGACTCGGATCGGCAACGGCAATATTACTCCTGCTCAGTGGTATAAAGGCATAGTAGTTGACTTATTAAGAAGCTTTAATCTCTTTAGCAAAGTTAATATCAAAGCCTGGTGGTCGGAGCGTGAAGATTTACCTGCATTACAGCGATTGAGTCAGTTTGTCGAAGACATTTTGTTAGTTGAACTAAAAGCTGAAAAAATATTTATTTTTATTGATGAAATTGATAGTGTTTTAGGTTTGAATTTCCCTGTTGTCGATTTTTTTACTCTAATTCGTTCGTGCTACAATCAACGAGCAGAAAATCCAGAATATAACCGCCTAACTTGGGCGCTGTTTGGAGTAGCAACACCTTCAGATTTGATTGCCGATCGCAACTGTACCCCATTTAATATCGGTAAATCTATTGAACTACACGGCTTTAACTTATCGGAAGTTCAGCCATTAGCAGCAGGGTTAGAAAGTAAAGTAGCTAATCCGATGGCAGTTCTCAAAGATATTTTGGCTTGGACAAATGGTCAGCCATTTCTGACTCAAAAGCTCTGTCAGATAGTCGTGCAAGAAAGAAACTGTGGAAGCAAAGATGTTCAAGATCACAGAAGCTTAGAAGTTGATGAGCGTTATAAATTGGATAACCATTTACCCATTATTAATCAACATCTGATAAATTTTTACTACCAATTTCCCTTATTAATTTTAGAAAAACTAGTGCAAACCCATATTATTGAGAAATGGGAAGCAAAAGACGATCCAGAGCATTTGAAAACAATCCGCGATCGCTTGCTGAGAAATGAGCAGCGTGCTGGAGGTTTACTGGGAATGTACCAGCAAATTTTACAAGGGATTCAGATAGCTAGTGATGATGGAGAGGAGCAAATAGAACTGCTGTTGTCGGGGTTGGTGACCAAGTGCCAAGGCCAACTAATAGTGAAGAACCGGATTTATGAAGAGGTTTTCAACCAAACTTGGCTAGAAAAACAATTAGCAAAATTGCGACCTTACTCCCAAGCATTCAATGCTTGGGTCGCCTCAGGACATTGTGATAATTCCCGGCTATTGCGTGGAACAGCCTTACATGAAGCTCTAGCTTGGTCACAAGGCAAAAGTTTGAGTGATTTGGATTATCAGTTTTTAGCAGCTAGCCAAGAATTTGATCGGCGAGAAGTTGAGACATGGTTAGAAGCAGAACGAACTAAAGAAGTTAAAGCTCGACTAGTTCAAGAGCAAAAAGCAGCTAGATTTCAAAGATTATTTTTTCTAGGTGCATTTGGTTGGGCATTGATAGTTGTTTTAGGATTAGGGATGGTGACTTTCGAGTATAAAAAGCACTGCTCAGTGACCTCAAAGCAATTACTAGATCAACCTTGAACCGAACACAAAATTGTGCTGCATCCAAATTAACTCAGTAGTGCTGGGTGATTTTGCACTTTTGACTTGTCGGGTTTTGGGTAAAAGGGAAAGGGGAAAGAAAAAACCTTTAACTTTTAACCTTTACCCTTTAACCTTTTCCCCAAACCAAATTACAGTTTAAAATCCAAAACCCCAGCAGTATTGCCTCTGCCCCCGCACCTCTACGTTAGTTCCAGCCCACCTTGATAGCCAGTGACAATGCGGCTACCATCCTTGAGGACGTGGACTTCTATCTGGTCACTAGCCCAGGTAATCTGGTCTTGGAAAGCTGGATTGAACACATGAACGCGTTGATTACTAGAAGAAACTGGAGAGTTGGGAGAATTAATTGCCAGAGATTGTACAAAAGGCCCGTCAATCAAGATATCAAGTTGTTCTAACAATGCTTGGGAACCTGGTGGTGCGGATTGGGACTGTAGCTGCTTGAGAGTGAAACCAGTAAAAGACATTACATTTAAGCCAGCAGCTTTTACCTTCCGAGCTAAAGACGCTAGTGCAGTTGCTTGCCAAAAGGGTTCTCCACCAGAGAACGTTACACCCATATTGCGGGGATTACTGAGAATATTCTCGGCAAGCGTATCAACAGCAATCAATTGGTTAGCCTCAAATGACCAGGAGTTAGTATTAAAGCAGCCAGGACACTCACGAAGACAACCTTGTACCCAGATGACTGCACGACAACCAGGGCCATTAACTTCTGACTGATCAACGTAACCCATAATGTTGAGATAGCCAGGGGGAATTTCCATGAGTGCTAGCGATGGGTCAGTTGGCTTAATTTCCATCTCTTTAACTCCTTTTAGCCGTTGTCTGTTAACCGTTAACTATAGCGAATCTCCAGTTATATAACGGTGACTAATGACTCCTGATAAATGACTAATCCCTCAAAAACTTTATGGGATTTTGAAAAGTTCGCTTTAACTTACTAGACTGAAGTTAGTTGCCCAGCTAGCATTGACCGTCCCATAGATAGAATCGATGACTCAACAAACTTCTAGAATTTGTATCCTTGGCGGAGGCTTTGGTGGTCTCTACACAGCCTTGCGCTTAAGCCAGTTACCTTGGGAATCTACGCAAAAACCCGAAATTGTTCTGGTGGATCAAAGCGATCGCTTCCTATTCTCTCCTTTACTTTACGAATTACTCACTGGTGAACTGCAAACCTGGGAAATAGCCCCACCGTTTGAAGAACTTTTCCAAGGCACAGGGGTGCGTTTTTATCAAGGAGTTGTGTCTGGAATTGACATCGACCAGCAACAAGTAAATATACAAGAAGGGCCCGAAATCCCTTACGACCGATTAGTGCTGGCGTTAGGAGGTGAGACACCCCTAGATTTAGTACCTGGTGCGACAGCCTACGCCTACCCATTCCGCACAATCTCTCATGCCTATCGTCTGGAAGAACGCCTGCGATTTTTAGAAGAATCGGATGCTGATAAAATTCGGGTAGCGATCGTTGGGGCTGGCTACAGTGGTGTAGAGTTAGCCTGTAAGTTAGCCGATAGACTAGGGGAAAGAGGACGCTTTCGGCTCGTTGAAATTGCCGACCAAATTTTGCGAACTTCCCCAGAGTTTAACCGAGAAGCGGCAAAGAAAGCTTTAGATGCCCGTGGCGTGTTTCTTGATTTAGAAACCAAAGTGGAATCAATAGAGCAAAATAGCATTTCCCTAGAGTACAAAAACCAGTTAGACACGATTCCCGTAGATTTGGTAATTTGGACTGTGGGAACTAGGGTTGCGCCCGTAGTGAAATCTCTTCCCTTCAAGCAAAACCAGCGTGGTCAAATCAGCACTACATCCAACCTGCAAGTCTTTGATCATCCAGAAATCTTTGCCTTGGGAGATTTAGCAGACTGTCATGATGCTGAAGGACAGCAAGTCCCCGCTAGTGCATTAGCGGCTTTTCAACAAGCTGATTATACTGCTTGGAATATCTGGGCAAGTCTGACTAATCGACCCCTCCTTCCCTTCCGCTATCAACAGTTAGGAGAAATGATGGCACTAGGAATAAACAATGCCACTCTCACTAGTTTGGGAATTAAACTAGATGGGCCCTTGGCATACGTTGCTCGTCGGATTACCTATTTATATCGGCTGCCATCTTTAGATCATCAGCTTAAAGTTGGTTTTAATTGGCTAGTCCGTCCGATCATAGAAACACTTACTCGGTAACTTAAGGTTGGGCATTGGGAAGCCTGCGCCGTGGGCGGCTCTGCCGACTTGAGGCGACTGGCGTCATTGGGCGTTGGTAAAGAACCAACACATTTACGATAATTTGCTTGATTTTCGCCAACCTACTTAGCAAATGCTAGACTCTACCCACAGAAGCTCTTTAACAAGTCAAAATCTAAAATTCTACATTCAAAATTTTCAAACTTTGATGGAACAACCGAAAGTTATTTTTTTAGATGCTGTGGGTACACTCTTCGATGTCAAAGGTAGTGTGGGCGAAGTTTATAGTCAAATAGCCCAGGAATTTGGCGTTACAGTTTCAGCCGAAACATTGAATACAGCCTTCATCAAAAGTTTTAAAGCAGCGCCGCCGCCGATATTTCTAGATGCAGAAGTACAAGATATTCCCCAGCGCGAGTTTGATTGGTGGCGGATAATTGCGCTGAACACTTTTGAAGATGCGGGTGTTCTCAAGGAATTTTCTGACTTTTCGGCTTTCTTTAGCGAACTTTACATCCACTTTGGCACTGGTGAACCGTGGTTTGTCTATCCCGATGTTTTACCAGCTTTAATCAACTGGCGGCGGTTGGGAGTTACCTTGGGGGTGTTGTCCAATTTTGATTCTCGGATTTACTCAGTATTGCAAAGTTTGGGATTGAGAGAGTTTTTTACCTCTGTCACCATTTCTACCCAGGTACGTGCAGCTAAACCCGATCCTCAAATTTTTGCTATTGCCTTAGATAAACATAAATGTTCCCCAGAGGCAGCATGGCATATTGGCGATAGCATTGTGGAAGACTATCATGCAGCTAAAGCAGCTGGACTCAGAGGCGTTTGGATCAATCGTGGTTAATAAGGAGATACTTTAGCGATTTTTAACGGGACAGAACTCAAACGGTGTGATGATAGCAGTTTGGATTAGTGACGCTGCCGGGACAAAAACGTTGATCTAGCTACAAGCTAGTTGATATGGTTGCATAAAATAGCACCCAATATTTCATAATCCAGATTAATCAATATGTCTCTTATTCAAAACAAAGTGATAATCATCACTGGAGCCAGCAGTGGTTTAGGTGAGGCGACTGCAAAGCGACTTGCTGCTAGTGGAGCCAAACTGATGCTGGCCGCCCGCCGCGATGATCGGCTCAAAGATTTGGTTGCAGAGATCGCTAAATCAGGAGGGACTGCAACCTATCGAGTAACAGATGTAACAAATCGCTCAGAAGTAGAAGCCTTGGCGAAGGAAACTTTAAGTACATACAGCCGGATCGACGTGCTAATTAATAATGCCGGCTTGATGCCTCTCTCTCGCCTTGAGCAAGTAAAGGTGGAGGAGTGGGAGCGGATGATTGATGTTAACATCAAGGGCGTTCTGTATGGGATTGCTGCTGTGTTGCCGATTATGCGTCAGCAAAAGTCTGGTCACGTTATTAACCTATCGTCTGTCGCTGGACATAAGGTGTTTCCGGGATCAGCAGTCTACTGTGCTACCAAGTACGCAGTGCGAGCAATCTCTGAAGGGTTACGACTAGAGTCAAACGGCGAAATCCGTTCGACTAATATCTCACCAGGAGCCGTTGCCACTGAACTGACTACCACGATTACCGATAAAGACACAGCAGCAGGAATTGATCAACTCTATGCGATCGCCATTGATGCAGATGCGATCGCCCGGGCTATTGCATACGCCATTGAGCAACCCGATGATGTTGATGTGAACGAAATGATCATCCGTCCAACACGTCAAGAACTTTAGGTTTAGGTTCACAAAAGACATAAGACACGATTAAACCCAATACTTCTCGTTTTGTGCATTTTTAATCCGGAATCGGGTTTTGGGAAAAGGTTAAAGGGGAAGGGTTAAAGGTTTTTTCTTTCCCTTTTTCCCTTTCCCCCTTTCCCTTTTCCCGACTTATGCAAGAAGTCTATTGTTTGTGGCGATCGCTCGGCTAAAAAAGAGCCGGACGATCGCACCGATCAACTAATTTCCTTACTTTACCAACACCTTCGTGCCATCACCATTTGTTGTTGCTTTCTCTGTATTTGGTGTCATCACTACTGCGATCGTCGTTTTTGGCGCAGTCTTCCCCACGGATCGCTTACTACTCTTGCGTGGTTTACCCCCTGCCTGTATATACTGTAAACTGTTCTTACCGTAGTGCGTCGCCACACTCATTAACATTTTTTCCGAGTAGCTTCTCAAATCCTGCTCTAGCAATTCAATCTGCCCTACCGCTTCATCAATTGTGGAAAGCATTGTGTTGTAGCTCGATAGCTTCGTTTGCAAGGTTTGAATCCGCTTTTCATACTCCGCTAAATTTAAGCTATCGCTAAACTCAAGCGTTTCGCTAATCGATCTCATCCCCGATATTCGTAGCGTTGCTTTATCTAATACCAGAGAACTGCGTTTCAGTCGCGCCATGAATCCCTCTCTTGCAAAAACTTATATGAAAACTAGTACAGACTTGTGATTCCACTTTAGCTATTTGCCATTCTTCTCCCCCTGAGTAAAAACCACCAAAACTAAAGTGAAGTTTACGGTAAAATCTGATATTTATTCCCCAATTTCACTTGAAATCTTTAAAATTATTTGTATAAAAAATTTTATAAGAAGAATATCAAATATACTTAGAGACTTAGCAGTGCTACGTCTCTACAAGGTTTTGGGTTTTATATATGTACTTCATTTACCTGAAATGTGCTGTAACTAAACCGTATTGGTGTTGAAGTACCCAAATATCGTGTTGAAGTACCCAAATATCGTTTTGAAGTACCCAAATATCGTTTTGAAGTACCCAAATATCGTGTTGAAGTACCCAAATATCGTTTTGAAGTACCCAAATATCGTGTTGAAGTACTCAAATATCGTTTTGAAGTACCCAAATATCGTGTTGAAGTACCCAAATATCGTTTTGAAGTACCCAAATATCGTGTTGAAGTACCCAAATATCGTTTTGAAGTACCCAAATATCGTGTTGAAGTACTCAAATATCGTTTTGAAGTACTCAAATATCGTTTTGAAGTACTTCCATTGCTTTTATGAAAAGTGAAATCAAATTGACACTAATTAAAATTATTCACACGTTAATACGGGTATTCTTCAACTTTGTGATTTTCTATATGCTTTAGACCGCGTAGGCGTAGCCCGTCGTAGACATCGCAATTTTGTAATTGGGATAATAGCGAATGCCATACAGCATAGGTTTTTTCTGCATGGCGGTAAGCGTAGCTATGCCGTCAAGCTTATCGTGCTGAAGGTTTTGAGTCCGTCAAATTTTAGCTAAAATGTTCTAGTGCCGTGATTTATTAGCGATCGCTCGAGTTTCTCAACACAACCTAATAATATGGCAAAAGATTTGTATCATGAGCAAGTTAAACGCGTTAAAATTAGGTGTACCACATGAAGATATAGTTTTAGGTTTTCAACCTGCTAGAGTGCGCTCTGATACTGAGTTTGCTGTAGGTTAGGTTTAAATATTGATTGATGAGTAGCGATCGCTAGTTCAATTTTCATTAAGTCAAAGGTGGGTCAATACACTTCGGATAAGATTTTTTGATGAAAATTATAGATCACAAAGACGCGATAAATCGCCGTCTTTACAATAATAAGCCCTTTGTAGAGACGGCGATTTATCGCGTCTCCTGCCCTAACCGAACCCTATTGAAAGGCGGGTATCATTTCAACCTATGCGATCGCCCCTAGACTTAAAAAAATCTATTTAGGATATTTCCAGAAAATATTGTACCAATCGTGATTGTGCCCTTCTCCTTTGGAGACGCTAGCGCGAACGACAACTCTTGGAGACGCTACGCGTTAGCGGAGCTTTTGCTTTAGCGATACGCTCAGGGCACGGTGTTGGCTGAGCGAAGTCGAAGCCAAACCCTCTGGTATATTCTTTGCCAGAAATCACTTTAACAGGGGAAGCTTTAGTTCTATACCTAATTTGCTTCCTATTTCTATAACATTTAAGTTAAATTTGGTCAATGTTGAAATAGGTTCTATTTCATTGCCTTTTCGACTTCTTCGCAAATTTTCACCCAAGCTTGATTACGTTCTGGCTTATTTAGAGTGTCGAGGGGTTTATTTGGAGGGTGAGCAGCTTGGTATTCTTGGATGTCGGTTTTTGTGTATGAGCTTGCACTAATTGGAATCCAGAAAATGGTTAATCCCTCTTGTTCGGCTGCGCTGAGTAAAGGGGGGAGTTCATGTTTGTCGATGAAATCAGAGTTTATAAAGTCAGGGCTGACTAGCAGGATAGCAACCTTAGCCGTGGCTAATGCTTTTTCAATCTCGGCTTTCCATTTTGCGCCAGGTTTGATTTTGGTGTCATCCCAAACGATCAAACCTTCTGCACGAATATAGGGTTTTAGCTGTTTTTGCAGTTCTATTAACCATTCTGCATCTTCATGACTGTAGCTAACAAATATTTGGTTTCTGATGCTTTCTGACATAATTGGTTCCTTAATGGGGAATGATTCAATAATTTCTTTGTCTATTTGTTGTCTTTGTCGAGTTCTTATATCTTCATACCCATCAAGTAGTTGACGCAAATCGAGTTTTAATTTTAGTTTACCGATAGTGATTGTGCTTTCACCCATTGATTCGAGTCCGAGGAGTTCTTGGTAGTCGAGGGGTGGATGTTTGGGATAGTTGGGGACGGGAACCCATTCGGTGATTTCGAGATTGGGGAGACTTTTGTGGATTTTTTGGAAGACATCGCGGAGGATGCCGAGAAATAAGCGGCGGGTTTCTTGGCGTTTGCTAATAGTGATGAAGATTTTTTTGTCTTCGGGATCAGCTTTGATCCGAGCGATGTTGTAGATTTCGTTGTTTTCTTGATATTGCAGCATTACGCCACTGCGCCAATAGATTTGGTTATGAATTTTTTCGTGGGTAATGACGATAAAGCGGGAGATGATGCTTTCAGGGAGAACTTTGTAATGGTATTGAAATTCAAGGGTTTCGCCGCGGAGTTCTGTTTCGTCTGGTTGGTCTTTAGGCAGAAGTCCCGCAATCAGAAATTGTGGTGGTTTACAATCTAATTCAAAGCAAAGCTCAAATTCTTTCATCAGCCTGATCAGATAATCGTAACGCTCGGTGGGGTAACGCTTTTTATCGAGGATATCGGTGAGATCGGCGGGGGTGAAAATGCCTTTAGTTTTAGTTTTGAGGGTTTCATCGCTCAGAAGTGCGTAAATGCCTTCTGTAACCCAGTTGGGTTTGAGGACGTTGGTATCTTTGAGGATGGGATGCTCGCGGAAGTTGAGAACTAAACCGAGTCGATGGAGGAGATCAATGAGTTGATCTTGGTTTTGTTCTTCAAAAATCTTGTTTTCGTGGCAGATACCAATGTAGCGGTTGTAGCTGATGAAGTCTTGGGGCATGGATTCGAGTTGTTGTTTAACCTCAAACCATGTCAGGGGTAGAAGGTCGTAGACTTCTTTGAGTTTGGCGATTTGCTTCAAAATGGCGGTGCGAAGTTCATCAATGCCGATATTGTCTTGGCAGGAGGTTTCGATAATCGCTTGGATATTAGAATATTTCTCGCGTAATGCCTTGCGGTTGATGTCGAGGGGTTGTTCGTCTTTTTTGTTGCCAACGATAATCACGGGGGACTGTCCGCCGAAGCTTTCGATTAGTTTGAGCCAATATTCGATGCGGTTTTCTTCTTCGCTAGTGCGACAATTACAAACTAGGAGATAAAGGCTGCGCTTAGTCAGAAAAAACTGATGGGTGGCATGATAAATTTCCTGTCCGCCAAAGTCCCAAACATTGAGGCGGATGTCTTTACTATTGACCTGCACGTTCCAAGTTTCTACATTTAGTCCGTCGGTTTGAGATTGATTTTTATCATATTCATTGCTAATTAGTCGCTTGATGAGGGATGTTTTGCCGACGCTGCCTTGTCCGATGAGCAAGAGTTTGGCTTCGTTGAGTGGACGCACTTCACCGCTACGGAGTAATTGCAAGTAATTGAAAATATCTTCAACTGAACCAACATAATTAGAGGATCCTAAAATCTCTGGTGAAATAGGAAGCGGATTTTCCCGTAAATCTAGTGTTTCCAATTTCGACAAACTTTCGATCGCCTCTGGAATCTGGGTTATTTGGTTGTCACGGAGGTCAAGCTGCGTCAGATTGGTTAAATTCGCGATTGTCTCTGGAATCTGGGTTATTTTGTTGTAAACGAGGTAAAGCTCGGTCAGATTGGTTAAATTAGCAATCGCTTCTGGAATCTGGGTTATTTGGTTGATACTGAGGTAAAGCACCGTCAAATTGGTTAAATTAGCGATTGCCTCTGGAATCTTAGTAATTTGGTTTTTATAAAGGGCAAGCACCGTCAAATTGGTTAAATCAGCGATCGCCTCTGGAATCTTAGTAATTTGGTTGTTATGGAGGAGAAGCAGCGTCAGATTGGTTAAATTAGCGATCGCCTCTGGAACCTGGGTTATTTGGTTGCTACTGAGGTTAAGCAGCGTCAGATTGGTTAAATTAGCGATCGCCTCTGGAATCTGGGTTATTTGGTTGTCACTGAGGTCAAGCTGCGTCAGATTGGTTAATTTAGCGATCGCCTCTGGAATCTGGGTTATTTGGTTGTCACTGAGGTTAAGCAGCGTCAGATTGGTTAAATTAGCGATCGCCTCTGGAATCTGGGTTATTTGGTTGCCACTGAGGTCAAGCTGCGTCAGATTGGTTAATTTAGCGATCGCCTCTGGAATCTGGGTTATTTGGTTGCCACTGAGGTCAAGCTGCGTCAGATTGGTTAATTTAGCGATCGCCTTTGGTATTTCAGTTAGCTCTACTCGAATTAAGATAAGTTCCTCTAAATGTAATATTTGCGTTATCACATCGGGAATGCTCTCTAAAGGATTGCCACTAATATCCAACTTACGCAAATTAGGCAAACCCAATAGTTCGAGTGGAAGCGTTTTTAAATTGTTGCCTGAAACCTTTTCGAGAAAGCGGTTTCCTACGAATTCATAACCTTCAACCTTCTTTCCCAAAATCAAAGACTCAAGCTGCTGCAACTTCCCAATTTCCACAGGTAACTCAGTCAACTTCTGTCTTGACAAGTCTAACTCTCGCCAACCCTCAGCCACGGCACGATCTATCAGTTGCAATAACTCTTCCTGCGTCATAATTCCAAGGAGAAGGGTAAAAGGAAAGAAGATTGATGAAGATTATCTTAACTAATTAGGGAAAATGCTATGGGAATCCGGCTTGATTACTGAAATCACTTGCTTCGGTAGGCAATAAGCAATAGGATTTCAGAAGATTAAGAAGGTGTACCAAATTTTTTTCAAAAATCAAATATGAGTCCTATAGACCATGATTTTTTGGCGTTCTGTCAGTTCGCTGTTTAAGATATTGCGGATTTAGGCGTAGGCGTAGCCCGCACTTCTCTACGAGACGCTGCGCGTAGCTTGCTTCCCCGGAGGGGTACGCCTGCCCTCAGTGACCATCGTAGACATCGCGCCTTGAGATGAAGAAAAAAGGCATCCAAGAGTTGCAATTTGACTTCTCTCCCTTGTCTCTTCTTAATGCCCAATGCCCAATACTTCTCTACGAGAGGCTGCACTTCGACTACGCTCAGTGACCACGCCAACGGCTTCTCTACGAGATGCTACGCGTTAGCGAAGCTTTCGCTTTAGCGATACGCTCAGTACAAGTGCCCCATTCCAAGTTCCCAATGCCCAATGCCCAATGCTGCCCCAACACTCGTATGATCAACATATCAGGAAAACATAACAGCCAGATTTTTACCGCAAAACATGGGCAGCATTTGGGAAATCGATTTTTACTCCCGTCCAATTTTGGACGATAATCAGAAAAAAATTTGGGAAGTCTTAGTCTGTGAAAGCCCCTTGGATATCGGCACCAAACCAGATTCTTTGTTTCGCTATGCTCAATATTGTCCCAGTACCCAGGTAAATTCGGGCTGGTTGCGGACAGCATTGCAGGAGGCTATTAACCAAGCTGGAAAAGCACCAATTAAAATCCGCTTTTTCCGCCGCCAAATGAACAATATGATTACTAAAGCTTGCCAAGACTTGGGCATTCCCGCCCAGCCTAGCCGACGTACTTTGGTTCTTAACCAATGGTTAGAACAGCGGTTGGAAGAAGTGTATCCTCAAGAGGCAGGGTATCAAGGGGGGACTAATCCCTCAGTCCGCTTGGAAAAACCTCTGCCGCAACGTTTACCAGATGCTTTGGAAGGACAGCAGTGGGTATTTGTTACCTTAGATGCTGCGGATTTGGCAGAAATGCCAGAGTGGGAAATTGGCTTTAGTGAAGCTTTCCCCTTAGAGTTGGCGAAAGTTTCACCCGAAGCTCGTATTCCTGGTATTTTGATTTTTTCACCGAGAGCGTTGCCTTTGGCAGGCTGGATGTCTGGTTTGGAGTTGGCTTTCTTAAGATTTGACACCAGCGAAGAGGCGAGATTGCTTTTAGAAACTGGTGTAACTGAAAGTTGGATTGTGGCAAATATCAAGAAACCTCAAATCTTAGCAGAAGCCAAAGGTTTTGAAGAAGCCAAGCAAAAAGCTAACGGCGTGCATTTTATCGGTGTCCAGTCTGATCCCAAGGCACAATCTTTTGCTGGCTTTTGGCTGTTGCAAGAGGTTAATCTCTGAAAATGGGCAGGGGGCAGGGGGCAGGGAGCAGAGGAAGCAGGGGGAGCAGAGGAGGCAGGGGAAGCAGGGGAAGAATAACTATTGATTTTGACCAATGACTAATGACCAATGACTAATGACTAATGACTAATGACTAATGACTAATGACTAGATCCGTTGAGACATGACAATGATTTGGGATAATTAACTGCGTCCATCAGTGTTGATCTGCGGTTCAAAATCGCAACTGCCGAAACACGCTGATGATTTTTGGATAGTTATCTGCGTCCATCAGCGGAAAGTCTAATCGCCAAAAGCCGACGATCAAACTTTCTAGAGACAGCGTTGATATGCGGTTCAAAATCCACAATTCACTAAGGGTCATGGGTTCTGAAAAGAATGGCACAAGAACTAGCCGAACAGTTGCTGGAACTAGCTATAAAATCTGGAGCAGAAGCTGCTGAGGTGTATCAGTCGCGATCGCTTTCTCGCCCAGTGTTTTTTGAGGCAAACCGACTCAAACAGCTAGAAACCAGTCAATCTGAAGGCACAGCACTACGGCTTTGGCGAAACGGGCGTCCGGGACTCACGGTGGCTTACGGTTCTGTCTCAGCCGCAGTAATGGTGGAAAAAGCTCTAGCCCTGAGTCAACTGAATCAACCGGAAACAGTAGAATTAGGTTCTAATTTTCAGCCCTCTTACCCAGATTTAGGGGAAAGTGTGCCGATAGAGATTTTGGTAGATTGGGGCAAAGAAGCGATCGCACTCATCCGTGATGCCTATCCTGATGTTGTGTGCAATGGTGACTGGGAATGTGATGTTGAAACCACAAGACTAATCAATACCAAAGGTTTAGATTGTCACTACACCGACACTACCCTCAGCTGCTATATATCAGCAGAATGGGTGCGTGGCGATGATTTTTTGAATGTTTCCGATGGACAAACTCAGCGGGGTGAACTCGACCCAGAGAGATTAGCTAATCAAATTTTACAGCGGTTAATTTGGGCCAGAGAAAATGTCTCACCTCCTACTGGTCGCATCCCGGTTTTGTTCACTTCTAAAGCCGCCGATATGCTTTGGAGTACTGTGCAAGCAGCTTTGAATGGCAAGCGAGTCTTAGAAGTAGCTTCGCCTTGGGCAGAACGCTTGGGTAACCCAGTAGTTGCACCCAGCCTCACCCTCTACCAAGACCCGGAAGCAGGCCCTTATAGTTGCCCCTTTGATGATGAAGGCACTCCGACTCAATCTTTAGTATTTATCCAAAATGGGACTTTACAGCATTTCTATGGCGATCGCACCACCGGACGCCAACTCGGTACTGAAACCACTGGAAATGGTTTTCGCCCTGGTTTAGGCAGCTATCCCACCCCTGGTTTATTTAATTTTCTCATCCAGCCAGGTTCGGCATCCCTACCAGATCTAATTCAACAACTGGATGATGGCTTGATTGTGGATCAAATGCTGGGTGGTGGCGGCAGTATTACTGGAGATTTTTCGATCAACGTCGATTTAGGCTACCGCGTCCAAAATGGTCAAGTAATTGGCCGCGTTAAGGATACGATGGTTGCAGGTAATGTTTACACAGCCCTGAAGCAATTGGTTACACTAGGCAACGATGCTGATTGGAATGGTTCTTGTTATACTCCATCTCTGATAGTAGAAGGGCTATCCACGACGGGGAGAAGTAATTAAAGAGGCAGGGGGCAGGGGGCAGGGGAAGAAGAACGATTATTGCCCAATGCCCAATGCCCTAATTTGTGAGAATTAGGGAACTCCAAAAAATAAATTATCCCAATTTCTGGACTCAACACGACTAGTTTCTCCCCCCTGCTCCCTGCCCCCTGCCCTAAATGCGATGGGATATTATTTTTAGTTGGAAGTCCCTTATGTCTCTTCCTGTTCTGAATCAGCGCTTTCGCACCTGGTGGCAGCCTAGAAGAGGTTTAGCGATCGCCGAAGCTTGTGTGATCGGTCTGGTTGCTGCCCTATCTGCGGTGTTTCTGAAAGTGGGATCGGGATGGCTGGGGACATGGCGAGTCCATAGTACCCATCTTTTACCTACATGGGTGGCACTACCGGCAGTTGGTCTTATTCTGGGGTTTGTGGCTGGATGGTTGGTGGATAGGTTGGCACCAGAGGCTTCTGGTAGCGGTATTCCGCAAGTCAAAGCCTCTCTCGCCAATGTGCCGATAACATTATCTTGGCGGGTGGCAGGTGTGAAGTTACTTAGTGCCATCATTGCCATAGGTTCCGGCATGACTCTGGGACGACAAGGCCCCACCGTCCACGTAGGAGCAGGTTTGGCAGCAGGGTTAAGTCGCTGGGTTCCCACTTCTCCAGATCATCGGCGGCAAATGATTGCAGCAGGTGCAGGTGCGGGTTTGGCAGCTGCTTTCAATGCCCCGATCGCAGGTGTATTGTTTATCGTTGAAGAGTTACTCCAGGATTTATCAGGACTGACTCTGGGAACTGCGATTATTGCCTCCTTTATTGGTGGGGTGATATCCCGACTTTTAGGTGGTGGCTCTCTTGACCTTAACCTGCAATTGACGCAATCTTCTAGCCAATTCTCGATCCCAGAAATTCCCTTTTTCTTGCTATTGGGTATTTTGGCAGGGTTGCTGGGTGCATTGTTTAATCGTGGCTTAATATTTAGTATTAAATTTTATAGTAAATTACATATCAGCTTACCGTTGCGGGTAGCTTTGGCTGGATTTATCTCCGGTGTTGTCGTGGCGATGCTTCCCGCATCCTTTCGTGATAATACGGGATTACGGGAGTCTTTAATTACTGGAGGTTCCCATCCTACCGTAGCAGCGATCGCTTTTACAGCGCAGTTCATCCTCACACTGATAGCATTTGGTTCGGGAGCGCCGGGGGGATTATTCGCTCCCAGTCTGATTTTGGGTTCTTGTTTAGGACACATCATTGGTGTATCTGAGTTGTACATCACAGGAGTGGGTTCTCCTACTACTTATGCACTAGCGGGTATGGGTGGTTTTTTTAGCGCCGTTTCCAAAGTGCCAATCACAGCAATTGTGATTGTGTTTGAAATGACTACCGATTTCAATCTGGTGCTACCTTTGATGATTGTTTCTGTAGCAGCTTACCTGGTTGCGGATAAGGTAGTGCCTGGTTCGCTTTATGAGAAACTTTTGGAATTAAAAGGCATCACTCTCACCAAAGAAGTTCCTATGGAGGGAGCATTAACCAAGTTAACTGCAAAAGATGTGATGCAAGAACGGGTGGAAACTCTAGATGCAGAGATGAGCTTGGAAGAAGCAATGCAGTCCTTTGCTCGTTCCCATCATCGCGGTTTCCCTGTGGTAGAAGATAGCAAGTTAGTAGGGATTGTGACGCAATCAGATTTGCTGAAAATACGCGAGAGTGCAAAGCACACACTGAGCGATCGCAATTTAGCCGATATTTTCTTAAAAGAAATTATGACGCCTGTCCCGATGACAGTAACACCAATCCATACCCTGAGCAATGTGCTGTATTTACTCGATCGCTATCAAATCAGTCGCTTACCAGTGGTAGATGGACGAAAACTGATTGGGATTATTACTCGTGCAGATATTATTCGGGCGGAAGCAGATCATCTCAATTGTGATAACCGGACTCCAAAACTGCGACCAGAACCTTCATACATAGTTTACCAAACGCGATCGCCCAGCACCGGCAGTGGTAGATTATTAGTGCCAGTAGCTAATCCCGAAACAGCGGGTATTTTATTACAAATGGCAGCAGCTATTGCCCGCGATCGCCATTATGAAATAGATTGCGTACAAGTAATGCTGATACCCCGCCACAGTTCCCCATCAGAAACACAGGTAAGGACAGCAAAAAGTCGACGCTTGCTCCGACAGGCGGAAGTCTTAGCAAAAAAGTGGAAAATTCCACTACACACGCAGATTCGAGTTACCCACGATGTCGCCCAGGCAATTCTGGAGACAATCAACGAACAACACATCGACCTAATATTAATGGGATGGAAAGGTAGCACATCTACCCCTGGTCGGATTTTTGGTAACGTTGTAGACACCGTAATTCGCCAAGCCACATGCGAAGTAGTATTAGTAAAATTAGGCACTACTCAGTCCCCAATCCCCAATCCCCACTTCAATCGCTGGCTAGTGCCGATGGCTGGTGGCCCCAATTCCGCACTAGCGATTAAATTGCTACCAGCTTTAATTACATTGGGAAATGATCCAAAAATTCGCCTGACACAGGTGTTTAAGCCATCTGAACTCAAGCCAGATATGTCAGTTTCAGAACAAGCCATTCGCCATTTGATACGGCGGCGCAAATTGTCCAGTACCGTAGTTGCTGTCCCAGTTCAAGCTGATTCAGTGGCTGAAGGTGTGATTAACCTAGTGAAAACCGAAGGTTACGATGTTGTAGTTTTGGGAGCATCGCGCGAGGGATTGTTGCAGCAGGCGATTCAAGGTAATATTCCAGAAGCGATCGCTTCTGGTGTAGAAAGTACAGTGATTTTGGTTAGGGGTGCAATTAACAAGTAAAAAAGAGAGATTAAAAATAATTATTGCTTTTATTGCTTATAAAATAGTATTTCCCTAGTGTGAGTTCGCATTTACTAGTCATAATTTTGACTTCTCTGAGCTTTATATTTGAATTACACTAATGTCTTTTTAAAAAACTTGCAAATATTGGACTTTATAACTTTTGATTGATGAGTTTGTTAATTAATTAGACGACAATTTTGCTGGAATTTAGAAAATATTAAGCATAAAAATATGTCTAGAATCAAAATTACTGACTTGCAACCTAACAATCGAGTTGAAGAACGCGAAATAGCTGAGGCTGTTATGACGGCAGTCATGGGAGGAATTCAAATTCAGCTTCTAGGTAATAATTTTCTGGATGCGACATTCAAGGGTTTTACATTGACAGTTTAAATTTGACAACATATTCCTTGTAGAAGGGGCAAATTCAACGAAAATCAGCGAGTGGCTATCCCTTCTCAACGAGATGCTGCGCGAACAAGGGGTGTCTGGGATAGCCGCCCGTTTTAGTCATTGGTCACTTGTACTGCCCTTCTCTACGAGAGGCTGCGCCAACGACTACGCTCAGGAAACGCGTAGTCGTAAAGCCTGCGGCATAGCCACGCTTAGGGCGCAGCCTCTCCAAGAGTTGTATTAGTCATTAGCACTAATGACCAACTGGATTTATGCGTGAACACTACCATAATTCTTCTCTCAATAGAATTATCCTTACAGTCCTACCTAGGGAGTTCCATAAAATATACCAATAATCAGAGCAACAATTATTGGTATTAAGATGGGAATAGCAACTATAAGTCCCCACTTACCAAACTTAATTTCCTCACCCTCAGATTTTAAAAACGCAATCCAACCTACAACTCCCATCAAAATCCAAAGACACCCAAAGGCCAGAAATATAACAAATACTGAATCGTCCATTTTTAAAAATCAAATCTATAGAAAAAACATTTCCTTTAATCCTAACTAATGTCCACCAACTAACTTTGCTAAACTTGTACGAAACTGGCTAAAATCAAAAGCTTCAATAGTTTTTTGCTGCAAGTATTGTGGCTGGTAAATTACTGGGTTAGAGCAATCGCCTTGCAGGATTTGAATTAGATTATCGGCAATTTCTTCAACGTTATCAGGATCAACTAAACATCCCAATTTTCCTTCAGCCAAGGGGTCTATAGAACCATCTTGATTCCCCGCCAGGACAGGTTTACCACAAGCTAAAGCTTCTAGGTAAACAATACCAAATCCTTCTCCTTTACTAGGCAAAGCAAAAACATCACAGAGATTGTAATAATCACACAATTCTTCATCTGGTATAAATCCTGCAATAGTGACACAATCTTGTAGATTCAAGTTGCTAACTAAAGCTTTAATTCGAGGTATATCATCCCCTTTCCCTGCAAGAATGAAGCGAACATTAGGGACATGCAAGCGAATCTTGACTAACGCATGAAGTATTTGGTCGTAACCTTTGTATTTTGCCATGCGTCCCATCCGCGTTACTGTTAGAATTACAGGCTGTTCATCTGTTAAGTTATATCGTTTCAGTAAGTAGGTAGGTTTAGGATTTATTTTAAATTGTTTGGCATCAAAGGTATTAGGTAAAAGAACTATTTTCTCGGAGTCAATATTTTTTAATTCAAGCAAGCGCTGGCGTGTGTAATTACTAACACTAATAATTTTATCTGCTTTTTGTAATGCTAATTTAGTAACATTATTTTCTATCTCCCAAACTTCTAAGCCATGAGCAACTACCCAGTAAGGAGTCCCAGTAATAAGTTTTAAAATATAACAAGCAATGGCATAGTTAACATGAGTTGATATGACTAGAGTGGGACGTTGAAGAATAGCCGAAATAATTATTTTGATCGCAAATAAAATACTTTGCAATAATCTTGGTAAATTTCCAAAATAATGAAATTTTGTTGAAGTTAAAAATTGCAAGTTTTCCTGCTGTTTTAAATTGTCCTTGTCATACTTGAGAAACACATCATAATGAGCTTCAGGATATACATCTTGTAAAGCTTTCAGCAAAAATGTTGAGTAAACTTGAATACCTCCCTTAAAATCAAATATATTGGGAAATATTAAGTAAAAATGATGTTTATCAATCGTAGATTTTTTCAGCATTGTAAATAATTTCAGGTTTTAATTGCATGACCAAATCTTTTCGAGAATTTATAGCGGCTGCCAGAAAATAAAATTCGATACTTGTAAAAGTATAGTCTTCAGCAAAAAAATCTGGTATTTGAGACGCTAAAAACATCATAATTGGAATGATAGTCAGAGGATTAGCATGTCTAGCATAAGATGCTATTCTTACTAAAAAATTAGTAAATAACAAGAATCCAATAACTCCTTGTTCTACTAACACATTTAAAAATATATCATGTGCATGATAACCTTTAACCCCAAAAACTTTTACTCCTATATGTTCTGCAAAGGCTCCTATCCCTATACCAGTAATCGGTCTTTTAATAGTTTCATTAATAGCTGCCTGCCAAAGCGCAAACCTTGACAAGGCTGTTCCTACAGGACTAGGAAGCACTATTTCGCTAGGATTGGTTATAAATAAATTAATTAAGGGAAATATTTTACTATCTCCCAAACCAATTCTATATGTAGATACTGGTATGGATATAATACATAAAAGCCATAGGCTCATGATAAAAATCATTTTTCTAATACTAACAATTTTATATATCAATAAAAGAAACATACCAAAAATCAAAACTAGCCAAGCATTTCTGCTGGCAGACAAAGCTAGGCAAATAATAAAAACAAATTCGCTAATGTATAATTCAAATTTAGATATCTTGCTCTGTTTTTCTAAAATTAGGCTTAAACATAATCCAATGGCGACTATTACCCCAAACTGATTAGGATTCTGCATTATTGATCCAATCTGGGGATAATAACTGGGAAATTTTAATAATTCAAAAATCCAATGATTGGGAAATAAAGCTTCTACAAAACCAAAAGCCGCAATTATTTGTAGTAAATATAATATACAACGATAGTAAAATGTTAAAGATGATGTTTTGAGATTTCTAAAAGTTAGAACTAAAAAAGCAAAAAATTCTATGAAGTAAGTAGAATATTTTATACTGTAAGTAATCGCAGTATTTGGAAACGGGCTAATCAATGCGGATAGCCACATCCACAAATACAGTAGACTCATAGATATCAAAATGGTTCTATGCTTTTTTAAAATTTCTGGGATTCCTTTTACAGATAAACTAATTATCCCAAAGCTAAATACAGGAAGTAATAAATAATGAATCCCAATATTTATTCCCGGAAATTTAATCCGCCCTAAAAGCGAAGAAAACAGTATGAGCAGAAAAAATATATTAATCATAACCTTGTAGTTGTGGATACTTAATTTGGCAACAAAAAACCGGCAATAAACCCAAATTTACAAGTTTAAGCAGAGATTTTGATATTTTTTCCAGCTAAAATCCTGAGCACGTAAAGAATATTATCATATTACAGTCGTCGGCGATATCATCTTTTGAAGCTATGAGTGAGCTTAGATTTTAGCCGAGCAAAATATTCTGGAGTGCGACGCCAAAAGTGACATGAAGTATGATATGGCAGATGCACAAAAAATAAGTAAGTCAAAAACTTTTCAGAAACCTGATTAATTATTTATTTTAACTGGGAATTCAATCCGCCGAAATCAGCTTATAATCTGCCTTTGAAGTATCTCTGTGATTGGTGACTTAAGCCCTAAAGTTACCAAAAACAACCACCCGCAAAGCTCATCAAGCTAAATTGGCAGTGCGATTTTATTTTTGAGAAATCCCAATTAACAATTCAACCGAGAAAACTTGGCAAGTCCTCACTTTCCAAGGGTTTGAGCTATGTAAACACATAAACAAAGCCTGCTATGCAGGCTTTACCCGTAATTATCTTTAGGGCTTACGCCCAATTAAAATGAAACTCGTTATTAATAGTTAGAACGGGAGCTAGATGAGCCTACCACATTAGGGTCACGGTAACCTACAGTATCATCAGCTTTGCGGCTCTTGCGACCAAATAAACCAAATAAACCGAGCAAGCCTAGCAAACCCCAATCGCCATCGCTATAATTTCCGTCGGTAGCAGTGCGGTCTGTAGTGGTATCTGTAACAGTACCATCAGGAGTGGTTGTTGTCTGAGCAGAAGCGGGAAGAACTGTGGGCAAGGTAGCCAAACTTAGAGCTAGAACAGTACTTCCTAGAATTTTGGAGACATTAAAGCGTTTCACGATCACATTCCTCAATTGAATTGCTGCAAGTAATAGTTAAAGCTTATTAAGTTTTGACAGCAGCCACATCAATCTTTAGCTGCAAATATAAATCCGCTTAAAGTTGCATTTGCGAACGAGTAAATAAGCATTTTGGTATAGATTATATTATCGTGTATGGCAAATTATGCAATCCTACAAGTCAGCGATCGCATTAAAACTAGCTCGATTTCAGAAGAGAAAATTTTCTTTTTTCAAAGATAAAATCACGTCTTCAGGTATGACAGATGCCGATAATTGAAGGTAATATTTCCGTAGCGATCGCCTCTGGTTCAATAACTGCGTAGTTTTTGCCTAATAAATAACTCCAATGTCGGTTGGGTTGAGGAACGAAACCCAACATTTTCAGAGCTTTGTTGGGTTTCACTCCATTCAACCCAACCGACAAATCTTCTTAACCGAGCAGTATTGACCTCTGGTTGAGAAAACACAGTAATTTGGGTCAGGGGTGCGATTAATAATTAAAGTCTTGCATAAATAAATACAGAATGATTTTATAGGTTTTATTTTGGCGTTGCAGAGAAAGCGGGATGATTTAATAACTTCCAAAATTCCTCCCGTGCCCCAATTCATCCCACTGTTCTGCAACGCCTTATTTTGCATCTTTGCGTGAAGCTTTCATGGCATAAGTGTAAATAGCATAAGTGTAAATATCCACAATTCACAATTGACATTTCTACTAAAATTGCTATTGCGTTATCTCTCAACTGCTGCAAAAACTTCTGCACTTTTCAAGGACTCATCTGCCAAATCTTGAGAATGTTCTCACCACTCCCACCACCGGCAATACTTTGTCCATCTGGGCTAATGGCAACAGCATAAATATATCCAGAACCCGTCTCTAAAGTGCGGATTTGCTTTCCTGTTACTGGATTCCAAAGTTTAATTGTCTTGTCACTGCTGCCACTGACAAGAGTGACACCATTTGGACTTCCGCTTGGCAAAAAGGCGACAGAATTAACCTTATCATTATGTCCCTTTAAGGTGTGGATTAACTTTCCTGTTTTCAGATTCCACAATTTGATTGTTTTGTCTTTACTGCCACTGGCAAGGGTAACACCGTCGGGAGCAAAAGCGACTGAAAGAATTGACTCTGCATTTCCGTCCAAAGTGCGGATTAACTTTCCTGTCTCTAAATTCCACAATTTAATTGTTTTGTCCCAGCTACCGCTAGCAAGGGTTTTACCATCAGGACTGAAAACAACAGATGGAACACCATTCCTATGTCCCTCTAAGGTGCGGATTAACTTTCCTGTCTTCAGATTCCACAGTTTGATTTTCATGTCCTTACTAGCACTACTACTGGCAAGGATTTTGCCATCAGGACTAAAAGCTACGGAAGTCACTCCGTCGCTGTTTCCCTGCAAGGTGCGGATTAACTTTCCTGTTTCCAGATTCCACAGTTTGATTGTCTTGTCCGCACTGCCACTAGCGAGGATTTTGCTATCAGGACTGAAGGCTACAGTCCAAATCCAATTGGAATGTCCTTCTAGAGTGCGAATTTCCTGTCCACTTGCCAGATTCCATAGCTTGATTGTCTTATCGTCGCTGGCACTACCAAGGGTTGTGCCATCAGGACTGAAAGCTACGGAATTCACGTCGCTAGAATGCCCATTGAAGGGTTTGGGTAGATAAGAATTTTCCGAGACGCTTTTTTGGGGCTGAATAGGCTGAGAAATAGGCTCAGGAGACTCGCTGACTGTATTGGGGCGAGACTGGAAATACCAAACTCCCCCCAATCCCAATCCCAATGCCAAAATGCTAGAACCTAACAGCAGTTGACTTTTCAGCTTATTATCTGGTTTTGGTGAAGCTGGCCCCTTATTTACTGAGGTAGCTGCAAATGATGGTGTAAGGAATGTTGGTGTAAGTATCGTTGGGGGGATTGATGACAATGGTGGTAGTTCAGGTGTCAAGTCAGTGATGACTTCATCAGCCGATTGGTAACGCTTTTGGATGTCTAGTTGCAACAGCTTATCCAAAACTTCACCCAACTCTATAGACACAGAAACCCCGTCCCTACCTGGACTGGTCAAATATTGCCGCCAAGACGAAACCCAAGCATAACCCTGCTGCATCCACAGTTGAGATGGGCGAACCCCAGTCAGTAGATGAAAACAAGTCGCCCCCAAACTGAATAAATCACTGGCTGGGTAAGCTTTTCCATCTTGCATCTGTTCAAGTGCAGTGTAACCGTGTGAGCCAATAACAGTGCCCATTTTAGTTTGCACTGTTGCCGTCAGCTGCTTGGAGGCTCCAAAATCAATTAGCACTAATCGCCCGTCACTTCGACGGCGAATAATGTTCTGGAGTTTGATATCCCGGTGAATCACTCCCCGCACATGGATAAACTTCAGCACATGCAATAAATCTAGCAAAAATTCGCGAATCTCTGTTTCGTTGTAGCTTCCCCGCGTCTCCAATTCCTTAAGCAAATTTTGCCCATCGATAAACTGCTGTACCAAAAACAGATAGTTATTTTGCTCAAAATAAGCCAATAAAGTGGGAATTTGCGGATGTTCTGCGAGTTCTTGCAGTCGACTCGCTTCTTGTTTAAATAGCTCAATAGCCTTTGTTAATGGCCCAGTTCCCTGAAGTTTTGGTGCGAATTGCTTAACAACACAGCATTCATTTAGTTTGTGTACATCTTCTGCCAGATAGGTTCTACCAAATCCGCCTTCATCTGACAACACCCGAGTAGGACGATAGCGACCTCCCAGCAGGGGTATCAATTCCACTTTACAACTGTGACAATAGTTGTTTTTATCAGAATTTAGGGGTTTTTGGCAATCGGGATTCACACAACAGAGCATACTGGGAATCCATTTCATTGGAGTATATATTCATCTTAAGTCATGCAGTATAATCTCTCTTGTTAGTCAATTTAGTCAATCTCATTGAGATACCATACAAATCGCCAATTTCCTTACCTCATCAGGTATTCAACAATTTAGATAACTTGGAAAAAGTTGTGCTTTAGCTATGCCTTTTGAGGGATTGACTGCCGTCAATTTAATATATCCATTATGTATGTATTCTCGATTTAGTAGCGCGGCAGCATCTGGCTCAGGTTGGCAAAAATATCTCGGCAAAAATCCGAAAAGCAGTAATTTCAGTTTGTAACTCAGTACATACCTACCGAATTGAGATTTACTTTAGAGACGCGATTAATCGCGTCTGTACAAAATTCAGGAGTTACAATAGTTCAAGAATCAAGACGCTAAATTTCAGTTGAGTCTACAGAAGAAGTCAAATTTATTTCCTACGGTAAAAACAGCAAACAAGAAATTAAATTCATTCATCCCTTAAATACCAAAATGTCAGCAAAATTAGGAGCGTGATTATGCTATTAGAAAACAACAACTATCGTCGCAAATTCAATAAGATTTTAATTTGTTGCTTGAGTAGTAGTTTGTTAATCACAAGTAATGTGCTGCCTATAAGTGCTTTGGGAAAACCTCAAAATTCTCAAAACTTCATCATTGCCAAATCACCAGATGAGAGACAACCAGAAGCAGTAACAAAAGGAGTTGAGCAACTTCCTGCTTCTCAAGCGTCAGTATCTCCAAGACGGAAGACATCTATTGAGTCACCAATACAAACTCGTCGGATATCGTCTAGCACAGAAAATTCTCAGCGAACTTCCAACGCTTCAAATGATAGCTCTACTTCTAGATCGTCTGGACGGAGAACTTCTAACTCAAACTCTAATGGTTCCAATAGTGGCTCTGCATCTAGATCATCTGGAGGTAGAGTTGCTAACTCAAACGCCAATCGTTCCAATGCTGGCTCCGGGAGAGTTCGCAAGCCAAGTTCTAATGTAGCTACAAGTAGGAACCAAAATCTCGATAATTCCGCGCTTTCTTCGCCCGCGACACCTACTTATAAGGAGATTAACTTTGTAGATGTCTCAATGGGGATTCTGAGTCAGAATGACTTTCAATCTCAAGGTAGATATTTTCATTTCTATGAGTTTGAGGGTAGAGAAAATCAATTAGTCCAAATTAGGCTGATTGGCAGTAACGATACACGCAGATCAAATAACTTAAGTTTAACTCCCTTGTTGTTTCTGCACGATCCTGATAATAATATCATCGTCAAAAAAGGCACATTGGATAAAAGCAGTGGTGGCGATGATGCATTCATTTTTGCGCGTTTACCTGTGAACGGCACTTACAAAATTGCAGTTACTAGTCGAGATCCCGGTGAGATAGGTCGCTATAGTCTGGCTCTGAGGAATGACAGGGCTAGTTATACCTTAGATGAATCAGGTCAACTAAGTGCTAAAAGCTCAACCCTGAAACAAAATGGCGGCGCTTACAATATTTCCAATTTTCAAGGTAAAAAAAATCAGCTTGTTAGTATTCGTGTAGATAGTGTCGATGAAGAGTTTTCTCCTTACATAGCCTTGCTAAATTCTCAAGGACAGACGATCGCTATAGATAAAGACAAGGACAAAAATGGTGTGTATACTGCTTTAATTGACCGAGCTAGGTTGCCTGAAGATGATACGTACTATGTAGTTGTTACTTCTAAGAATCCACAAGAACGCGGTAAATACAGATTGACTATCTTCTAAGATAATTGTCGGTTATGGTGTCGAGGCTATTAGACTTATTGCAGAAGTGGGGAAAAGGGTAAGGGGGAAAGGGATGGAATTTTCCCTTTCCCTTTGCCCTTTTCCCAGGCTACAAGAGACAAGACAAGCCAACCCAAGGTTTGCTTCTCCTACCAGAGTGACAAAATAGGGTTAATAAGCAAGAGCAATGCCAGCCGGTTTGCAAGAGTCATTCGCACCATATAGCAACCCGGTTTTCGGGTCTGTGAAGATAGACTCAGCCGCACCCCAAGTTAAAAATGGCGCAACCCTGTATCCCATTTCCCATAAGCGTTGGAAATCAGCAGACCCAAGAGTGTAGGGTTCGGTCAGCACGACATTAGGTAGTCCCTGGTAGTGAAAGCGAGGAGCGTTGACAGCTTCAGCAATGTTTTTATCGTAGTCAATGATGTTAGTAATAACTTGCACAACAGTGGTAGTAATTGTTGGGCCTCCAGGACTACCCGTCACCAGAAAAACTTTGTCATTTTTTTTGACAATGGTGGGTGACATCGAACTGAGGGGACGTTTACCTGGGGCTATGGTGTTAGCATTTCCTTGCACTAAACCAAAGCTGTTGGCTACGCCTGGTTTAGATGTGAAGTCATCCATTTCGTTGTTGAGGAAGAAGCCTGTATTGCCAGCAATCTCTCCCGTGCCAAAGTAACCGTTGAGTGTGTAAGTTACAGCCACGGCGTTACCGTAACGGTCTTGAATAGAGTAATGGGTTGTGTTGGTTCCCTCATTGGATGTAATATCAGAATAAAGAGGCTGTGGTGCAATCGCCCGATCTTGTGGTAGCTGGAAACGGATCGAGGCTGCATAGTCTTTTGATATGAGTTGCTCAACAGGATTCTGAACAAAGTCGGGATCGCCTAAGTATTTGTTGCGATCGGCAAAAGCATACAACATACTGGAGAGCATGAGGTGGAGGCTGTTTTTGGAGTGCCAGCCTAGTTGTTTGAGCTGATATCCTTCAAGAATATTTAGCATCTCACATAGGGTAGTACCGCCTCCTGGAGGTGGTGCAGAGATCACTTCATAACCGCGATAGTTGCATTGTACTGGTTGACTTTCAGTGGCTGTGTAGGTGGTAAAATCTTCAAGTGTGAGAATTCCACCGTGAGCGCTGCTGGCTTTGACAATCTCTTGGGCGATCGCACCTTTGTAGAAAGCATCTGCACCACTGGTTTAAATTTGCTGGAGAGTCTGGGCTAAATTTTTCTGTACCAAGCGATTTCCTGCTTCTAATGGTTTATCACCATTTTGCAAAAATATGCTTTTGACATTCGGCTGCTTTTTAAACTGATTAGTTCCAGCTTTGAGAATATCAATATCTCCTGGCTGCAATACAAAACCCTCAGATGCCAGTTTAATCGCCGGATTAATTACCTGTTGACGGGTCATAGTTCCGTATTCAGAAAGCGCTTTCGCTAATCCTCTAACAGTTCCCGGAACTCCAACTGCAAGATAACCTTTTTTACTCAACCCAGTTACCTTTCCCTGGTTGTCAAGATACATATCTTTTGTAGCTTTTAAGGGGGCTTTCTCACGAAAGTCGATAAATGTATCTTTACCATTAGCGAGGTGGATGAGCATGAACCCACCTCCGCCAATATTCCCGCAGCAGGGATCGGTCACAGCTAACGCATATCCAACAGCGACTGCGGCATCGATTGCATTGCCGCCTTGTTGGAGAATTTGTAACCCGACTTCGGAAGCATTGTGTTGCGTGGTAACAACAATGCCGTTTTTACCGGATACAGGGGTGATGGGGTTTTGTTGCAGCTATATGCGGTTGAGTTTTTGCAGCCCAGCCAGCTACCAATTTTGTAAAGATGAGTTAACGGATGGTAAACACTACCTCCCAGTGCCAGATGTAAACCAATAGCCAAACCAATACCTATCAAGCTAACGGTAACGACTGACAGGCATTTTTTCCATCTTTTGCGTGGTCTCATGTGTGTATTTTACGGCAACACAGTCTAAAAAGTTAATCACAATTTTGAGCAGTTTTAGCTGTGGATACAATTGCGCCTGCAATACCAAGAGCCTCCGTTTCAACAATTACGCCACCTTCAAAACCCTTGTTTTTATCCTTTAAAGAATTTCAACCGTAGTTTCCTGGACTCGCTGGAGAAGACTTGTATAAATAGCAAATTCTATTCCTTTAAGAGCAACACCAGTTTAGTAAGTATCACTGCGTTCCTTGTCGGTCAAAACTGAATCATCGCAACTTCCCTGATAGCGCTTTTGGGCATTGTAAGTACTCTGACCGTGACGTACTAAAATCAAACGGGTTACACGAATTGGGCATTATTAGGCAACTTTTTGTTTGACTGCTAAAGTTTTTAAGAGTGTTGCAGTTTTTTCAACTCCGGCACAATCAAAAATAATTTTATTGGGTTGCTCTTTGAGATAATTAATAATTTTTATAGCAAAGTAATCAGATTGCAATTCATTGGGATTGAGCATTTTGACAATTCCTAAATCGCTTAACTTTTTGGCTCTAATGGTTTGTTCTCGATCTTGGTTGCCTGTAAAGGGAAGAATCATGGCTTGTACACCTGTGGTTAAAACATTCATTGTGGTGTTATAGCCAGACATATTTATGGAAAGTTCTGCTTTTTTCATATAATGTAGCAAGTAAGGAGTATACCGTCGAATGTAGATATTTTTGCTATTTCTTGCCATTGCTTGCAGTTCATTAAATTTTGAATCTGGTATGAATGGTCCGGTAAAAACCTGGATGTTGTGTGGCAATCTTTTCTCTAATAAAGGTGCTGTTTGTACTACACAATTAAGCAATTCATGACCAAATCTACCACCTCCTACACTGACTAAAATCATGGGTTTGTTTGAATTAATAATTTCTTTATCCTCATCGGTAAAAATAGGATTATTTGGTGGCTCTTGCACGACATATCCGGTGTAATGTACTTCACAGTTGAGGTCACTTACTCTAGAAAATGTTTCTTCTAATGGTGCAAGTTTAGGGTCACCGTGAACCAGCAACATATCAAAATACTTGTTGATTAAGTTGCAAATTTTTTCTTCGTGTTTCGCTTGTTTATCTCGTTTAGTAACTACAATATCTCGCAAGCTAGAAACTACTTTTGTTGAGTTTTTATTTGATTTTGCCAATTCTAGTAATGGAATTAATTCAAAAGAGAAGCGTCTTCTGCCAAAAGGAAATAATTCAATAATTAAAATATCAGGTTGGAATTTATTAAAAATTTCCAAAAGTTGATTTTTTCTGAGTTCTTTGGCTTCAGGAATGCTAAAGGCATCATCTACTACTTGCAGTTCTGCAAATTCGGGGTCAGTTTTAATGGCAGGCAGGTTGATGAGTTCGATACCAGCAGGAATTTCAAATCCTCGAATTATTTCTCCGCCATTAATAAAACAAATTTGAAAGTCTTTGGTTAAACCGCGCACAATTTCCCTACTACGAACCAGATGCCCCATACCCAAAATATGTTGGCAGTAGAACATAATACGTTTCATGGAATTTTACCTCTGTCAGTTTTGATTGTTGGAATCAGGCAAAAGAAAGATGAATAAATACTTTTTACTTTTTACTTAAACAATTTTGGCAATCAGTGCTAAATCTGGTAATTGTTCCGGGGACTGGTAGCAATATGGAATCACGCTCTTTTTTTTTGCTAGTAACGTGGAGATCCAATGGCTAATTTTCGGCAATCTATTCAAATTAATTGCCGGAAGGGAAATCTGCGGAGTATGCAGTTGTTGCAACAGCGATCGCAGATAAAATTAACTCTGAGCACAATTTCACTGTTTCATCGATTTCTGTCCCCAAATACTTGGCAGACATTTCACCCAATGTCCCTCGATTTAAGCAAGGTAGTTTAATGTAATCGAGTCTTTTCGGGAGACGAAAACTGTGCAGCATCGGCGAACCAGAAACAACCAGAATAGAAAGTTTTGGAATTGAATCAAGTAAGTGGGTGCAGATTGCCAGCATTCTGCGAATATTACCAAGACCGAAGCCATCGTGGGAATATACCATCAGTCTCATGGTTAAATGTCCCTCAATTATTCAGTGAATGGATGCCGTACTCATTCAGTAGCTTCCCAATCTTCCATGAGTCTTTTATGAAACTTTTATGAGAAAATTCTCATCATTTGTTTGTAAAAAATGATTCAGCATTCAAAATTGTCTAGTTTTTTTAAAATTGTGTAATAAATTTGACAAAAAATCCGCTGAAATTCTACTTTAGAAATAACGTGTGTCGCTAATCGACGCATCTCGCCTGAACCTTGAAAACCGCATAACTTCGTTGAGATGCGTCGATGCCTTATGCAGTAAAGTTTCTAGGCTGCAAAATTGACAAATTTTTGAAAGATTTGTTTCATTGATATTTACTTTACGATCGCATCGCCCCGAAAGGGGATGGAAACGCTAAAGCTATCCACGAAATGAAATAATCTCGATATCTTTTTGATCGTATCGCCCCGAAACGAGATGGTAACAATAATAAAACTTTTGCAAGGATTACCGAAAGTCTCTTAGTTTTAAATCTCTTTCCCCTCACGGGGATGAAAAAAGTTGAAATGGCAAGTGCGTAGACGTGTTGGCGTAGCCTCTCGCAGAGAAGCGGCTTGTCGTCAGACATCGCATTGTCCAATGGTTGCTTAAGTCAAGTCAGGCGATCGCAATTTTGCAACCATTGTCTAAATGCAATCAGTCACTATGAGATTAATGGCACGTCACTAACAAAGCGAAAATTCTTTTAGTAAAAGAAGGCAAAAATATTCTTTTTCTTTCTTTTGCCTTCCTTGATAAAGGTAACAAAGTTATGCTATGTCAGTATGGATACTACGTGCCAAAATGGGTAAATGCTGCACGGATCGCCATAAACCACACTGCAAGGGTAGCGAATAGGTAGAGGTAGAACCGAAGCATAATAAAATTGAATGTACAATGGACGATGCTATGCAATACGCGAAATACAACAAAAATCCATGCAGTGTTTACATACAGTTCATCAACCTGCTTTGTGATGAAGAGGTATAGCACCAGCACATAGAAAAGTACTGGAATCTCAAACAAGTTTTTAAAGTTATCCGATGGATTAGATACGTTTGGTGGCGAAATCTTTGCCAGTGCGCCCGGTACAGCAAGATCCTGCGAACGGATATTTCGACTTTTGATAAAATTTATCCGGCGTATGTACATATACACGCAGACTAAAAGTGTTAAAAACACTGTTGCGAAGAAAGGGTTAAAGATTGCATCTTGTGTCACTTTTACCTCTTAAACTTGCTCGTTTTGCTGATGGGTGATTGTTAAGCTTAAAAATAATATAGGCTTAGTACTTCAATGCTCATAGACCTCGATCGAGTACACTTTAGACTACTTTTCCTATCACAATTTTTTTGTATCTTCTGTTTGAAACCATTAACCAAGCCCATAGCAAACATGACGTGCGATCGCAAATTACACCAAAAATTGGCGAATATTTTACAGCAAAAGAATGGGCAATTTTTTTATTTGACCAACTACCCTTAAATAATCGCACTCATCCGGCGATCGCATAGCGGTAGGTATCATTTACCATGAATGATACCTACTTGCAGATCCAACTTGGATTGCTAACTCAGTAATTACACAACGCTAGACGATAAATTGTTCAGAACAGACTTGTGTTCTGAACCAAAAGACTCGTGTTGTGAACCAACAGACTTGTGTTGTGAACCAACAGACTTGTGTTCTGAACCAATAAACTTGTCAGAAATTTGAAACCTACCTTCGGAGGTTTTGTCTGTACAGCCAAGCCAGTGTATTGGGTGTAATATAAGCACAAGCCAAGCCTGATAGGAGAGATGAGGTAGCAAAATCCTCCATTATTTTTTGGCATGGAAATGCGATCGCTCCTTCGCGATCGTCTTATCGGCAAAGTCTAAAATCCTTTTATAAGGGAAATGCTGAAAACCCCTGAGAAACAGCAACGCAGTTGCGTTTTTCGTACTTCAGGCAGGGGATGAAAGCT
>NZ_JAVRBN020000020.1:0-131485 GCF_034531305.2 Nostoc sp. ChiQUE02
GTTGCCAGCTTTCGTTGGGAGCCTTCTTGATTATTATATGCGTCAATTACTTTTTGACGGAGGTCAATGGAGTATGCTTTCATGCTAGATGCACTTTGCTGTTGACTTTGTTCATCCTCCCACATTTTGTATTTCACTCAAGCGAGAACCGCTATAATTCACTTTATATCAATAATATTTACGGTAATTACCAAAAATAGTATTTTTTAGATAATAAGAAAAATTCTGACTAATAGTCGCAACAAAAAAACCCGATTCTCGAAAAAATCGGGGATTTTAATTTAAATTAGATAGCCTGACCGATAGATGGGATGGGAAAAATCTACCTATTCAAGAAAGTCTATAAATTGGACACCTTGAGCCAGCTTTTTTTACGTTGTGACAACAGACAAAGCCCAGCAATTAAACCAACTCCAAGTGTGGCAGAGGGTTCAGGTACTGATTTTACATCATCGTAGTCATAAGTTACTTTGATACTTGCTTTGGCATATGTATCAACATAGGATCTGATGTTGCCCGATCCTGTAACTACTGAGTTGGCTAGAGCTGAGAACAAAAAGTCTATGTTGCCATTACCAATGAAAGACTGCAAGAATTGGGGATTAGTGAAAGACTGGGTAGCAGATTGTGTGGCAGTTAAGTTAGAAACAGTCTTTCCAGAGGTGCCACTATAATCAGTGATGTTGTCATATTTAGCAACTTGGTAACTGTAAGCATATTGCGGATTGAACCCCAATAGAGACTGATTATTTAGTTGCAAGCTGAAGTCACTAGTAAGATTTAGTGTCACCTGACTGGAGGTTGGACTCCTGTTTTCAAAACCTGCATTTCCAAGTACGTCCCCAGTAAATTCTATTGTTACACCTTGGAGTGTACCTAGAGATGAGTTAAATTGTTGGACGCTCAGAGGTGCATCAATGATATCTGTGAAATCGTAATTACTGGAACTAGTGTACGAGAGAGAAGCCGCGTTAGCCACTCCAGAAGTTGCAACAATTCCTGCCAAAGTTGTGGCAGCAGCTAGAGTGTTGAATAGTTTTGTTGTCATGAATGGAAGATGCTTTTCTAAAACGAATCATTACGGGATTGCTAACTTATTTCTAACTTTGAAACTTTGCTTATAGACTTGATAAATATACGTAAATTCCTGTAAAGTTTTTATGTTCAAATTCCTTCGATAAATGTACTTTTTATCGATATATATAAAGTTTTGTTAAGCCAAAGAGGCTTGATAGTGGTAGTGATATGTCGAAATATTAAGTTAGTTTTTGTTTGTTCCTGATAATTGAATTCTAGTAAGCAGGTCAATCTAATTAAACATAAAACGTTTAGGAGATAGATCCTCGACTTATGGTAAGAAGTTGGGGATCTGGCTATTCTGGTTATTATATTTATTTATACTCATGTACTTAATTCCTACCAAAAGTTGGTTCTACTTGGCTTCCGTACTAAAGCTGCAAATGCGTAGACATAATACATAAAATTATACATGCACTACATTAGTATCGGGGATAAATGAGCAATCAAATAGAGAACGGTTTTGTAGCCGAGTCAAGAGGATGACTTCCTAGCTTAGGCATCCACTTAATTAATGCCAACTGAAGTTGTGCATCAGTAAAATCTCTTCACATATTCGGACACCCTGGCATGTTATCCCCAAGCAGCAACCGTGCCAGACTGGGTAAAGCTTCACCATAGGTGGGATGGATGTGAACCGATCGCTCTAGCAACTGCCAGGTTGCTCCTGCTTCCATCAGGGATAAAAATACATGCACCAGTTCAGCAGTTTCGTACCCCACCAGGGTTGCTCCCAGGATTTTATCTGTGTCGCTGTCGATCACCATGCGATAAAATCCGAGGTCATGCCCCCACTCGATCGCACGCGCAATTTGGCTCATGGGTAACGTGACAGCACACGCGTTGATGTCTTGTTTCTGAGCCTGTTCTAACGTCATACCCACTCGCCCAACCTGGGGTTCTGTGTAGACCGCATAGCCAAGGATGCGATCGCTCCGTGTCCGGTTTTCTCCACACAAAATTGCTTTTAGGCGGCGATAGTCCTCCCACGACACATGGGTAAAGGCAGGCTGTTTGGCAGCATCCCCGATCGCATAGACTCCAGAACAGGTGGTATGGAACTGGTCATCAATTTTGACAAACCCTCGATCGTCTAGCTCAATTCTGCTGGCGGCTGCATTTAATGCACTTGTATTAGGTTTCCGTCCAATCACAACCAGCAACGCTTCTCCCTGGAGTTGTTCGCCACTGCTCAGGGTCAGGTTAAACACATTATTCTCGTGGGCGACGTGATTCACATTAACTCCAAAGTGGAGCTTAATCCCATCCTGCTTTAATGCTTCTGCTAAGACCTTACTGACATCAGCCTCTTCTCGATCAAGGACGCGATCGCCCCGCACAATTAACTGGGTTTGACTGCCCAAACGCGCTAGTCCTTGTCCCAATTCCAAGCCAATATAGCCACCTCCAATCACCAATAAATGGGCTGGTAAGGTATTCAAGTCAAAGAAGTTGCGGTTGGTCAGGTAGGGAGTTCCTGCAAGTCCGGGAATGTCAGGTATCAGCGCTGACGTACCCGTGTTAATGATTACCAGAGGAGCCTGAAGGATAACATCCCCACCTTTAACCGTCCGTTCACCCACAAAAGAAGCTTCGGTACAAATGACTTTGACACCCGCAGTCTCCAATCGCTTGCGAATCCCCTGATTAAAGCTGCTGCGGATTCCCCGAACTCGCTCCATGACAGCGGGAAAATCCACTTTTACCTCGGTGTGGATGCCTAACTTCTTACCTTGGCGCGCCCGCCCTGCTGTATGAGCCGCTGCTAAGAACGCTTTGGATGGAGTGCAGCCATAGTTGATGCAACTGCCGCCTAAAGCATCCCGCTCAAACAAGACAACCTTACGTCCCTCATTGGCAAAATCAGCCGCCAGTGGAATGCCTCCTTGACCACTGCCGATCACTATGACATCTGCTGTTTCCATTAGCGCTAAACTCCTTGGAGATAGTTTGCTTTCATAACACTCTCACCGAACAAGGTAAAAGTTAAAAGTTAAAAGAAAGAAAAAGAAAACTGTTTAATCACCATTATTTATTTATGGAACGAAGTAAAAACATTTGTTACCAGTCCTTGTAATAGATTTGCGTACCATCGTTAGTCGTGATTGTACTCATGTGGCTCCTATGTAAATTGTGAGCGTTTCGCAATCTGTATCTGGTTTGGACTGTAAAGATAACTGCATCCGCGATCAATAATTGATCGAGCAATTGCTACTTGATAGTTGATACATAACTGATTTCAGCAGTCTTATTTTGATGATCTGATTGCTCGCAAGGGTGGCTTATCGACCTTTCAATCAGTAGTTTTGATCCTTCAATTTTGGTTCAACTTAGATCGCTCAAGTTCTTTAATTTAAGATACCAGTTAACTTAGGACTTAAGACTTACGCACTACGTGACAGCAACTGGTAACGATAAAGGCAGGCAGAGCGATCGCTACAACATCCTCAGTAAGGGCAGCAGGAACTGTACCAATCCGTTCAATTGCGGCTATCCGCACCGCGCGACCCCCCATACGCACCGACCAGTGCACCCACAACACCAAAGAGCGCTCCAACAAGTGCAGAGCATTTGAAATTGCTAACTATGTGACAAAGCTTCTGGCTAAAATAGGGCTATGTCTGAAATCACTTCTGCAACTGCAACACGCCCCACGTTCATCCTCGTAGATGGACACTCCCTGGCCTATCGTTCATACTTTGCTTTCGCCAAAGGGCGAGATGGAGGACTGCGTACTAAAGCAGGCATTCCCACCAGCATATCTTTTGGTTTTGTGAAGTGCCTGCTGGAGGTAATGGCAACACAACAGCCCCAAGCAATGGCGATCGCTTTTGATTTGGGTGAGGCGACTTTTCGTCACGAAGCTGACGATACTTATAAAGCCGATCGCAAAGAAACACCAGAAGACTTCATTCCCGACTTAGCAAACCTGCATGAGTTGCTGAATGGCTTCAATCTCCCAATTTTCACTGCCCCTGGTTTCGAGGCAGATGATGTTTTGGGAACTTTAGCACAACGAGTAACTGCTGCTGGGTATAGGGTGAAGATTCTCACTGGCGATCGCGATTTATTTCAACTAATCGACTCTGACAAAGAAATCACTGTTCTGAATTTTAGTCCAGATGCCCTAAAACGCTCTACAAATAGCATCACTGAATTTGAAGCAGAACAAGTCAAAGAAAAAATGGGCGTTTTACCTTCACAAATTGTTGATTTTAAAGCTCTTTGTGGTGATAAATCGGATAATATTCCTGGGGTTAAGGGAATTGGGGAAAAGACAGCAGTGCAACTGCTAAATACCTATGGTTCCCTCGATCGTATTTATGCTGCGTTAGATGAAATTAAAGGCGCAACTCAGAAAAAACTGGCAACGGGTAAAGAAGATGCTGATAGGTCTCGCTATTTGGCAACTATAGTTCTGGATGTTCCTATAGAATTTGATTTAGAAGATTGCAAATTAAAAGGGTTTGATACAAGCGTCTTATCACCGATTTTAGAAAAGTTAGAATTCAAGTCTTTTTTAGGCAAGATAAACGACCTTCAGCAACGTTTTGGGGGCAAAGTTGCAGAAAAGCAAGAAGCCAAAACAGACGCAATTACTCCCAATTTTACTAACTCAGAATTCAGCGCTGATGAAGATAATGATTTATGGTTTTTCAGTGCTAGTGATACAGCAGCAGTTCCACAACAATCTACTTCCCCAATTACACCACGCATCATCAATACCGAAGCAAAACTGACTGAGTTAGTGAAACTTTTGCAAAAATTCACTAACCCAGAGACACCCGTTGCTTGGGATACTGAAACCACCGATTTAGAACCAAGAGATGCTGAGTTAGTAGGAATTGGGTGCTGTTGGGGAACGAAACCAGATGAGGTAGCCTATATTCCTGTGGGGCATAAAACTGGGGAAAATTTGAATAAAGATTTGGTGCTAGAAGCATTACGCCCACTTCTCGAAAGTGCTGATTATCCCAAAGCTTTACAAAATGCCAAATTTGACCGTTTAGTTCTAAAGTGTCAAGGAATTAATTTGGCGGGAGTGGTGTTTGATCCCATGCTGGCAAGTTACATTCTCAATCCAGATTCTAGTCATAATTTGATGGATTTGGCACAGCGATATTTGGGATTGATCGCAAAAAGTTACTTAGATTTAGTTCCTAAAGGTAAAACCATCGCTGATATAGATATTCCCGCCGTAGCAGATTACTGCGGTATGGATGCTTATTCTACCTTTGGTTTAGTGGCGAAATTGCGTGAGGATCTGGATAAAATTCCAGCTTTATCTAAGCTATTAGTGGAAGTGGAACAGCCGCTAGAAGCAGTTTTAGCTCAAATGGAATATACAGGCGTTCGCATCAATTCAGCTTATTTACAAGAACTTTCACAGCATTTAGAAACTGAGTTAGCCAGGTTAAAAGAGGAAGCAACTAAAATAGCTGGGGAAAATTTTAACTTGGGTTCTCCTAAGCAATTGAGCCAAATTTTGTTTGAAAAGCTGGGGTTAAGCACCAAACATTCTCGTAAAATCCAAACGGGCTACTCTACAGACGCAGCAACACTAGAAAAACTCCAAGAAGATGATAACACTGGATTTGTTGAAGCGATTATTGAGTATCGCACCCTATCTAAATTAAAGTCTACTTATGTTGATGCATTGCCAGCATTGGTGCGTCCAGATACTCAGCGGGTGCATACTGATTTTAACCAAGCAGCTACATCAACTGGTAGGTTATCTTCTTCTAATCCGAATTTGCAAAATATCCCCATTCGTACAGCTTTTAGTCGTCAAATTCGTAAGGCGTTTTTGCCTGAAGCTGGTTGGTTAATGGTGGCTGCTGATTACTCACAAATTGAATTGCGGATTTTGGCTCATTTAAGTCAAGAGCCGATATTAGTGCAAGCATATCAACAAAATGAAGATGTTCACACTGTTACGGCGCGGTTAGTATTTGAAAAAGAAAATATAACCTCGGAAGAACGAGGAATAGCAAAAACTATCAATTTTGGCGTGATTTATGGCATGGGTTCTCTAAGGTTTTCGCGCTCAACTGGGATAGATAAGTCCATTGCCAACGAGTTTATTAAGCGGTTTAATGAACGATATCCGAAAGTATTTGCATATTTGGAGCGAGTGAAAAAAGAAGCGATCGCTCTTGGTTATGTAGAAACTATTTTCGGTCGCCGTCGTTACTTTGACTTTACTAATAATAGTTTACGCAAATTAAAAGGCAGTAACCCAGAAGATATTGATCTGAGTAAATTAAAAAATCTGGGTGCTTATGATGCAGGTTTACTACGCTCCGCTGCTAATGCACCAATTCAAGGTTCCAACGCTGATATTATCAAAATTGCAATGGTGAGATTGCATGAGGTTTTGAAGAACTATCAGGCGCGTTTGTTGTTGCAAGTTCACGATGAATTAGTGTTTGAAATTCCCCCTCATGAGTGGGAAGAATTACAACTGCAAATTAAGTCGGTGATGGAAAATGCAGTCCAGTTGAGTGTGCCGTTACTAGTGGATGCACGTGTCGGTGAAAATTGGATGGAGACCAAATAAGTTGAACTGGGGATTGGAAGAATTACATTAGTATGGGCGTACATCTGTTTTCGTAATTACAACAGCCCTACTCCATATCGATCTTATACCATTCTTACCCCCAGAAGGAATTTTAATATGTATCGTCGTTGGCTCTTATCTACTTTAGCAATTTTGTTGAGTATAGTTTTAGTTGCTTGCACCACTGCAAATACTCAGCAGCCACAAACACAAGTGGAAAATACCACTGAGGCGACTAACGCGAACTCTCAGCAATTACCAAAAGGATCAGCAAAAAGAGTGGTTGCTCTTTCTTCTCTATCGGCTGATATTATCTCTCGACTCGATCAAACAAAAGTTGTTGGAATCACTGGTAGTAAATTATTTAAGAATGACTCAAGATTCAAGGATATTCCCCGCGTTAGCGAAGGTCAAAATCCACCAAATTTAGAGAAAGTTGTAGCACTCAAACCAGATTTAGTTATTGGTGCTGAAGGTTTTTCTAACATCCCAATTCAAAAACTTCAGCAGCTAGGAATTTCAACTTTGCTGACTAAGGTGAATAACTGGGAATCTTTAGAAGAACTTACGAAAACACTGGCTCAGTCAATTAATGCTGATCCTCAACCTTTGTTAAATCGTTACAAAACTTTCTTGCCAGATAAACCAACTCAGAGTCCTTCTACTCTAGCGCTGGTTAGTCGTCAACCAATTTTAGCGCCAAATAAAAACAGTTGGGCAGGGGATTTGCTGGCGAAATTCCAAGCGAAAAATATAGCAGCAGATTTACAAGGAAAAAGTCCAATTGGTGGCTATGTGACGCTTTCGGCTGAGAAAGTTTTAGAAGCAAATCCGGAGGTGATAATTTTAGTTAATCCTCCACAAGGAAATTCGGAAGTGGCGCTTTTAGATTCGTTGAAAAAGGAAGCTTTTTGGCAACAACTGCAAGCAACTAAAAATAACCGAGTCTATGTGTTTGATTATTTTGGTCTAGTGAATCCAGGTAGTATAGATGCAATTGAAAAGGCTTGTCAGCAGCTTAAGCAAGCGTTGTTCGTACCACAGGGCACTTAGCTGAATAAATATAAATTAAAATCTTGTTTTTAGGTTCTATCTTGATGATGAATAGGGGAGGCAGAACCTCCCAATAGGCATTCCCAGTCATTGACTGGGAACGAGGCAAAAATCTAAAGTTGACTGTGCTTTTAATCTTTTGCAGAACTAATTGGTTTTTGAGGAAAGCGGACATTCTTTTTACCTTCAGGAGAAGAACTTCCAAGGCTGCGGAAATACAGTCCTCCAATGGTGAGTAAAAATGTCATATATCCCACTGCTTGCACAAGATAGAGATTGTCTCTGTAACCAAATAAAGATTTGAGAATAATCCCAGGAAACTGCTCGTCAGGCAAGATTGTGGAAGTATTGGAAACCATTGGCCCCAAAATACAGGAGTGGACTTTTGTAAAACGTTCGTAATATAAACAAAGGCTTTCTGTCGCACGACTGCTAAGGGCAAGATTAGCCACAGCTTCGTCAAAGTGTTTCAAGGCTGAAACTACCAATCCAGCCACAATCAACACTAATAAAATGCCCATTACCTGGAAAAACTGGCGGATGTTAATTTTGACACCCCATTTAAATAGCATTACCCCAATGGCAGATGCCGCTACTAAACCAGCAATAGCGCCCAATGCTGGCATTAATCCCTGTTGAAAATTAGCTGCAACGAACAGAACAGTTTCAAAGCCTTCGCGGACAACGGCAATCAAAATTAAAGTAAAGACACCCCAGCCAGCATTTGAGTTTTGTGTCAGTGCTTCTGTTACTGCTCCCTCAACTGTAGCTTTCATGAATCTGGCTTGTTTAGTCATCCAGATTAGCATCCAACTGAGCATTGCGATCGCTAATACACTAAACACACCTTCTAGCGCTGGCTCAACTACCGTGGTGTATTGAGGATTCGCCGCTCCCAGTACTTGAATTACCCAACTGAATAACACACCTATTAAGGCACTGACGACAATGCCAACACCGACACCAGCATATACCCATGAATTGAGTCGGGATTGTTTAGCTTTTTTTAGCAAAGCTAGCACAATGCCAACAACAAGAGCAGCTTCCACTCCTTCTCGGAGTGTTATTACAAAAGTAGGTAGAGCAGTACTAAAATTCATCTTTTGTCCTTTGTCTTTTGTCCTTAGTCATTAGTCCTTTGTAATTAGTCCTTTGTCATCTGTCCTTTTAATTTGTTTTTGACTAATGACCAATGACTAAGGACTAATGACTAATGACTATTAACTAAAATCGCGTAGCATCTTTTTCAGTTCGAGATTATGCATCTCTTCTTGCCCAATCATACCGCGAGCGAATTCTTCAAGGTATATGCTGGCATTGGTGACAGTATCGAGCAATTTTTTATACAGTTCCAATGCCTTCTTTTCATGGGATAAGCTTTCTTCCAAGATATCCTTGACTTTATGCTGGTAGGTTTCTTCCATTGGGGCGATTTTCAGGGAAGGATGCCCATCTAAACCGGTGAGAATTTCTCCCACTTGTTCGGCATGAAGTAAAGATTCACTTGCCTGTGCTTTGAAAAAAGCCACAATTGGAATACGGTTAGGGCCAGTGACCATCAAAGAATAATGTGTATAGCGCACTACCCCTGCTAGTTCAAATTCCATGATGGCGTTCAGCAGGTCAATGGTCTTTTTCTGGTCAAGTTCTTGCATCAGTTGTTAGTTCAAGTAACGAATGGAGTGTAATTTAGTTAGGAGTTAGAAGTGAGAAGTTGGAAGTTAGTAGATCGCGATTCATAACTCATAATTCATAACTCCTAACTCTTGTATAGACGCGGTTAATCGCGTCTCTCCTAACTATTTTAAACTCCTTGCCATATACTTCCCATTAAATCAAAGTGTTATCGTTGTGCTTGAGTATTGGATTTGTCAACCACTTTTTGAGAGTTTTCCTCAATGGTTTTCACCAGCTTGGTAACATCATTAGGAGTTTTGACTGCTTTTGCTGGTGGGATAGCGGCGGGCCAAACTTTTATTAGTTCAGCGAAACTAGCATCGATCGCTTTGTGTGCTTCGGGATCTGCTTGAGCTACTTGACTAGAAATTCCTTTGTATAAATCATTGGCGTAAATGACAAAACCACGGGAATCTTGATACTCAATTGGCGCGGTTACTTTACCATCTGCGATCGCTGCGCCATATTCGGAGTTAGCTGAATCTAGCAATTCGTTAACTACCTGGAGCACAAATCCTGGCTTTGAACGTTGATCTGCTGGCAAAGCTGCGATCGCTCCATCAACCGCTTGCACTGAAGAAGTAAAATTAGTTTTAACTTTGCTATCCTTCGGACTAGATTTCACTAAATCTTGCAAACTCACCAATGTTGTTTTAAATTCTTTGACTTTGCGCTCATTCAATTGTTCTTCTACGTCAACGTAAATCTCCTCAACTGGATGTCCAATATGAGGTTCTGCTTGTTTTGGCTGATTTTGATCCAGAAGTTCTCGTGCTACCAAAAGATGCCCTTTCATTAAGCCTAATTTAGACATATAGTCAACATCTTTTGCCTCACCTGTGAGTACCACTTCTTGAACACCAACCTGGTCTTTAATTTGGTCGAACTGTTCTTGAGTAATTACTTTTTTAGTAACTAAATCTTCTGGGCTACCATAAGGACGAGCTGCCTGGATTTTGTTCGATAAAGCCGGAACACCTAGTTTTGCTTCAAACTTATCCAATTCTGACAATATAGCAGTGTTAATGTTAATTTTTTCTTTGCCACCGTGACCACTGTGACTGTTATTACTTGCTGCCTCTGTAGCTTGAGGGGTAGCAACTGGTGCTGATGGATTTTCTGCGGTTGGTGTACCGCTACAGGAACTCAAGGTAACTATTAAGGCTGCTGCTGCTGTTAAACAGATATAACGAAGTTTTATCATCTTTGCTCCTCGCACAACTAAAAAAGGTATTAATTGAAACATTGCAAACTATTACTAAAAGCTAGTTTGTTTGACACGTTGTCATAGATTTTACTGTCGCATATAATGATATTTTTTATCAACTACTTATCTAAAACTTTATTACAAATTACTAATAATATTATTTGTTAGGAATTTTTCATAGGATTTTGAGAGTTACTCTCAGCAAGTACTTCAAATTGACCCATGCAACCATTTTCTGCGATCGCATCCTGATGGGGATGGAACATATACTTACCTGGGTAGCGAAAAGAAAATTCTAAGATGTGCCTTTCTGCTACACCCATCGTCAGCACATCTGTTTTCTCGCTAGCAGTCATACTCATGCCATAGCGATAGACATCAAAGAAGTTGGCGTGGAGGTGAAACGTCACTGCCGGATCGTATTCAATGATGTTGAGAACATACAGCCGAATCAACTGATCTTTGTAAATGCGAATCGGATGATGCATGTAATGGTGGGGTAGACCGTTGAAGGCGTAATAATCGTTATGGCTATCATCATTCACGTCATATCCACCCATCACTAATACAATCTCATCAGCCGGGGGACGGGGAGTAGGTGGATCGATGATAAACATTCCGTACAGTCCCTTGGCGATGTGACGGGTGACTGGTTCAATATGGCAATGGTATAAGTGAACGCCATAAGGTTCAGCATCAAATTCATAAATTGTGGCACTACCATTGCTGATTGGGCGAACACCATCCATTTCCGCCGGATGAACGCCATGAAAATGCAAAGAGTGAGAATGTCCCGCATTGTTGAGAAATAGTACCCGAATGCGATCGCCTTGTTTTGCCCGTAACGTTGGCCCTGGTATGCGACCGTTTAAATCCCAAATGTTGTAAGAGACAGCACTATTGAGCTTAATGATGGAAGTACCCGCTGTTAACTGAAATTCTCGGATAGTCCGCCCATTTTCTTGCTTCACCGTCCCATAATCAAAATCCCTTAACATCTTCATCGGGTTAGTAACGTCGTTGGGTGCTTCCATTTCGAGTGGTGGCACTTTGACTATTGACTGACTTTGTAGATTTAGCATCTGCCAAAGTCCAGCTGCACCAGTTACTCCAGCACCTGCTAGGCCCAGCTTCAGTAATTGACGGCGGCTCCAGGGTTTTCCGTTACCCAGAGCGAAGTTGTTGGGCATGACATTTAATTACGGTTAGCACCAAAAAAGAATTGCAAAAGATTTTCAATTGCTTTTAAATATTAGAGGAATTAATAATTATTGTCAATAATTTTCCAGTGCTTTAAAACTTTTACTGAAGTTATTCAATCTAGAACAACCGAGAATCAGTCTCTAAAAACTCCAGCCAAATTTCCTTAATTCTAACGGTATTATTACGCTCGTTTATGTATAAATGATATTCAGAGAAAACTAACTGTTTTATACCTGTTCTTGATATGTTTATTGCTTTAGTAGTACTTGGAGTATAAACAGTGAGTATAATAGCATCTTGGATATGGACACAAGCAAATAACTGTCGGTAATCTGTGGTGTATTTAATTTGGTTAGAGATAGCATAAATCCCATATCAAGGAAATTTGGATGCTTGGCAACATAACCATTTTTAATTGTTTATTTTTATCTGTTATCTTCGTGTTATCAGGTTTGAAAATGCCATCGCTCAAAACCATGTGTCATTCTTTTGTTATTTGTATGGACTTTATGTGTAGATTTCTGCATCGTGATGAACTGATGTTCAAAGGATAGTATAGTATTCACTAAAGCCGAGTTACATAATACATTTGATACACACTTGTCAAACACAAAGTAGATCGTATATCTTTTTGCAATCAACCGGCATCATGCCTTTTGATTGATGAATTACCCAAAATTATTATAGGAGGTCAAAAATGACTACTTTTTCTCATATTTCACTATTGCAGAAGACCGCAGGTATTACCTTATCAAAACCTGTACAGGTAACGCTTTATATGCTGTTATCTTCTTTAGTTATCTGGACTGTTTTGTTCTCCACTTATCCTGCGGTTCATAACACAGCACACTCAGCACGTCACCACACCTTAGGCGTTGCATGTCACTAAATTATCAGAATCCCAAAATTTTTTAGGTGCATGAAGCTTTGCTAGGTCAAATAACAAAGTTACTACGCTAAAATAGTGCGGATTTCGCGCCAGTGTTTTTGCTTGGAAATAACTTTTAGGTTTTGTAGAGATGGGCAACAAACCATCTCTACATCACCTTAAATTGATTAAAGATAATGTCTGAGTTATGACTAATTCTTTGACTGGTATTCTTGTACTTAGTAATAATAACCTCTAAGGCTTATGTGCTGTACAAATTGGCTGTTATGTGCATAAGGATTGGTTCAGAAAACAAGTCCGTTGGTTCAGAACACAAGTCTGTTGGTTCAGAACACAAGTCCGTTGATTCAGAACACAAGTCTGTTGGTTCAGAACACAAGTCTGTTGATTTAGAACACAAAACCTACGCAGTATTGAAATCCGTAGCGATGCCTGTGCCCGCCGTACTCCAGAGGAGAAGCAAGCTACGTAGATCAAGTGCGTTAGCGCTTCGCACTATCTCCTATAGAATTTGGATGAAAATATTGCTAGCTATAAACACTACATTATAGTAACTTTCATCTACTGCTATTAAGGTTTAAGTTGCAGAGAGTACATCAGTTTCACATTTACCAGAAGTTTTTATGAAAAAATATCGACTGTTTGGAGTTATCAGCGCTGTTTGCATTGCTTTGTCAATTCTTTATTCTTTTGTGGGTAGTTCCCAAACTCCTAAATCCAGAGTGCTACTCTCCACCAACCCACCTTTAGAACGTATTCTCCCTTTTGAAGCAGAGGCAGAAAAACCACAATCTCCCGTTAAGCTGACGTTACAAGCTATTGATGCTGCGGGTAAATCTTTAGCAAATACCAAAATTAGTTTACAAATTCTGACACCACCGCGTAATCCTTGGTTAACAACAGATTTTCCCATTGTCGAGGGAACAAAATTGCTGCAAATGAATGCCACAGCACCTGATGGTAAGCTAGAAATTCAGCAGATGTTACCCATCCGTGGTAATTATCAACTGCAAGTGAATGTGTCACCTTTGGTAGCAAATGCCTTTGCTCCATATCAGCAAACCTTAAATCTGAATGTCCGAGAAAATCCAATAAAATATAAATATTTTGCTGCGATCGCAGCTATTTTACTGTCACTTGGATTGTTGGGTGGTTGGGTTATTGGCGGACAAGAAGAACTACAACAAGGAGAAATTGCACCACAGTCAGTCCGCCTTTTATTAAGTGCATTGACAGTAGTGGCTATAGTAACACTATTAGTTATCAACATTAGTGCAGAAGTGGCAGAAGCTCATGGTAGTGAACACCACTCAAGTACTACCGAAGCAATCGCACCATCATCTCAAAAATCTCAGGGATTGGAAATTAGTCTTGATGGAGATAAAAACGCGACTGTAGGAAAACTTGCAAATTTAGCGCTACAGGTAAAAGATAGTGCAACCGGACAACCTATCAAAGATGTAGCATTGCAGGTGAAAGCGATCGCCACAGAACATAATTTAACAGTCTTTGACTACAAGGGTATTCCCGACGAACAAGGTAAGTTAATATGGCAGGAACAATTTTTTGATGGTTCACCCCACAAAATCGAGGTGGAAGCAACTCCTCTAACAGGATCTAGCCGTCAATTTCCACCAGTGAAGGTAGCACAAGAAGTTGAAGTTGAAGCGATCGCACCACCAATTTATATCCGATTGATTGGTTTATTCTACTTTACAGCCTTTGTCGGTATTGGCATGGCGGTTGGTTTGTTAATACAGCACCGACGAACACCACAAGCAAGGGAAAATTAGTAAGTAGGTAAGAATAAATAAACCAGGAGCCAGAATACAGAATTAACGCAGTCTGCAACTTTCTCTCAAACCTAACCCCCAACCCCCTCCCTTGTAGGGAAGGGGAGTAAGACTTAGGTGATTTCTGATGAAAAAAATATCTATGTTGGCGAGTTTCGACTTACCTCGGCTCCGCTACTTCGACGCCGCTCAGTACAAGTCGGCACAAGTCGCTCAACTCTCGACCATTCAGTTGGTTGAGCGAAGTCGAAACCAACGGCTATGGTAATTTTATTACTAGAATTCATCTTAATGCCTAACGACAGGCTGATGCCAGCAGGGAGAGGAATGGAAGCGGGGTTTTAAGAATAAGTCGTACATTGCGTGAATTCAGAGATTAATTTTAAATATTTAAAAACTGGTATAAAAACTGCTACTGTACTTCATGAACTTGCAATCTGCGGTAGAGTTCGATATTTATGATAAACAGACAATCAATACTTGCAAAATATTTTCCTCCTATTTGGCTAAGATTTTTACTTATTATTTTATTAATATTAGGAATATCTTTTCGTTTTGCCTATTTGGATCGAAAAGTCTATTCGCACGATGAAGCTTATACCTCACTACGAATTTCTGGTTACACTAAGACAGAATTTGTTCAACAAGTGTTTAATGGTCGCGTGTTTGCTGTTGGAAATATACAAAAATATCAACAGCCTAATTCTGAAAAAGCTTTAATCAATACAATCAACTCTTTGGCGGTGGAAGATGCCCAGCATCCTCCATTTTATTACGTGATGGTTAGATTATGGATGCAATTTTTTGGCAATTCAGTAGCGACTACGAGAAGCTTATCAGCCATAATTAGCCTGCTAGCCTTTCCTTGCATTTATTGGCTGTGCTTAGAATTATTTCAGTCACCCATAACGGCATGGATCAGCGTAGCTTTTCTAACAGTCTCGCCCTTCCATGTGCTGTACGCCCAGGAGGCCAGGGAGTTCGGTTTGTGGATGGTGACTACTTTGCTAGGGAGTGCTGCACTGCTGCGAGCAATAAGACTGCGTAGCAAGAAGCTTTGGGGGATTTATGCAGTAACAGTGGCACTAGGATTGTACACCTTTTTATTTTCTGGGTTGCTTGCGATCGCCTACGGTATTTATGTATTTGCCATTGAAGGCTTTCGATTCACCAAAACCGTTAAAGTTTATCTAATAGCAACTAGTGCCGGGTTTTTAGCTTTCGTTCCTTGGATTTTAACTGTTATTAATAGCTTGCCTGAAATTGCTCGCACAACAGCCAGCGCTCAAACCAGACAATCTATGTCAGCTTTGGCTTTTGGTTGGATTAGCAATATTAGCTGTTTATTTGCTGATTTTTGGCGCTACGAACCATTTTTTCCAGATTTGAATTTGCCAGTTTTGCGCTGGGGTCGATTTTTAATTCCCTTACTAGTAATCTTGGTAGTGTATTCATTCTTATTTCTTTATCATCAAGCAGGAAAACGAGTTTGGTTATTTATTTTTATCTTAAGTGGAGTACCTGCTTTAGCTGTCATATTGCCTGATTTGATTATTGGAGGAAAGGTTAGTCTGCGACCTAGATATGTCATTCCGTGTTATGTAGGCATTCAGCTAGCTGTTGCTTATTTACTGGCGGCTCAAATTATTTCTTCTAAGTTAATAGCCCGCAAATTTTGGCAATTAATAATGGTAGTAGTAATTTCCGCTGGTGTTGTATCTTGTGCCGTCAGTTCTCAAGCCGAGACATGGTGGAATAAAAGCAGCCATGCCAACCCTCAAATAGCTCGCATCATCAATAAAGCCAATGACCCACTATTAATTAGTAGTAATTATTCTCTAAACATTGGCGATTTAATGTCTCTCATTCATCTGCTAGATCGTAAAGTGCAGATGCAACTGGTAATTGAACCAAGTATGCCAAATATTCCTGATAGTTTCAGTGATGTATTTGTGTATAATCCTTCTCAAGAATTTAAATATGAGCTAGAGAAGAAATACAAACTAGCCGATGTTTTCCAGTATAGTAGGCTGTGGCGGCTAGAACAGAAAAGCAGCTAAATTTTATATAACTGAGATTCTCCTGAGCTTGGTGGATTTATTAAGTAAAATTTTATTATTTTCCAGATTATAAAATTAAGATTTACTGAGAACTTAAGAAATTTATGCTGACAAAAATTACTGTTGAAAAAATTCTTGAGCGTGCCTTGATGGGGTACGACTTATCTCTCGAAGAGGGAGTGGTGTTACTACAACAAACTGACCCGGAAGCGATCGCAGCAATACGTGATACATCCGACACACTCCGCCACACTCAAGCAGGCGATACAGTTACATACGTAATTAATCGTAATATCAACTTTACTAATATTTGTGAGCAGCACTGTAGTTTTTGTGCTTTCCGTCGAGATGATGGTGATGTCGGTGCATACTGGTTAGATTCAGCGCAAATTTTGGAAAAGGCGACAGATGCGGTGCAACGGGGTGCGACGGAAATCTGTATGCAGGGCGGATTAAATCCACAAGCGCAGATAAATGGTAAATCTTTGCCCTATTATCTCAAGGTCGTAGAAACCATTAAACAGGAATTTCCTCAGATACATCTCCATGCTTTCTCTCCCCAGGAAGTGCAATTTATCGCCAGACTTGACGAACTTGAGTATGCTGATGTCATTACCGCTTTGCGCGATGCTGGTGTTGGCTCAATGCCGGGAACAGCAGCTGAAGTATTAGACGATGAAGTAAGGCGGATACTGTGTCCAGAGAAGATTGACGCAGCCACTTGGCTAGAAATTGTCAGCACCGCTCATAAATTAGGCTTGCATACCACTAGCACCATGTTATCTGGGCATATTGAAACCCACGAGCAGCAAATTGGGCATTTAGAAAAATTGCGATCGCTCCAAAAAACCGCCATCAATGAGGGATATCCAGCAAGGATCACAGAGTTTATTTTATTACCCTTCGTTGGGCAAGAAGCGCCCAAATCCTTACGTCGCCGTGTCGGACGCGATCAACCAGTTTTGAGTGATGCACTACTGCTAGGAGCTGTGGCGCGGATTTACTTGGGTAATTGGATTCCCAACCATCAGCAAAGTTGGGTAAAACTGGGGCTTGCTGGTGCAACGGAAGCCTTAGTTTGGGGTTGCAACGATATCGGCGGCACATTGATGGAGGAGCATATTACCACAATGGCAGGTGCTTTGGGTGGTACATGTATGGAAGTGGAAACCTTGCAAGCTGCGATCGCTTCTTTAGGACGACCTTATCAACAACGGGATACTCTTTATCAAAAAGTTATTAGTCATTAGGCATTGGGGATTAGGAACTGGTTATTAATTCTTCTCCCCCTGCCCCCTGCCCCCTTGCTTCTTCCCCACTCCCCACTCAATTGATCCCCAAGATACCAATCCAAGATAGGATGGACGTTGATTTACGTATTCTTTTACTTAATGCATATGAAGCGCTATTGGTCGCGTTTGCTTGCGCTGGTTTTGGTTATATCTATCGGCTTAATGGGTTGTTCTGGCAGTCCAGATAGTTTGACTGGGGATTACCGCCAAGACACCTTAGCTGTGGTCAATGTTATGAGACAAGCTCTGGATGTTTCACAAGATTCACCAGACAAAGCAGCAGTTCAAGCAGAAGCGCGTCAAAAAATTAATGACTTTTCAGCTCGCTACCAGCGGGTTAACTCTGTTTCTGGACTTGGCTCCTTTACAACCATGCGAACAGCCCTCAACTCCTTGGCTGGACATTACAGTTCTTACCCAAATCGTCCCGTACCCGAAAAACTCAAAACTCGTTTAGAGAAGGAGTTACAGCAGGTAGAGACGGCGTTGAAGCGTGGCGGTTAGCTATTAACTATTGCCTACTCCATCGTCAAGAGTTAAGAGTCAAAACTTTTGACTCTTGACTGTTTTGTCAACTTCATAATAATCCTGAGTTTTAAATTTTTAACTAAACTGATTGACACTCTCTTAGCTAAAAGCCAGGGTGTTCCTGGTAAAGTTTTGCGTAAAAGCGCAGTGTTTTTGTTTTTTGCAGAGGAACGCATTAACAATGCAAGCTGACGCATTAACAGTGCGGCCGATGCATTAACAATGCAAGCCGACGCATTAACAGTGCAAGCTGATGCATTGGCGTTGAAGGTATTGCCAAATTTAATTCGCTATTAATGAAATTCTGTACTTAGTTCAACGAAGAGGCAGGGGGAAAGGGGCAGTTATTGCTGGGGGAAATGACCCCATCAGCAACTCGTTTGGCATGAAGTGGAGATGGTGCAACAGGTGGAGTGGTCACGAAGCTCTGTCGTTGGCGCAGCCTCTCCAAGAGTTGTGTCGAATCCTCATCTTTTCCATCCCCCTTGCTCCCTGCTCCCTTGCTTCTTCAAAAATCTTACTGGTTTTAACAAATTTTCACTAACTAAGGTAGAAGCAGAATCTACCCAATAGCATACTAAACTTGCTTTGTATTCAAGTGTTTTATACTGCCATTTATGCATTTATGCGTTTATAAAAGAATACGGCAACAGTAATAGCCCTTTGGGAGTCTTGAAAGAATAGGTTTTAAAACCCTTAGTAGTTAACTATATAATTTGATACAAGTTGCCCACAATTATCTGAGTTGGGGTCGATGATTAACCTAAATTAAAGGGTTTAAGACCTGCAACGTCAACACGTAGCTCGGAGGCGGAGTGGCTCCGACTCTGCTCAGTTCCCCTGCGGGATCTTGCTACAGTCTGAGTTTAAATCCCCGTCTGAAACTCTTTTGAATTTTGAATTTGTTCATCTACTGGTAGGTATGTCTAACCGTCCCTTGAACGTTGCAAGATCAACATTATTTTGGCGGCGTCTATTCGCTGTTGTTTTCACTAGTAGTTCATTGCTCCCCAACTTTGGGGGCGAGCCAGCAAGAGCGCAAGTAACTGAGTATTGTCAGTTATCATCAGCGGCGGCGCAAGAAAAAGAAAACTTACGTTTGTCAGCCTTCAAAGGCAATCAAAATGCTCAAACGCGCTACCAAAACATACTAAAAGAACAGGCACAGGAATTAAAAGAGTGCCGCACTCGGACTTGGCCGCAAACCCAAGCCCTCTGGTTGCGCTTGTATCCCTGTGACATTCAGCCAGGAATAATTGATCAGGTTATGGATCGGATTGTTAACCGTGGCTATAACCAAGTTTATTTGGAAGTATTTTACGATGGGCAGGTATTATTGCCAGCAAAAGCTAACCCGACGGTTTGGCCTTCTGTGATTCGCACCCCAGGAGCAGAAAATATCGATATACTCGCCACAGCAATTAAAAAAGGTCGGCAACGTGGTTTGAAGGTCTACGCCTGGATGTTTACCACAAATTTCGGCTATACTTACGCCCAGCGCCGAGATAGAGAAGGAGCGATCGCTCGTAATGGCAAAGGTCAAACGAGTTTATATGTCGTAGATAACGGCTCTCAATTATTTATCGATCCCTACAACCCGCAAGCAAAACGCGACTACTACCAATTGGTACAAGAAGTTTTGCGCCGTCGTCCAGATGGTTTGTTATTGGACTACGTGCGCTATCCCCGCCAAGCTGGAAGTGATTCCATCGCCACCAAAGTTTCAGATTTATGGCTATTTAGTCCGGCAATCCAAGAAGCTTTATTTAAACGGGCACAGAATTATAAAGGGCTGGACTTGATTCGCCGCTTTTTGAGGAAGGGATTCGTCACTGGTGGAGATATAACCGAAGTCGATAAACTTTATCCCCAGGAAGGGGAACCTCTCTGGCAAGGACGCATTCCCCCATCAGCGCAAAAGTCAATCCTGTCTGCAACTGATAGACAACCACTTTTACAATGGGAGTTGTGGCAGCTTGCCGTTGCCCACGCTATGCAAGGAATTCTAGATTTTGTCACCATAGCTAGTTACCCAGCAAAGCAGCAAGGCATTCCCACGGGAGTGGTGTTTTTCCCTGATGGTAACCAAACTGTAGGACAAGGGTATGATTCCCGTTTGCAACCTTGGGATCGCTTCCCGACTACATTGGAGTGGCATCCTATGGCTTATGGGAATTGCAATAATGTTAGTTGTATTGTGACGCAAGTGCAGCGGGTTTTGAGTATGACAAAACCTGGTACTCAAGTGATTCCAGCTTTAGCCGGCAAATGGGGAGAATCCGTCAGTAATCGTCCATCCCTAGAAGCGCAAATGCAGGCACTTCGCAAATTCTCACCCCAACTGAAGGGAGTTAGCCATTTCGCCTATTCTTGGCAATATCCTCAGAACGATAACGATCGCAAATTCTGCCGCACTCGGTAAGCAGCAGAGAATTTTACTTTATTCACTACCGCTACACTAGTACCAAGCGACTGGCGAGACTTTCTGCTGAATCCCCCACTAAATTCTCCCAGTCCCCAGTCCCTAATTCAACTTAAAGCCAAGTCCTCTGGTGTATTACAGTTAAACAGCATTTCTGATTCTGCTAAGGGCAAAACTTCTACCGGATATTGCCGAAGCCACTGTTGAAACGATCGCCCCCCTTGGTTGATAAACTCTGAGAGTTGTGGCAGACAGCGACGGCGATAGAAACCACACAGGGGTTCCCAGCCTTTTGGATGATGAGCTAAAGCTGCGATCGCATTATCCCCCACGCTATCAAGTCTAGTTATCCAATCTTGCAATACCTCAAGCCGCAACCTCGGCAAATCGCAAGCTAGCAGGAGTACCCATTCTGTCTCTACTTGGGCTAGTCCTTGGGCAAAACCAACTAGAGGCCCGTGGGCTAGAGATTCTCCAGATAAAGGTACTTCCCGAATGAACTGACAACCAGACAAAAGCAAGTCTTGATAGCGTTCTGGCCAGGGAGTGACTATATAAATAGTATCGGCACAGCTTTGAGCAATCCCATAAACTCGCTGCAACAAAGGCAATCCTTGAATAGGAATCAAGGCTTTATCTTGACCCATGCGAGAACTCTTACCGCCAGCTAAGACAATTGCTGTTAATTTACTACGGGTCGTCATTCTCACTTCACCTAATTCATGGTTATGCGTCTGATGTCGCCAAAATTATCCTCTATTTTGACTTTGCTGCACTTGCCGCAATAAATGCTCTACATTTGCTGCTGGTGCAAGGCACTTCAAACCTTGGCAAACTAACCCAACGCTTCCCTCCGGTAAATCAGATGTTACGGCAAAAACAGCCGTCGGCAAATACTTGGGGATCAAAGAGTTTATTTGCTCAGTTGTGCTGCGAATCAAGGTAGAGTTACGATACCAATCCAAAGCTGTAAACAAGCTGGGACAAGCTTGAGGAGCGCGATGCATCACACTTCTAAAAGCTTTTAAGCCAAGTTCCGCTAAATCCAAATAATCTAGATTATCAGTGAGTAGGGCGAGACGGACAAGGTTAGCGATCGCAATTCCATTAGCTGATGGTGTGGCATTATCAGCATAACTGCGCTCTCTGACAATTAAATCTTGACTAGAATCACTTGATGTGTTATTATAACCACCTAACTCCACACTCCAGAGAAATTCGTTGAATTCATCTTGGATAGCGATCGCTTTTTCTAACCATTGTTTCTGCTCAGGGTTGGAAGCTTGTAAATCTAAGAGAGCTTTGATAAAAAAGGCGTAATCTTCAGACTGCGCTAACACAGTCGGTTCTCCTTGATAGTTGAGTCGTTGGAAACGCCCATCTACAAATTGATTTTCCAAGATAAAATTCGCCGCTCGGGTTGCTAATTCCAGATATAACGGTTCTTGGAAAACTCCAGCAGCCTTAGCCAGCCCAGAAATCATCAAGCTATTCCAGGCGACAATCATCTTCGTATCTGTAACTGAAGGAATGCGACCTGGCCAGTTAGCGGTTTTTGCTTCCTGGTTGTTACGAGCAGGGGGAAAAGTTTCTAAAGACTCAGAACTAACGCCATAGCGGGCTGTAAACAGCTTGCTCAGTGCCGTTTCCAGCATTACACCCAGTTGACCTGAATGGCGTCTTTGCAAAACATTACGTCCTTCAAAGTTGCCATTAGGCGTCACCGTAAATTGCTGTTCTAATTCCGTTAATTCTTCAGGTGTTAACAGTTGTTGTAGCTCGCTGTAACTCCAGACATAAAAGGCTCCTTCTTCTGGTTCAACTGCCGTAGGAACAGTAAAGCTGTCGGCATCTTGAGCAGCATAGAAGTAACCTTCGGGTGCGGTCATTTCCCGCTTCAGCCATTGTACAGTACCAGCAACTGCTCTCTCAAACGCTAGTTCTTGTATTCCTGTACTCCATAAATTTGCTATATACTCCACAATTTGTCCATTGTCGTAGAGCATCTTTTCAAAGTGGGGTACTGTCCAAGTAGGGTCAACAGTATAGCGATGAAAGCCACCACCCACATGGTCATAAATGCCTCCCAGTACTAAATCTAGTCCCCGCTGGGTGCAAACTTGCTTGCCATCAGAGCGAGATTCAAAATTAAATCGAGTTCCCCGCAGTGCTAATTCTGTATAGGGAATCATTGGAAAACTGTTGCCAGATTGACTAGGAGTAATTATGCCTGTACTGGTTTCCCAACCTTGGCGGAGTAATTCATAGTCTTCAAGCTCAGTTGTTGTACCGTCTTGCAACACCGCAGACGTGAGCAGAGACTCAATAATTAAGGCTTTGCGTTGCTGTAAATCTTCTTTTTCTGTATCGTAATAACGGCGAAGGGCTTGCAACACCTGCAAAAATCCCGGACGACCATAGCGCGGGTCTACAGGGAAATAAGTACCAGCGTAAAACGGCACTAAATCTTCTGGGGAAAGAAAAATATTCAAAGGCCAACCCCCTTGACCGCTCATCATCTGCAAAGCCTGCATGTAGATGCTATCGAGGTCAGGTCTTTCTTCCCTGTCTACTTTGATGGGAAGATAATTGGCATTCATGTAATCAGCGATCGCAGTATCAGAAAAAGCCTCGCCTTCCATGACAGTACACCAGTGGCAGCTAGAGTAGCCAATGGAGAGAAAAATTGGTTTATTTTGTGCCCTTGCAGTTGCAAGTGCTTCGTCACACCAAGGCCACCAATCAATGGGGTTTTCGGCGTGTTTGCGGAGATAGAGGCTCTTAGCTTCAGCAAGGCGATTAGTCATGATCAAATGCAAGTAGTTGCCTTCTTTGCTCAGTCTACCCTGTTCCCAGGAGTGTTAGCCTAGACGGCTATGTACATAAGCAAGAAACCCTACAAGCGAACTATCCCTTGGGTAGGAGGTAATAGTGCATGTTTTTGATATCGCCTAAGTAAGTTGGTGTAAAAAACTCCCGGTTTATAGTCAGCGGTTTAGCGCTAAAGTGCTGACTAAAAGGCAATCATCTTTATTTAGTTGGGTTTATTTGCCCTGACTTACTTATACCTGTGCAACTTATAAAACATTCTTACTGAAAAGAACGCAATAGCAAGCTAACAATATTTGGTGATGTTTCTGGCGCAGGTGATGCTGTCTTTGAATGAATTAAAGTATTTGGGCTAAGTCCTGCTATCAGGTGGAGCAAGAAGGTGATGATGGCGGCTTGTACAAGTTTTTCCAGCATGGCACGTCTCTCTCTGAGTGGATAGCATTTCAAGTAGGACTGGTTATTCTAAATACACCTCGTACTATCGATTTACCGAATCTAACAAAAATAACTTGATAATTGCTGAGGGAAATCCTAAAAAAATGTTTAAAATGTTACTGAAAATGAACATAATTCCCTAAGCAAGTCGGATTTCGGTTCTCGGTTTAATCACCACATCGCCAAGGTTGTGCAGCAAAGGCCGAAACATGAGATTGGTGAGAGTTGGGGTTTTTTGATATCTTCTTCCCTAAATCGGGATATTCTCTCAGACAGCTTTTGTCGCTAAAAAGTGCCCTTAAGGGTTGAATCTATTGCAAAATGTGCTTTTACTCCCTTGTTAGATAAGACAGAATGGAAAAGATATACTTCTATCTACCTGGGAACGGTAGAGATCAACCCCAGTTTCGTGCTGTCACCGATAAAATGTATTTAAAGTAGCCACAAACACGCTTCCATGATTCCTATCGTTATTGAACAATCGGGTCGAGGTGAACGCGCCTTTGACATCTACTCACGGCTGTTACGTGAGCGCATCATCTTTTTGGGACAACAAGTTGATAACAACATTGCTAACTTGATTGTTGCCCAACTGCTGTATTTGGATGCTGAAGACCCGGAGAAAGACATTTATATGTACATCAATTCTCCCGGTGGTTCGGTGACGGCTGGTATGGGCATTTTTGACACTATGAAACATATTCGCCCGGATGTCTGTACAATTTGTACCGGATTGGCGGCGAGTATGGGCGCTTTCCTCCTCAGCGCTGGTGCTAAGGGTAAACGGATGAGTTTACCTCATTCTCGGATTATGATTCATCAACCTTTAGGCGGTGCTCAAGGACAGGCGACTGATATTGAAATTCAGGCGCGGGAAATTCTGTACCACAAGCGGCGGCTAAATGACTATTTGGCTGAACATACAGGTCAACCAATTGAGCGCATTGCTGAAGATACTGAACGTGACTTCTTTATGTCGCCAGAGGAAGCCAGGGAATACGGTTTGATTGACCAAGTGATTGACCGTCACGCTGCTGGTAGCCGCCCAGCAGTTGCTGCTGTTAATTAATACTCACAATTGGTAGATGGTGATTTACCACTTTTAATTCCCTTAAACCCTAAAAATAACCCCTCTTCAGTTATGAAGAGGGGTTATTTGACTTAAAAACCTTTATATCATGTCCGGTAAATTAGTTGTGATATGTCATTGCGTTCGCCCCTGGCGTTCCCAAAGGGTACGGAACGAAGTGCAGTGTTCGCAAAGCGTCTTGTGTTTAACCGCAATACGGTTCAGTTAAGGGCTAATTGTACAAAATCGTGGGTTTTCGAGACGCGATAAATCGCCGTCTCTACAAGTGTTTTGGTATTATCTGAACTATATATCTGAACTATATTGGGTTTAACCGGACATGATATTAGAAGTTCAAAACTCGATTTAGAAGTTGGAAATCAAAATCCCGCTAACGGGTCTGGCTGAGATTGGAGATATTGGAGGAAGTCTAATAATTGTACTTTTGTCAGCAAAGCACGCGATCGCTTCCGATAATTTTTTATCAGATGTTCCCGTCCCTGGTCTATTGTCCACCCAAGTCGCTGTATTTCGATATCTGTTTGAGCAATTACTTCAGAAAAATTCACAGGTTCCATAGCTTCGTTACTGTTTCAAGAGCCTACGTTATTAGTCATTAGTCATTTGTAAGGACTAATGACTAATGACTAATCAAAATCCCGCTAACGGGTCTGGCTCAGATTGCAGGAATTTGAGGAATCCGTGCAATTCTTCTTCAGTCAGCAAAGTGCGCCCACGCTTGCCGTAGGTTTTAATCAGATGCTCCCGTCCCTGTTCTGGTGTCCAACCTAAACGCTGAAGTTCGACATCTGTTTTAGCAATTACATCCGATAAATCAACTGGTTCAGCTTTCTTCTTTCTCTTTCCTGTTACTGAAGGGGTAGCGACATCCTCTTGAGGGCTGTAACTCCGAGGTGTAAATGGTGTGACATTATTGGCAGAAATTGCTGGAAAGGTTTGATTTTCCACTTGGTTATCAAAGGTTATTTCCAATTTTTCAACTGGAGGATCAAATTCTAGCTCCCGATTAGCGGGAACAGGAAAGTTTTGACTTAAATCCTGGCTATAGCTATCGCTTGCTAGGGGCGCAGTATTGCTGTACTCGTACTGTTCGTTACTGCTTGTTACTACTTCTGGCTTGATGCTCCGCCCTTTGGAAGGCGGTATAGATATTTCTTTATCACTGACTACTGACCACTGACTACCAACAAAATCTCCATCTTTTGCAGAGGAGTAGGCAGCAGGCTCATTTAATCCACTTTTGGTATTTAAAGGAGGGTTTAGCTGTGTCGGGGAAATTGGATTTGAGGCAAATGCTACTGTTTCCTGTGGTGTCGCATTTGTAATACCCAAAACTATCAGCGCCCTAGTTCTGGCTTGGTCTTCTGCTGCTTCTACTGTTTCTGCCGCTGCCATACCCGTAGCACGGGTTACGCCTTCAATTTGCACGCTTGCCCGAACAATATATTTTCCTTGAAAAATTTGCACTAATTCAGAAATCAGACTGCCCGTGGGATACAAGCTCTGGAATTGAGCCAACATAATACTGCTACCAATCTAAATCTTTTGGGGACTGGGGACTAGGGACTGGGGACTAGGGACTGAGGAAGAATTATTTTAATCCTAATCCCTAATCCCTAATACCCAATCCCCAGTCCCTTTTAAGTAATATTCTTGCTTTGCCTTGTGTCCCAATTGTAGCAGTAGCTCTTTTTTGACGAAATTTTACGTTAGTGCTAACTTACCTGGTAGTCTTGCCTGCAATGCTATACTGATTACCCAACTCATTATCTAGAACTATTTTCTGGAAGTGTGCTCTAAATCTACAATAATGGAGATAAGGTTCGCCCTCACTGCTTATTAAGCTGCTCACCTAATTGTTACCGATTCTACATGTGGGAAAATTGGGTTCACGGCAGTTCCTCCTAGTTAAAAATCAGAGTCTAATGGCGTAAAATTACCTTCATTCTAGACAATCAAACACCTGTACTTTCCACGCCACTTGCTCCACTTGGGGAAACCCCAAGACCCTTCGGGTTCGGCAGTCCCCCAGACGCTCGTTCGCCCTTGGCGTCTCCCTTTGGGAGAAGACTCGCTAACGCTGCGCTATCGACGGGAACCGCCATCGCGCTTCGCGTCTCCCCTTCTCCCAAAGGGAGAGGCTAACGCCAAGGGAGAAGACGGGGGCTGCCTCACCGCAGTGGCTCCCCTGCATAGCGCTTTTGGGCAGTATGGATTCTCTAAACCCAGCTTCTCAAAAACCCGTCGCGTAATTACCTAGCGGGGCTAAATTTTAATCAGGCGTGCAATCTTAAGTTTGGTTAGGTGAAGGAACTTGAACGCAGGCGAATTCTGAGAGCATCTTGCAGTGAGAAGTTCGTAGACGCCCAGAGTTGTCCGTGGGTCGGCTTCCTTTGCTCGGAACTGCGGGAGTAGTTTCTCGCTCTTGCTGGGTCGGGCTTCCTTTCCTTAGAACTTAGGAAGTCTTGCTTCAGGGCAATTAGTTTCCAGCTTGTTTCTGTAAGCCGTGAGGGTATACAGAAAAGAACCAGATTAAACAAAAAATGATGTTTTGACCAAAGGTCGGTTCACTGCATGGAATTTTCAATCGCTACACTCCTTGCCAATTTCACCGATGATAAATTGGTAGCTCGGAAGGTTTTAGAAAAGAAACTTGGCTGTGAGGATGAAAAAAGTTTACAAAAACTTCACATTGCCTTAGATGTTCTTGAAAAAATCGGTATTTTAGTGAAGGAACGGGGCAAGTACCGCCGTGTCTCAGAAGAGGGAATAATCGAGGCAAAACTGCGCTGTTCTAGTAAAGGCTTTTGCTTTGCTATTCAAGATGTGGAAGGAGCCGAGGATATTTACATTCGCGAAAGTCATCTGAGTAATGCTTGGAATGGCGATCGCGTTTTGGTCAGAGTTCTCAAAGAAGGCAGTCGCCGTCGCTCTCCCGAAGGGGAGGTGAAGCTGATTCTAGAACGTTCTAACCACACTTTACTGGCACGAATTAAGCAGGTGGAAACTGGTTTCCGGGCTGTGCCTTTAGATGATCGATTGCTGTTTGAACTCAAGATCCAACCGAATGGGGCAAAGTTGGAAGAAGCGATCGATCACCTTGTTCATGTGGAAGTTTTGCGTTACCCGTTAGCACAATATCCTCCCCTCGGTCGAGTGGTGCAAATCCTCGGCAGCGATGCCGAAGCCGCTGCTGATATAGATTTAGTTACGTGCAAACACGACCTTTCCCGGACTTTTCCAGATAATGTCCTAGAAGCAGCCGCCAAGTTACCCAAAAAGCTGCTTAAAGCAGACCTGAAAAATCGGCTGGATTTGCGTAATTTGTTTACTCTCACTATTGAAGGGGTAAATGGCGATACCAAAGTTATAGAAAACGCTTTTAGTTTAGAAAAAAACCTAGCTGGAAATTGGCTTTTGGGCGTTCATATCACCGATGTTTCCCACTATGTCCAACCTGACGAACCCCTCGATAGAGAAGCACTCAAACGGGGCAAATCAGTGTATCTAGGAGAATTGGTGTTGCCAATCTTGCCTGCAACGGTGGCAGAACGCTGTTCTTTAGTACCTGGGAGCGATCGCTTAACTATCTCTTTTTTAATTACCATTGATCCCCAATCGGGACAAGTGCTGGAGTGGGAAATTCAACCCAGTGTAATCAACGTAGAGACTGCACTGACTACTGAACTTGCCCAAGCAATTCTCACGGGTGAAGCGCAGGATCAATCATCACAGGTTTCCCAAATACTGCAAGACCTCCAAGCCTTGCAAACAGCCGTGAAACAAGTACGGTTGAATCGTGGTAGCCTCCAGTTGAATCTGCCGCCCAGCCAAAACGCCTATTATGATGAGGGGATTCTCGGCGCTGTGGTGGTGAATGATTTACCAGTGCGATCGCTACTCACGGAATTGGTGCTGTTAGTTAATCAACTGATGGCAACTCACTTAAATGCCCTTGGTGTTCCCGCTATCTGGCGAGTCCAAGGTACACCCGATGTTGAAGATGTCCAGGAAATGCTGAAATTGGCAGTCAATTTAGGCGTTGACCTCACACTAGATCCAGAAGTTGATATCCAACCCTTAGATTACCAACATTTGACCACAGCTTTTGCCGAATCTCCCTCTGAGCAAGTTCTTACTTACTTATTACAAGATACACTTAAGCCGTCTGCGTACAGCACTACCAAAGGATCTCACTTTGGTCTGGCACTACCGCAATACGTCCACTTTAGCGCTCCCTTGCGGCGTTACCCAGATTTGCTCATGCAGAGAGTGTATTACACGCTACTCGAAAACGGACGCGATCGCCGCAATACCCGTGTGAGAGAGCGCGTTAACCTGCGCCACTCCTCCAGCCACGAGGAAATTAACTGGAACGTTTTACCTCCAGAATTGCAACAAGAACTGCAAAGCGATTTAACTAGGGTAATTGTCCAAATCAACGACCGAGAAAAAGAAGTCCAAGAAGCTGAAGCCGATTTAGCCGGACTGCAAAAAGCCCAACTGATGAAGCAGCGCATCGGTCAGGTATTTCAAGGCGTGATTACCGGGGTTCAATCCTACGGTTTCTTTGTGGAAATTGAAGTACCAGCAGCGGAGGTGCAGTCCAGCAGCAATCCTGGTGTGCCTTTGAGGGTGGAAGGATTGGTACACGTCAGTTCTCTCAAAGACGATTGGTATGAATATCGTGCCAGACAACAAGCACTGTTTGGGCGCAAAAATCGCGCTTCTTATAGATTAGGCGATCGCGTCGCCGTGCAAGTTAAAAGTGTCGATTACTACCGTCAGCAAATTGATTTGGTAACAGTCGGCAGCGATGGTGTCGCCAAAGGTTTAACTGGCAATGATTCTCGTGACGAGCTTTCAGACCTTTACTTACCAAATGACATTGAGCCTGATGACCTAGATCCTTACGCTGAGGATGAGTAAAATCCAGTAAATTTTACGTGTCAAATAACACTAAACCTCTAATTTTAGGCGTATCGGGCGCATCTGGTCTGATTTACGCTGTTCGCGCGATCAAATTTTTGCTGGAAGCGGAGTATAGTATTGAATTGGTTGCCTCTAAATCAACTTACATGGTTTGGCAGTCAGAACAGGAAATTCGGATGCCACCAGAACCAACCGGGCAAGAACAATTCTGGCGAGAGCAAGCTGGAGTATCACTTTCCGGTAAACTACGCTGTCATCCTTGGAGTGATGTTGGAGCCGGGATTGCCAGTGGTTCCTTTGCCACTCTGGGAATGATGATCATTCCATGCAGCATGAGCACAGTGGCAAAGCTAGCAGTTGGCTTGAGTTCTGATTTACTAGAACGGGCAGCGGATGTCCAACTCAAAGAAGGGCGAAAGCTGGTGATTGTCCCGCGTGAAACGCCTTTTAGCCTCATCCACCTCCGTAACTTAACCTCTTTAGCAGAAGTTGGAGTTAGAATTGTCCCCGCGATTCCCGCCTGGTATCACAATCCCCAAACCATCGAGGATTTAGTTGATTTTGTAGTTGCCCGTGCTTTAGATCAACTAGATATTGACTGCATTCCAATTCAGCGGTGGCAAGGTCGTCGCTAACATCCTGAGCGGATTTATTGGAAATTTCACAATAGTCCTAAAAGGGTAATGATAGAGATGGCTGATAGTGTCAGTAGTCAGTGAACAGTAATTAGTGAAGAGTAATCAGACTGATAACTAACAACTGACCACTGACAACTGACCACTGACAACTGACAACTGACAAAATTGCTATGGCTGTAATTCGCTTAATTCTATTGGTGGCAGTACTGGGAGGACTAACGCTGTTGTTAGTCCAAAATTGGTCACCTGCCCTATCGCTAGTATTTTTGGGCGTGCGAACTCAACCATTACCACTAGCGATATGGATTTTGTTCAGTACTGCCACTGGTGCTTTCACATCTATATTGATTGCTACCTTGTTTAACTTATCCAATTATCTTGTGGGAGGACAGCGCCAAACTCCTGACCGCCGCAGCGCAACTTCGCCTCGTGCGAAGGCAACCCGTAGAGAAGAACCTACATCTCGCCCTGCCAGTCCCCCACCACCAGCTAGTAAAAAAGAAGAGCCTACTAGTGATGTATTTGATGATTGGGAGACAAATGGCAGTGGAGATGATGATTGGAACTTTGATGAAAGGTCAGAGGAAGCGCCTACCCCTAATCCTCAAGCTCAACAGCCCAGAGACTCTAAAACTTACGAACGTGAATCAGAAGTCAAAAGCAGTTCTCAGTCTGGTTCAGTTTACTCCTACAGCTATCGCGAACCAAAAAATACAGCTGTGGGAAAAACCGAATCTGTTTATGATGCTGATTACCGGGTAATCATCCCCCCTTATCAGCCGCCGACTAATAATCAGGCGGATGATGATGATTGGGAATTTTTTGATGATGATGATAATGATTTTGAGGATGATAAACGCCCCCGTCGCTGAGATGTCGGAGGCTACGTATCTACTTAATGCCACACCGCTCTCTAGACTCCTGCTTGACCTTACCAGTCATAGCAGCTTCCTGCAAAGTCATGAAAGCATTAAAATCTTCCAAGTCATATCGGGTAGTCAACAGTTGTCGTAGTTGATTTTCAGCTTCCACTGTCAAATAGCCAGTTGCTAAAGCTTGTTGTACAACGTCACGAATTCGAGTCATAGTTGACACCTCATTCATTCTATATTTATTCATTCAGGGTTAATGGGGTGAAATATGCAGTAGTTTTTGTGCCAAAACTTTAATTTTGCAAGTTTTTTTTGGGCGATCGCAGGAAATAAGTCATTATTTACACCTTCATCAGAAACATTTAATTGAGCGGGGCGTGTTATACCTGAATTTTTAAAATAAAGATGTTGTGTTGTTAGGAACACAGTATTGTGTATACTTAAAATTACCCAGCAGAGTAAAAATCCTGATTATTTAAATAGACAGAAATTGTTTGGATAAAGTTTCAAACAAGCTATATTAATTTTTTTGTTAAGCATAGCGATCGCTATGCAGCAATTACCAAGTTACTTGAGGAAAGTTACTACATTCCTAAGAAATTTATCATTTATTATTTATGGTAATTTCACTGAAGAATCGTTAATCTATTGCCTAAGTTACTTTAAATACATTCGTAATAGTAATAACAGCAATTCATTCAACTAAAATAGAAGATGTATTTGTATAAGCCAAAAACAATATAAAGTTATAAAAGTTATACGTAAATTTGGACTTTACAAAGGAAAAAGCTTTGACACCCGTTGAAAATAAATTCCTGAGATGTTTCCTTTGCAGTTGTAGTTCTGCGGAAAATTCTAATGGAGTTTATCAAAGTCGTAGCAGTAATACTGCTAGAGTTTATCTTTCTAATTGATTATATAAATACATAGAATAAATGCTGAGTAACCAAGTCAGATACTCAATCAAAGTGAAAAACTGGAGTCGCCCAGGATGCGTTGGCGCAGCCTAACCAGGCATTGCTTGAATACGCACGTATGAGTCGTTAAGTTTATAATTGGAAACTATGACTCAGCACTTAGAACTCATAATTGGAGCGAAGCAACTGGTGAGCAGCTTATTACAAGGAGTCAACCTGTACTTAATTGGGATAATGGGCGTTGGTAAGACGACAGTAGGGCGCTTACTGGCAAAGGAACTGGGTTATGGGTTTGTGGATACAGATGATGTCATTGCCCAAGCAACAGGTAAATCTATTAATCAGTTATTTGCCCAGAAAGGTGAAGCAGGGTTTCGCCAATTAGAAAGCGACGTGCTTTCACAGGTTTGTGCTTTTACAAAGTTGACTATAGCAACCGGTGGTGGCATTGTACTGCGGCGAGAAAACTGGGGTTACCTACACCACGGTTTGATAGTGTGGCTAGATGCGCCAGTGGAACTAATTTACAGCCGTTTGGCTGAGGATACCACAAGACCACTGCTGCAAGATGTTGATCCCAAAGGTAAATTGCGATCGCTCCTCGAACAACGAACACCACTTTACTCTCAAGCCGATTTGCACATCACCGAGCAAGAGGGAGATACACCTGAAGTCGTTGCCAAGCGAATACTTGAGGCAATTCCTAACGTTCTTAAAACACAAGTTTCTCATTAGGAAGACTCAAATTACCAAATTTTGGCCATCCGTAGAATAAACTCGGGTAATTCTGGATTGCCAGTAACCGCTTCGGGATTTTCCAAAATCTCAACTTCTCGATTAGGACGGTAAATGTAGACTTTTCGATTCTGCCGATCTATTAACCAGCCTAGTGATGTACCGTTATCGATGTACTCCTGCATTTTCTCTTGTAATTTTATCAAGCGATGTCTACGACGGGCTACGCCTACACTGGATGAGCGTAACTCAATTACAAAGCTGGGACAAATTGGTGCAAATGAAGCTTTTTGTGCATCTGTTAAAGCATTCCAGCGCTCCAGTTCAATCCAAGAAGCATCAGGGGAACGCATCGCTCCATTAGGTAGCGTAAACCTTGTACTGGAATCAAAGCCTATGCCAGTGCCATCTTTTTCAGTCCAAAATCCAAGCTGTGCAGCAATGTTAAAGTTACGGTTGCCCGTATCTGAAAAAGCTGGTGGCATAATGATGACTTCCCCATTGGCACTGCGCTCAATTCGTAAATCTCCATTGGCTTGACATAATTCGTAAAACTGCTCATTTGTCATCTGCACAAGGAAGGGGAAATTTACCATTAGGGGTGTGCTTTCAGTTTGAATTAGCAGCGTGGTCATTTTCATTCCCTAGCTTCAACCGAATGATTTCAATTTTAGAGGTTTGAAGGAGCGATCACTTGTTTGTTGTGTCGGGTAATGAGGGAATAGTTAATTTGTAGGGTACATTACTTCGTTAACGCACCATCTTGATCTAGCCTGCCTCATCCATCATATTTATGGGATTGATTCTAGAGCTTGAAGTTTTACTGCTGTGTCACCAAAGAATTCAATGGATATTGAAGAGTTTTTCAGTCGTTTAGATGCTGGGGAAAATGATTTTTCAGGAGTCGATCTCAGTGGTGCAGTCTTAAGCGAAGTTGACTTGTCTGGTATTAATCTCAGTGGTGCTGATTTGAGTGGGGCGATCCTCTGTAAAACTAAGTTATGGGGTGCTGATTTAAGAGACGCTAATCTGAGCGGTGCTGATTTACGTGGTGCTGATTTGAGAGTTACTCGTATGGAGAGCGTCAATCTCGAAAATGCTAATTTATTGGAAGTTAACTGGCGCGGCGCGGAAAAGTATGGGGCTTATTTCTACAATACCGTTATGCCAGATGGTGAACTCGTAACAGAACCAAACAGCTATGGCTGATCAGTACAAACATACTCGACTTTGGCATCAGAGATTGTGACGAGTTACAAAGTCTTCTACACTGACTGAAATAGGTTTTGACTCTCTCTGTTAGGCTCCTCATGACGGTCAACGATTCTGAATACATAAGACAAGCTGAAGCTACTTGTGTACAAGACGTATTCACCAAGCTACTGTTTGCAGGTTTTCAACCTCTTGAAAATGAGCATCTTGCGTAACAAGAATTAAATTATACTGAATTGCAACAGCTGCAATCCAAATATCATTTTCGGGTAATGGACGACCTTTGAGGCGTAATCTATTCTTAACTTCACCATATTCACGGGCAGTTTCTATATCACATCCAATGACCGTATTTCTGGAAATGAATTCCTCAATACGTTCTAAATTTCCTTGCGATCGCCCTGATTTTCTTGCACCGTAAAATAATTCACAATAGCAACACTGGGAATAAATATTTCTTTTGCATTTACTAGCTGATTATTTACTGTTATGTCATTTGCAAATAAAGCAATAATAATATTAGTGTCAAGCAGGTATCTACCACTCATCTATATCTACCTGTTCGCAACCTTGTTCAATTGCTTCGCGCATCAGCTGAATATCATTTGGCGATATTGTACCTGCAAAATTTAATAATTGTCTACCTGGAACACCATGAATTTGTGAACCTACTAAAGTTCGGGCAAACTCCAGCACTCGATATTGCAAGTCTTCAGGCATAACTTTTAATTCTTCAATTAGCCGCTCGATAATCGGTGTATCCATATTTTTCCTGATAATTTTCGATTCTGGTTACTAGTCCTTCTTTTATGGTGATAGAATCGCAATTCCTCCTAGGTTAGGTGGAACGGACTGTTACCCAACATCAAGTAGTTTTTTTATTAATGTTGAGTTCTGCTAACGCTGCACCTAATCTTGTATCTTAAAATTAGGTTTTTGTGAGTAATATTTATACAAAAAGCTTATTTTGCCTTTGGCAGCTATGAGATATTGTTACAAGTTCCAAAGTCTTCTACACTGACTGGAATAGGTTTTAACTCTCAACGGCGGCTCCTCATGACGGTCAACGATTCTGAATACATCAGGCAAACTGAAGCCACTCGTGTGCGTGTACTAAGCGAAGCACTACCTTATATTCAACAATTCGCCGGTCGCACTGTTGTTGTCAAATATGGTGGCGCAGCGATGAAAGATAGCACACTCAAAGACAAAGTTATCCGCGACATTGTATTCTTATCCTGCGTGGGCTTGCGTCCGATTGTAGTACATGGCGGTGGCCCAGAAATTAACAGTTGGTTAGATAAGCTGGGAATCGAACCACAATTTAAGAATGGTCTGCGAGTCACTGATGCCGCCACAATGGATGTGGTGGAAATGGTTTTAGTTGGTCGAGTTAACAAAGAAATTGTTGCGCTAATTAACCAAGCTGGTGGATTGGCTGTAGGACTTTGTGGTAAAGACGGTAATCTATTTACAGCCCGCCCCCAAGGTCAAGAAGGCATCGGTTTTGTGGGGGAAGTCAGCAATGTCAATATCAAGATTTTGGAGACCCTCGCTAGCAATGGCTATATTCCGGTAGTGTCCAGCGTCGCGGCAGACGAAACAGGGCAAGCTTATAACATTAACGCCGATACCGTAGCTGGAGAAATCGCCGCTGCACTAGGAGCAGAAAAGTTAATTTTACTGACCGACACCAGTGGAATTTTAAAAGATTACAAAGACCAATCTACTTTGATTCCAAAAGTCGATATCCGCGAAGCCCGCGAGTTGATTGCTAATGGTATAGTCAGCGGTGGGATGATTCCCAAAGTCAATTGCTGTGTGCGATCGCTTGCTCAAGGAGTCCGTGCAGCACACATCATCGATGGTCGCATTCCCCACGCCCTGTTACTAGAAATTTTTACTGATGTTGGGATTGGGACAATGATTCTCGGTTCGCAGTTTACTTCGTAGAGGAAGGGGAGGTAGGGGGCAGGGAGCAGGGGGAGTAGAGAAGTGGAGTTTGAATCTGCGTCAGCGAGTAAAAAAGACTCATTAACGGAGTTCAAAGACTCGTCTATGAATCTTAATTTATACCAAATTACAGTTACAAACATTTTCTCCCTGCCCCCTGCCCCTAACGGGGATAGGTAATAATAACCCGCGATCGCCCACCACTAAATGGTGTACGACGCCATGAATTATTAATAATCACCGGATTAACTACGGTTGAGTCTCGAATTGTGGGATTAATTAAAGTTGGATTAATCAACGTGGAATTTCTCACGTTTTGCCTAATCTGGGGATAGTAATAATCGGGGTAATTATTGCGTTGTGGCATTAGTCCCGTTGCTGGGTCTACAGGCATAGGTGTGGGAATCGGACTACCATAAATAAAAGAACCGACAGCAGGCGATGTCTGACGACAAGCTGCTTTGCAGCTACGCCTGACTCCATAACCACCATCAATCACGATTACACTCTGGGCAGAAGCTGGAGCAATGCTTACACCCATCACTGCTAAAGTCATACCGGCTAAGAGCCAATTCAGTTGCGAATGCTTGATTTTCAACATATTTTGCTCACCTGCATTTGATACCGGAATTTTTAATCAGAAAATAGTCGCACCTACTTAGTTAAAATTTTAGAAGTTTATCCACTTTCAAATTGCCAGCTTTTGAAAAGATTCCAAAAAGATTGCTGGTATTGGCAAAATTAAAACAGTGCTGATTTTTGTATAAGCCGTGAGTACAGAAAGTTTAGAAATTGCTAAAACCCGCTACCAGACTGGGAAAGTTGCCTTTGAAAATGGGCAATACCGCGAAGCCGTAGAAAATTTAGAAAAGGCCAGCGCCCTGTTAGCTCGTAATTCTCGCCTTGGGGGCGAAGTAGAAATTTATCTGGTGACAGCTTATGAAGCAGCTGGACGCACGGATGATGCGATCGCTCTTTGTGAAAGACTCAAACGCCATCCCCATTTTGAAACCAGCAAACAAGCGCGACGGATGCTTTACATTTTAAAAGCACCAAAGCTGAAAAGACCCAGCGAATGGATGACCCAAATCCCCGATTTGGGCACACTACCCGATAATGAACTCAAAATTTCTGTACCTGCTAAGTCTACTAAATCTTCTGTGCAGCAAAAGCCTAAACCTGCCGAGCTAGAATTCGTTGACCTCAGTCAGGTCAATACCAGGGATAATCGCTTTATCTGGGTGGCGCTAATTGTCATTGGTTTAACCATCTCGTACTTGGTTTGGTTGAATTTTTCAGGAACCCCTGGCTGATCCTAACAGGAGGATATTTCCGTGCTGAGGTTCCTGCCCGCCCTTGGAGAACGTCCGTTACTCAGCAATATAGTTCGGATAAGATCCCCCCGCCTGCGGCGACCCCCTTAAAAAGGGAGGAATGAAACAGCTCTACTTTTTAAGGGGGTAGAGGAATAAAAATAGCCCGCCTTTTGAAGGGCAGGGGGGATCTTCGAGAGATAAGCAAGTTAACCAAACCGTATTGCGCCGCCCAGTAGTAGAAGTCAAGATTAGTTAAAAAGTTTGACTTTATGGGAGATTTATGATTTCAAATTCTTCAATTTTCGGAAAGATTTTCTTTTGGTTAATCAGACCATTTAGTTTTGTGTTGACAAAAATGAAATTTCTCTCACCAATGAATGGTCGAAATCGAATAAACCGCATCTTTCCCATCCGAAATCCTATTCTATGGCTAGTGCTGTTAACATCCCTACTACTGTCTGGCTGTGTGAAGTACGATGTGGGGGTTAACTTTGATAATTCAAATAGTGGTGAACTAGTACAGCATATTAAATTGGGAGAGCGGCTAACCAGTTTTAGTGGCGATTATGTATATGAATGGTTAAACAGCATAGAACGCCGCGCCCGTAAACTTGAGGGTAAAGCACAGCGAGTTTCCCAAGAAGAAATCATCGTCACAATTCCTTTTAGCAGTGGTAGGGAATTGCAAGAAAAGTTCAACGAATTTTTTAACTCCCGTGCGAATCAACCCTCTGAGTCTGTGCAGGGTGAATCTGATTCAGAACTGCCGAAAATTGAATCAAATGTCCTCTTAGAGGAGAACAATTTTTTACTTTTAGTCCGAAATCGGTTGATTTATGATTTGGATTTGCGATCGCTGTCTCTAATTGCCAGCAAAGGTAACGTCCTAGCGAATGCTGGTTCAATTCTCGACTTAGAATTTAGCTTGAAGACTCCTTGGGGAGCCAAAAATATTCAACTACCTGAAACTGCGATGTCTAACGACAAGCCGCTAGGCGTCTACGCGCCAGAAAAAAATGGCAATCAACTAGTGTGGAAACTCCAGCCTGGTGAGCTAAACCACATAGAGGCTGTTTTCTGGCTTCCTAGCCCCCTTGGTATTGGTGGGTTGCTAATTATCCTGTTTGTATCGGGAGGATTGTACTTGAGATACAATTTCATGCCAGATCCCAGAATTCAGTTTCCTCCCAAAGCAGCAGCGATCCAGGAACAGTAGATTGTTTGTCTATTGAATATTGTCAGTTAAGCCGATGCATTTTCCATCGGCTTTTTTGCTTCACATTCAGACTGTTGTTCGCTGCCATACCAGTGTTCAGCAAGTGCATTGAGTTGATAAAGGATTTCAATGAGTTCCTGACCACGTTCTGTGAGACCGTAAGTTACTTGGGGTGGAACAGTTGGTTCATAGTGGCGATAAATAATCTCTGCTGCCTCAAGCATCCTCAGCCTTTCTGTTAGAACTTTGGTTGAGATACCCTCGACTAGGTGCTTCAATGCACCAAAGCGAGTAGGTCCATTATTACACAACACCCACAGTATATACATTGTCCAGGGTCCTGATAGTAAGGACATCAGAATACTGACTGGGCAAGCATCAGGATTTTTAGAAACAGACATCGATAAGTTAGCTAAAATTGTCCGACAGTTACTTTATGGTAACTACTTTACTTTAGTAACTAGTTACTTTTAGTATCTGATGTAATGCTTTGAAATAGAAACTCAAAAAAAGTAAAAGCAGCAAATCCTAGCGAATCAGGAGATATTTGGTGGTCAACATCCTACATATTGATTCCAGCCCCCGTGGTGAGCGATCGCACTCAAGAGAACTATCTAAGGAATTCATCAGTGCTTGGAAAGCAGCGCATCCTGAAGACGCGATCGCCTATCGAGATATAGGGCGTCACCCAGTTCCTCACGTTGATGAAGCTTGGATTGCAGCTGCATTTTCACCACCAGAAACCCATACTCCAGAATTAACTGAGGCAATTAGGATTTCTGACGAACTGGTTGATGAGTTTTTGGCAGCCGATCGCTACGTTTTTGGAGTGCCAATGTACAACTTCAATATACCTTCCACTTTTAAGGCTTACATCGACCAAATCGTTCGCATTAACCGGACTGTTGCTTTAGATGCTCAAGGTTTTAGAGGGTTAGTCGAGGGTAAAAAGGCAGTTATCATTACAGCTCGCGGCGGTGACTTTAGCCCGACATCTCCTGCATCTGCATACGACTTCCAAGAACCCTACCTGCGGACAATTTTCGGCTTTATTGGAATTACAGACATTCAATTTATTAACGCTAACAGCCTCAACGAGGGTGATGCCCGTACCCAATCTCTAGCAGAAGCACGGGCAGCAATTCAAGATGCGATCGCCCAGTGGTAATGTGACGCGGGGCATTGGGAATTGAGAATTGGGCATTGGAAAGAGACAAGGAAGAAAGAAACTTGTTCAATAATTCTCCCTTGTCCCCCTCATCTCCCTCTGCCTCCCCTGCTCCCTGCCCCCCTGCCTCTTCTTCACGGTGACAACCGCTGAATATTCCAAGTGCTATTATCTAAACGGCTATAGAGCAAGCGATCGTGCAGACGGCTAGGGCGTCCTTGCCAAAACTCAATTTCTGTGGGGATCACTCGTAAGCCTCCCCAATGAGGCGGTCGGGAAATCTCCTGATTTTCATATTTGCTCTGGAATTCCTGCAAGCGTCGCTCAAGAACTTCTCGGCTTTCTATCACCTCGCTTTGATTAGATACCCATGCACCCAGGCGACTGTTGGCAGGGCGACTGTGAAAATACTGGTCGGACTCAGCTTCGGAAATTTTCTCCACATACCCCGAAATTCTGACTTGACGTTCCAGTTCTGCCCACCAAAAGACTAAAGCCGCCTGGGGATTTTCTGCCAGTTCTTGTCCTTTGTGACTGTTGTAGTTGGTAAATAAGACAAAGCCCCGTTCATCAAAATCTTTGAGTAACACCATTCTGGCTGAGGGCTTACCGTCTGGTGTGGCAGTGGCAATGGTCATGGCATTGGGTTCAGGAAGTTGTGCTGCTAGTGCTTGATCAAACCATTTTTTAAATTGAATAAAAGGATTGAGGTCTACTTCTAGTTCGCTCAAACCTTCCAAGGTGTAGTCTTTGCGAAGGTCAGCTACAGTTTTGTCCATTTTGATTTACTTCCTTGCTATCAGATACGCTTATACATGTCTTTGTTAAAAATATCTATGATGATGATCAGTGCCATCAAGAATTTTACAAATTCTCTCCAAGAATATCTAAAATAGGTTGCATAAGATGCGCCGTTCGGCCTCCCTTCAACGCCTGTTAATTTATGGTCTGAGCGGCCCGATTATCGCTCTCAATGTCTGGCTGCTGTCCGTGCTTTTTCGCTATTTCCAGCATCCCATTACCGTCTTGAGCATTGCGGCGATTCTGGCTTTTCTACTAAATTACCCGGTTAAGTTCTTTGAACGTGCTCAGATCACGCGCACTCAGGCGGTGATCATAGTTTTACTTGCAACATTAACCCTGCTTGGTATTCTGGGCATCACCCTAGTACCGCTGATCATTGACCAAACAATCCAACTCTTAAATAAGATTCCTGATTGGTTAGCCGCCAGTCAAGCAAACTTAGAGCAGTATGAGATGCTGGCAAAACAACGACGTTTGCCAATTGATCTGAGGGTTGTGAGCAGTCAAATCAATGCCAACATTCAGAATCTAGTACAACAACTAGCTTCTGGTGCAGTGGGATTTGCTGGAACACTGCTGTCAGGATTACTTGACGTAGTGTTAGTCATTGTGCTTGCATTTTATATGCTTTTATATGGCGATCGCGTCTGGTCTGGTCTGGTCAATCTTTTACCCTCTAATATTGGAGATCCTCTTACCACATCCTTGCGCCTAAATTTCCAGAACTTCTTCCTCAGCCAATTGTTGCTAGGACTGTTCATGGTGCTAACTCTGACGCCTATTTTCTTAGTAATGAAGGTGCCCTTTGCCCTGTTGTTTGCCATCTTAATCGGGATCTCAGAACTCATTCCCTTTATCGGGGCGTCTCTCGGCATTGGTCTGGTAACAATTTTAGTACTGCTGCAAAATTGGTGGTTAGCAGTTCAAGTTGCCATAGCGGCTATTCTCATGCAGCAGCTTAAAGATAACCTGTTAGCTCCCAGGTTACTAGGCAACTTCATCGGACTGAATCCCATCTGGATTTTTGTGGCTATTTTGATGGGCTATGAAATTGCTGGATTGTTGGGGACACTTGTTGCTGTTCCCATTGCTGGTACTATTAAAGGCACTTTTGATGCGATCAAGAGTGGTAAGCCGAGTGACTTTGTGTCAACTGTCACTATTGCTCATGACCCGCCCCCTGATTAAGGTGGCAGAGGGGCAGGGGGCAGGGAGCAGGGGGCAGGGGGAGCAGGGGAAGAAGAACTATTGATTGATGCTTGAGCCATGCCCAATGCCCAATACAACTCTTGGAGAGGCTGCGCCCTAAGCGTAGCTATGCCGCAGGCTTTACGGCTTTGCGGTTCCTGAGCGTAGTCGTTGGCGCAGCCTCTCGTAGAGAAGGGCAGTACAAGTGCCCAAGGTCAAAAGTTGCACAATCTGATCTCACAATTCACAATGGTGATTGATTACAAATTTCAGGGGATACTGCCAGCAGGCAATTCCTGAATAAAAGAAGCGCAAGGGAATTCATAAAGTACACGCTTTGCCAATAGTCAATGAGTTTACTGTTGAATTTACGGTCTTTTGATTCTGATTAATTAACTTAGAACCCTTTGATGGAAGCTTCCGAGCTATTAGAAACAATCACACTGCTGATTTACCAAGCTGAACAGGGAGAAATTGATCCTTGGGATGTCCAAGTGATTGAGGTGATTGACCGTTACTTAGAACTGATGGCACCGGAGGCAATAGGAAGAGGTTATGAAGCGGACTTGTCTCAATCTGGACAGGCTTTTTTGTCAGCATCAATGCTGGTATTATTCAAAGCCAATACCTTGATGCAATTGTCAACAGTAGGAGAGGTCCAGGATGGTGTATTAGATGATTCCCTGTTGGAAGATGAAAACGGAATATCACATCAGGGTCATCGTCTACCATTAGAACGGCAATTGCGTCGTCGTCCAGCGGCAATGCCGCCACCAAAGCGCCGGGTGACTCTGCAAGAGTTAATCAAGCAATTGCAGATCATGGCGAACCAACTGAAATTGGTAGAAAAAGCCAGCAAACCTATCCGTCCCAGACGTTTGCCTAGTGTCCAAAGTATGCGGGAGGCGCTGGAGTTAGCTCACCAGGAAAATCTGACGGAAGTCGCTGGGGAACTGGAGCAGGTGTTGATTGTGTCGGCAAGGGAGCTAAATTCAGAACAAAATTGGTTGACTTTAGAACAACTTGTAGAGTTGTGGACTCAAACAAAGCTTTTCAAGCAAAATGGGTCTGGACATGAGTCTAAACACAGCCATTTAGTTAGCGTTTTTTGGGCACTACTACTACTTTCGGCTCAATCGAAAGTAGAGCTATTTCAAGAGGAGTTTTACCATGAGATTAAAATTCGGTTACTTACAGATTCAGCTAAGATCGGTAAACCTTTTGAGCAGTCGATGAACTAAAAAAGCGAAAAGTAGCCCTACAGATAATTTACAGATTTTTGATTCAGTCCCAAAATCCGAGTAAATTGAAAATATAAGCGATCGCTTGTCATCTAAGTATACCTATGGTTGCAATAACCACCAAATTCCTGTTATCCCTGTTTTGAGGATGACTTAGAGCAGAAATAAAAACTGATGATTAAGTATCACTCGATGAAAGTAAACTGGCTTGTGGTTGAGGAATAAATTTTTATGAAAGCGATGATTCTCGCGGCTGGCAAGGGTACTCGCGTGCGTCCGATTACCTATACAATTCCCAAACCAATGATTCCCATCCTGCAAAAGCCAGTGATGGAGTTCTTGCTGGAACTGTTACGCCAACATGGATTTGACCAAATTATGGTCAACGTTAGTCATTTGGCTGAGGAAATAGAAAACTATTTTCGCGACGGTCAGCGGTTTGGGGTGCAAATTGCCTATTCCTTTGAAGGAAAAATTGATGATGACGGGAAACTGGAAGGCGAAGCAATAGGTTCAGCTGGAGGTATGCGGCGCATCCAAGACTTTTCACCGTTTTTTGATGATACCTTTGTGGTGTTGTGCGGTGATGCTTTGATTGACTTGGATTTAACTGCGGCCGTTAAATGGCATAAAGCTAAAGGGGCGATCGCTACTATTATTACGAAATCTGTCCCCAAAGAAGAAGTTTCTAGCTACGGTGTAGTGGTCACTGACGAAGAGGGGCGTGTCAAAGCTTTCCAAGAAAAACCTTCAACTGAAGAAGCCCTCAGCACCAACATCAACACAGGTATTTACATCTTTGAGCCAGAGGTTTTTAACTATATCCCCTCTGATGTGGAATATGACATTGGTAGCCAATTGTTTCCCAAATTGGTAGAAATCAAAGCTCCCTTCTACGCCATCCCTATGGACTTTGAATGGGTAGATATTGGTAAAGTCCCAGACTATTGGCGGGCGATTCGCGGTGTGCTGTTGGGTGAAATCAAAAATGTGCAAATCCCCGGTCATGAAGTCGCCCCTGGTATCTACACTGGCTTAAATGTCGCCGTAAATTGGGACAAAGTGGATATCACAGGCCCAGTTTACATTGGTGGTATGACGAGAATCGAAGACGGAGCTAAAATTGTCGGCCCAGCGATGATTGGCCCCAATTGTTGGATATGTAGTGGTGCAACAGTGGAAAACAGCGTCATTTTTGAATGGTCGCGCCTGGGCCCTGGAGTCCGGTTAGTCGATAAGCTGGTATTTGGACGTTATTGCGTGGATAAGACTGGCGCTGCAATCGATGTTCAAGCTGCTGCTTTAGACTGGCTGATTACCGATGCCCGTCAGACACCGCCATCACATACCCCTGTTGAACGACAAGCGATAGAGGAATTGTTGGGGACAAACGTAAATTAGGGAATGGGTATTGGGGAATGGGGAAGAAGCATGGGAGCAGGGAGCAGGGAGCAAGGGAGAAGAGTTTTCCCTCAGCAAGAGCAGCACCCCGCCCCGATGCCTCTTTTCAATGCCCAATACAACTCTTGGAGAGGCTGCGCCAACGGCTTTGCGGTTCCTGAGCGTAGTCGTTGGCGCAGCCTCTCGTAGAGAAGGGCAGTACAAGTGCTTAATGCCCAATTCCCAATGCCCAATCCTAACTATTTAAGTACGTATATCTTCTAAGACTCTGCTCGTAGGTTTGCAGCAGTCGCTGAGATTCCGCTAGGGTGATGCGCTTTTCTTCTAATGCTTTCTCGCAGCGCTGGCGAATGTTTTCCACCATATCTTCGGAGTCATATTGGACGTAGCTTACCACTTCGCTCATGGTGTCACCTTTGACAATGTGTTCAATCTGGTAGCCTTTGGGCGTCAATTGGATGTGAACAGCGTTAGTATCGCCAAATAGGTTGTGCAAATTGCCCATGATTTCCTGGTAAGCTCCATTCAAGAACATTCCCAAATAATATGGTTCTCCGGGCTTGTAGGTGTGTAGTTCTAAAACCGACTTGACATCACGCAGGTCTATAAAGCGGTCGATTTTACCATCGCTGTCGCAGGTGAGGTCTGCCAAAATTCCCCGCCGCGTTGGTTCTTCATCCAAACGGTGGATTGGCATAATCGGGAATAGCTGATCGATCGCCCAGCAATCTGGTGCCGATTGGAACACTGACATATTCACGTAGTAGATGGAAGCCATAATTTTCTCTAGGTCTTCCAGTTCATCGGGTACGTATTCTTGCTGTCTAGTGATGTTGAGAATTTTTTGACAACAAGCCCAGTAGAGGCGTTCGGCTTTGGCTCGTTCTCTAAGGCGTAAAATTCCTAAGTTGAAGCGGCTGATGGCTTCTTCTTTGAATTGTGCAGCGTCATGGTAGAACTCCTGATAATTCTCTTTGTTGATGGATTGGTAAGTTTCCCAAAGATAATTAATAATCGGGGATTCTCCCTCTTGTGGAGGTTCTGGGTTGTCGAGAGGAACATCACTGGTACTGAGAACGTCGAAAATCAGCACCGACTGATGAGAAGCGATCGCTCGTCCACTTTCGCTAATCAGTGTTGGTACGGGAATTTGCCGTTCAGCACAGGTATCTTTTAACTCTGCCACGATGTCATTGGCATAGTTCTGCATGTTGTAATTTTTCGATGCATAGAAGTTGGTTTGGGAGCCATCGTAATCTACGCCCAAGCCGCCACCTACATCAAGGTATTTCATATCTGCTCCCAGCATTGCCAATTCCACATAAATGCGGCTGGCTTCTTGAATAGCATCTTTAATCACATTAATGGCAGAGATTTGTGAGCCGATGTGGAAGTGCATCAGCTGCAAAGAATCGAGGAGGTTAGCTTCCCGTAACTTGTCAACAGCCTCGATTACTTCAGGCATTGTCAAACCAAATTTAGCGCGATCGCCACTAGAGGCTCCCCAACGTCCCATGCCTTGGGTACTGAGTTTGGCACGAACACCTAATATTGGCTTAATACCTAACTGGCGATTGGCATCAATCACCAAATCAACCTCTTCAATCTGTTCTAAGACGATGATTGGTGTTTGCCCTAGCCTTTGGGCTAACATTGCCGTTTCGATGTATTCTCGGTCTTTGTAGCCGTTGCAAACTAACAATGCTCCTGGTGTATCCAAAACAGCCAGGGCAATCATTAATTCCGGCTTAGAACCTGCTTCTAAACCAAATTGGTGGGGTTTGCCAAATTTCACTAAATCCTCAATCAAATGCCGCTCTTGATTGCACTTGACGGGAAACACGCCACGGTAGACGCCAGGGTAATTATAGCGGGCGATCGCTTTGGCGAAACAAGCGTTCAACCGCTCAATCCGGTCTTCCAAAATATCGGAAAAGCGAATCAACATGGGCAGTCCCAAGTTGCGCTGCTTCATGGCGTTGACCAATTCAAACAAGTCAAGAGATCCCCCGCGATCGCCCTTGGGTGCCACGGTTACGTGACCAGCAGCACTAATGGAGAAATAAGGTTGTCCCCAACCTTCAATCCGGTATAAGGCTTCACTATCTTCAATTTTCCAGGAGCGAGGTAAATCTCCTGTGGTAGGACTAGGTGGTAACAGCTTTTTTTGCTTATGATTTTTCACTTCTTTATGTCCATTGGACGGTACTTGTACCACCTCGTCAGATGTAGCAGTTGAATCAACACCCATTTCTTCCTAACCTCTGTTTTTCACCCACGAATTAACAATTTAACGCATTCATTTGGGAACGTATATGCACCCAAAGATAATTTCTGAGATAAACTCTGATTGGTCAAGAGTCATTGGTCATTAGTCATTAGTCAAGAGTGCAAAACCCTTACCCTTGGACAAATGACATAGACGCTTCTGCGGCTTCCCGCAGGGTAGGACAAAGGACAAATGACAAAATAAAAACTTTATTAAGCTTTGGGAGATCGCAATGGAACGTACATTCTTAGCAATTAAGCCAGATGGAGTACAGCGGGGATTAGTGGGGGAAATAATCCGTCGCTTTGAAACTAAAGGTTTTACCCTAGTTGGTTTAAAGTTCCTGAAAGTCAGTCGGGAATTGGCTGAACAACACTATGATGTTCACCGAGAACGTCCCTTTTTTGGTGGTCTAGTCGAATTTATCACTTCTAGCCCAGTGGTAGCGATGGTATGGGAAGGTGATGGCGTCGTTGCATCTGCCAGGAAGATTATTGGTGCAACGAACCCTTTAACAGCAGAGCCAGGAACGATTCGGGGCGATTTTGGTCTGAATATTGGTCGCAACTTAATTCACGGTTCTGATGCTCAAGAAACCGCGCAACGGGAAATAGCCTTATGGTTTAAAGATGAAGAATTAGTTAATTGGCAACCACACTTAACGCCTTGGTTGCACGAGTAATGGAGAGTTAGGAGCAGAGACGCGATTAATCGCGTCTGTACAGGAGTTAGGAGTTCAAAATTCATTAACTCCTAACTCCTAAGTTCTGACTTACTTCGAGACTTCGCTTTTTTCCGGTTCTACTTGGGGCAATTCAGTGCCAATACGCTTGGAAAATCCCCAGCCTAAAATTAGGAAGATAGCAGCAATCATTATCCATTCTGGTGGAACTAGATCATCGTTCACCACTTTCAACAACAAGCGCAAACCTACCAACGCTACAGTTATATAGCCTGCATCTTCTAGGTTTTCATATTCGTCTAGCCAACGGATAAACAATCCCGCCATGAATCGCAACGTAATAATACCAATTGTTGCACCCGTCAACACCAGCCATTTTTCTTGAGAAACTGCGATCGCAGTTGTCACGCTATCCAAAGAAAATGCCAAATCTGTAAATGCAATCACGGGTATCGCTTGCAATAACGAATTAAAACGCGGCCCATGATGGTGATCGTCTTCACTTTGTTGAGAGGTAAAGTGTTGGAATACCAACCACAGCAGGTAAGCAGCGCCCAATAATTCAAATTGCCAGAATTGTTGCACCCAAGTAGCAGTTAGAATCAGGGTGATTCGTAGCACATAGGCAACGACTAAACCAAAGTTGAGGGCCTTACGCTCAAGTTCTTTGTCTTCAAGCCCTTGAGCGATCGCAGCGAGAGCGATCGCATTGTCGGCGGATAACACCGCCTCTAAAAACACCAGAATCAGCAGAACTATCGGGGCTTCAACACTGAAATGAAAGTGGAGGTAATCAAAAATTCGGTCTAGCATTCCGGGTTTCTCAAGCAGAAAAATTATAATTTGACAGGAACAGAGATTTTCATATTAAAAAGCGCAATAATTTTGCTACTTTAATCCAGCTTAACCTGGTTGAGGTACATTCTGAAGAGGGTTGAATGTGGGCGGTCGCTGTGAAAATAAAGTATTTTTAGTATTATCTTATACAATTAGTTTTTTAATCTTTTATTAAAGAAAGGCAGGGCGAAAGAGGACAAGGGGCAGGGGGTAGGGAGAAAAGGGGAAAAAGAACCTGCATCAAGCTTTTCACTTCCCCCTTGAACCCTGCTCCCTTGCCTGTTGTTCAATATGGTTAAACGCGATAACTCTAGTACTTGCAACGATATTTCCAAAATTGAAGCTGATATCCTCACGGTGGGTTCAGCACCTGATATTGAAGGATAAAGCGGTTTAACTAGTTATTAGAAGAAATTTTCTGGTGCCTTATCAACTGAGAATAAATCTCTATTGTGGATGTTTGCCTTCATAATAGACAGAAAATCAAGTTCTTTTCTGCCTCTGCCTGCCTTCACACGTCATTTTTGGGTTGGTCGAGTAATAAAGGGCAATTTCCGTTTGATTCAAACTATGTCCTTGCAGAGTTCGGTATTAATCACTCTAAATATAAAGCTACGGTAACTTTATCGGTTTACCCAACTTTGTTTAGAGTTAGTGTCAGAGAACTTCTCCGAAATCAAGTGTTATATGGCTTCTACTCTAGTTTTCGGTTTATTTGCTGAAATACTTTATAAAAGTTAACTCATGTTAAATAATAAAAGTTCGCAATAAGTCTGATAGTATGTTCTCAGACTTATTGAGATAGATAGTCATTAAGTTAATGATATATCTCAGCTATTTATAAACTTTTTCAGGAGAGAATGCCATGACAACGATGGCTGTTCAAACATCGAAGTCAATCTGTTAACCAATAGCAGTTTGTTTTTTTGAGTTGTACGAACTTGTCTAAGGCTTCCGTACAAGGCAAATAGGTATCCTTGCGAAAATTATTGCGTTCGCGCAGGGTCCCGCAGGGAAGGAGAATCGCAAATCTATCAGGTGACAATATGTCGAAAAAAATCGGTCTATTCTACGGTACTCAAACTGGCAACACTGAATCTGATGCTGAAAAAATTCGGGATGAGTTTGGTGGCGATCTTGTAACATTACATCCCATTTACGAAGCGGATGCTACCACCTTTGATGAATATGACTTGCTGATTATTGGCTCTCCCACTTGGGATATTGGTCAACTTCAGAGCGATTGGGAAGGCTTTTTTCCCGATCTGGATGAAATAGATTTTAGTGGTAAGTTAGTTGCTTATTTTGGTGATGGAGACCAATATGGCTATAGCGATAACTTTCAAGATGCAATGGGAATTTTGGAAGAAAAAATTTCCCAGCGGGGCGGTAAAACTGTTGGCTACTGGACAACTGAAGGGTATGACTTTGAGAATTCTAGAGCTTTGAAAAATGGCAAGTTTGTTGGATTAGCACTTGATGAAGGTAGTCAATCCGATCTAACAGACGAGCGAATTAAAACTTGGGTTGCTCAGTTGAAGACAGAATTTGGTTTGTAGAAAGTATGAGATTACATCTGTGCATCTGTGTCAACTTAAAGTGAAAGCCACTAAGCGACAAAGCTTTGAGATATTGCCTTGTTAAGAATCTTCGACTCTGAATGCTCACCTTATTAGCGACAGAGCCTTAATAAAAGGCATTTCCAGTATACGTGGGCACGAGATTTTCTCTTGTGTTTTAGCTGAATTTGACACTAATGACAGATGTAATTTATTACTCAAAATTGATAATTCAAAAAATATAGGTATAACAGGTATTTATGTCTGATTCATTTGATATTGTGTGGTTAAATGCTAGCCCTATTTTGAAGCGTTTTGATAAACCATTACTTGAATACTTATCTGGGTATATGAGAATTGCCCAGTGGGAATACCACCAAACCAAAGATGAAGCCAGTTTCATAGATCAAGCAGTGGAGTTGCTGTATGAGTTTTTAGAATGGCGCGATCGCCCCGTGCATTTGGCAGGTCATGGAATGGGTGGTGCGATCGCTTTAACCTTTGCTCGTCGATTTCCCCAAAAAGTGCGATCGCTCACCCTGCTGGCTGTAGCTGCTCAACCTGCAAATAATTGGCACGCTCACTATTACTTTCAACGACAACTTTTTAGCATCAGCCGTGAACTAGTTTTGGCAAGCAGCGTTCGCAGTCTTTTTGGAAATCAACCGCCTCATACCACTAAGAAGCTAGTAGCTGCCTTAGATAAAGATTTAGAACAATCTCCCTCCTCACACTCTTTATTTAAGTTGGTTTATTTACCCAAGGGTGGAGTTTCTATGCCCATGATGGTATGTGGTAGCAAGAGTGATCCGGTAGTCAACCCACCTGCATTACATGACTGGTTGAATTGGTTTAAGCCAGAAGATAAACTCTGGGAATGCCCACAAGGGTATCATTTTTTTCACTACTTCTATCCTCAAGAGGTTGGCGAACAGATTTTGAGTTTTTGGAAACGCCACCATCCTCATCTGCTAGAAGCATCTGCACTATCTTTTAGTACTTCTACAAATTAGTAATATCATTAATCGTTCAGTGATATACAAGAGTGCGATGTCTAACTACAAGCCTTACAGCTACGCACTTGTGAAAATTGGGGTGTCAGGGTGTAATAGTTTTGAGTACTATTTCAATTTAATCATCATTGATCAGATATATTGTCAATATCTTCTAAGTCTGGTTTATTCCAAAATTCAAAATATCGATTTTTTGTTCCTTGATCCCAAAAGATTAATCTATCTCTATCAAATATTCCATGACCACAATAACACCAATGACAATGGAAAATTTTACCGTTCGACCAATGAGGAGGTCAGAATTAGATTTAGTAATTGATTGGGCAGCAGTTGAAGGCTGGAATCCAGGAACTTATGATCCTGAATGTTTTTACCAAGCCGATCCATACGGTTTTTTTGTAGGGGAATTGAACAATGAACTTGTAGCAAGTATTTCCGCTGTAGCTTACTCTAAGCACTTTGCCGTTATTGGCTTTTATATTGTCAAACCGCAGTTTCGAGGGCGAGGTTTTGGCATGAAAATGTGGAGGGCAGCAATGGCATATCTTGGTACTGAGCGTAACATTAGCTTAGATGGAGTGATTGCTCAACAGGAGAACTACCAGAAATCAGGTTTTCAAATCACCTACCGTCATATTCGTTATGAGGCTGTAGGCGGCGGTGTTGCGCCGTCCGGCATTGTAGAACTCAAAACTGTGCCTTTTGATAAGTTAGTTGCTTACGATCAAGAGCTTTTTCCGGCTGAACGCAAGCAGTTCCTACGACTTTGGATAAAACAACCAAACAGTGCTGCCTTAGGGGTTGTTAGAGATGGGCATGTTGTTGGTTATGGAGTCATCCGCCAAAGCCACACAGGTTTCCGGATTGGGCCGTTGAATGCTGACGATGAACAGATTGCCGAGCAACTCTTACTCGCCTTGCTTGCTTTTGGTTCTGATGCTCCGGTGTTTCTTGATGTGCCAGATGCTAATTCAAAAGCGATTAAGCTGGCTCAACGTTACGGGATGAAACCAGTCTCTGAAGTCGCTCGGATGTACAATAAAGAAATTCCTAACTTGCCTATAAATCGTGTATTTGCTGTGACAAGCTTAGAAGTTGGTTAGGTAAGTATTATTCGCCAATCAGTCATCCCTTCTAAGAGGATATTTGAAAAGTTATGATGGCAAAAATTTTATGCCAATCGTTTTACGATAATCCGGATCATAGCGAGGTAGATAAATGTGGCAAACTGCAAACATAAATCATCTGGCGAATTCCCATTTTAGGTAAGTTGGCTACTCAATTTTCCATGCGAAAATGAGCTTCACCGCGATTGGATTGACGATGTAATGGAGCAAACAAAAAATTGATTTCTGGGTTCAGACCACTCACTAATTGAAGGTAATAAAGGCTATGCTCCTGTATAGAAATTTTAAAATTGGAGATTAATTTCTAGGGAAATATCGCTAACTCAGTTTCCGGGTCAAAAAAGTGAATCTTCTCTAGATTTAGCGATAACCATAGTTGCTCACCAGGTTGTACAAATCGGTCTGGTGGTATTCGCACTTGTAGGGAATTGGCTGTACTGGCAGGTTGAGATCCCAGTTCGGCAATTTTAACAGCGAGAAAGGAATCGTTGCCGAGATTCTCTACCAAATCTACTTGCACTGGTAGATTTTTGGTTGCAGGCATACTCAAATTCAAATGTTCTGGGCGAATGCCTAAAATTAGAGTTTTCCCATCATATTTTTGTAAAGCTTTTCCCCAAACTTCTGGAAGGGTGAAACGCAACTGGGAATGAGTAATCAACTGTGGGGCATGAAATTCTACAGGAATAAAATTCATCGGTGGTGAACCAATGAACTCTGCTACAAAAAGATTGGCAGGACGATTGTAAAGTTCTAGGGGAGAAGCGACTTGCTGAATTTTACCCTCAGACATAATCGCAATGCGATCGCCCATTGTCATCGCTTCTGTTTGGTCATGGGTAACGTAAATTGTTGTTGTCCCCAATTGGCGCTGCAATTTGACAATTTGAGCGCGGGTTTCCGCCCGCAGTTTGGCATCTAAGTTAGAAAGCGGTTCATCCATTAAAAACACTTGGGGGTCACGCGCGATCGCTCGTCCCAGTGCAACTCGTTGCCTTTGTCCCCCAGATAGCTGTTTAGGTAAGCGATTCAGCAATGTTTCCATTTGCAACAGTTGGGCAACACTACGCACCTGCTCATCCACCGCCCGTTCTTTGTCAGAAATGTAGCGCAATCCTTTAGGTAACTTTCTTGTCGCACCCACAAAGAGATTTTCTGCCCACGTCCGAAGATAAGGAGATGAGGAAGTAATTTTTTCTCCTGCTTCTCCTGCTTTCCCAGAACGGCGACGTAACCCAAAAGCGATGTTGTCATACACCGTCATGTGGGGATAGAGGGCGTAATTTTGAAACACCATTGCGATGTCGCGTTCTTTGGGTGGTAGGTCATTGATCAAGCGATCGCCTATCCAGATATTGCCTCCAGTCATCACTTCCAAACCAGCGATTAATCGCAACAGAGTGCTTTTACCACAACCAGAAGGGCCCACCAGCACCATAAATTCGCCATCTGCGATCGTCAGGTTAATCCGCCGCAAGACGTTGACACTTCCCGCACGCTCTTGCGCTGCATCATTTTTCTCGCCAGGCGTGAGGGGAGATTGGGTTTGTGAGTTCACACTTTCCCCTTTACGTGGGGAAAAACTTTTATAAACGTTTTCTAAAACAACTTGGGACACAACTGTTAATTATTGTCATTGGGCATGGGGCATTGGGCATGGGGCATTGGGCATTGGACAAATGACAGTTTAGCGCCAATCATAATACACGTTCTATGTAAATACGAAAAGTTAAAAAAACAGCTTGCACCATCAAAAGCAAACTACCCTGAATTTTAGGGCTGTTAAGAGGTGTTGTTATGACTACCGATGTACCTCAAAATCTTTCCCAAGACCCAAGCGTTAATCCTATCCATGACATTGTAGACGTACAAACCACAGATTGTTGCATTGTGGGTGGGGGGCCAGCAGGAGCAGTATTGGCGCTGTTGTTAGCGCGTCAAGGCATTTCTGTGATGCTGCTGGAAGCACATAAAGACTTCGATCGCGACTTTCGCGGCGATACGATTCATCCATCAGTGATGGAAATTATGGAGGAATTGGGATTAAGCGATCGCTTGCTAGAACTTCCCCATACCAAAATGCGCCAAATTAGGATTCAAACTCCTCAAGATACTGTCACATTCGCAGATTTTAGTCATCTGAAAACCCATTATCCCTACATTACAATGCTTCCCCAGGTAAAATTCCTGGAGTTCATCACCCAAGAAGCACAAAAATATGCTAGTTTCCATCTGGTGATGGGTGCGAATGTGCAGGAATTAATTTCCGAAAATAACGTGATTCAAGGTGTCCGCTATCGAGGAGGCGGTGGTTGGCATGAAATCCGGGCAATACTGACAGTTGGTGCAGACGGTCGCCACTCACGTTTACGCCACCTGGGTGAGTTTGAGTCAATCGAAACCTCACCGCCAATGGATGTCCTTTGGTTTCGCCTACCGCGTCAGCCAGAAGACGCGGAAGGGGGAATGGGGCGCTTTGGTCAAGGTAATATCATTGCCATGCTTGACCGTGGTGATGAGTGGCAACTTGCTTATGTCATCCCTAAAGGAGGCTATCAACAACTGCGGGCTGAGGGTTTGGAGGAATTAAAAAAATCTGTTGTCGAAGTAGTGCCAGAATTCCAGCAACGCATTCAAAATTTACATGATTGGTCACAAATAGCTTTTCTCTCAGTCGAGTCCAGCCGTGTCAAACGTTGGTATCATCCGGGACTGTTACTCATCGGTGATGCCGCTCATATAATGTCTCCGGTTGGTGGAGTTGGCATTAACTACGCGATTCAGGATGCTGTAGTCGCGGCGAATGTACTTAGCAAACCGCTCAAAAACGGGCAAGTACAACTTAGCGACCTAGCAAAAGTACAGCGTCAACGCGAATTGCCCACACGCATCATTCAGGCGTTTCAAACTTTTATCCAAAAGCGGGTATTTGCCCCGGTTCTCACCTCAAATCGCACCTTTGTACCACCTGCATTTTTGCGCTTACCTATCTTGCGCGACCTTCCAGGCAGGTTGATTGCCTTGGGTGTTTTTCCAGTTCACGTCAAGACTTAATTTTTGCCAATAATTTTTTCTATTTAATCAATGGATGGTACAATTATACTACTCGATGCAGAATTCAATGCTCAATTTAGTCAGGCGAGGGTGGCGAGCAGCATACTCAATGCTGTTCAAAGCGATCGCTTGGCTTTTATGCTAGAAATGACTAAAAACGTAGAGTTGATGTAGGAAATTTATTCAGGCATTATTAAAAAATGCAAACAATTAAACATATCTAGATATTAATTGGCACTACATAGAAAAACCCTCTCTTTTTGAATCAGTACTTTTTGCAGTCAGGAGTAATTTTAATGAACAACTGCGTTTTGATGGCGGAAATTATTAACGAGCCGCAACTCCGCTATACAGCGGATAATTTGGGAGTCACGGAAATGCTGGTGCAGTTTCCCAATTCCCAGAAACCAGAAGATCCGCCAGCCACCCTGAAAGTTGTCGGCTGGGGGAATTTAGCAACAGAAATTCAGCAAAACTACCACCAAGGCGATCGTGTCATCCTGGTAGGACGTTTAAGTATGAGTACTGTTGAGCGTCAAGAAGGTTTTAAAGAAAAACGTGCTGAATTGACAGTGCAACAAATTCAATCTGTTGGAGGTAGTTTTAATACCGATCCATTGCCATCAGAAACCGTAACTCCATCATTTACTGAAACTGCTCCCCGACAAGCATCTTCAGCATCTCGTCCTGAACAGAAAGACGTTCCCAGTTACGAGTCACCACGTCCAGCGCCTACCCCAGCTAAAAATCCTGTTGCTGTTACTCCCCAAGCGAAAACTTACGAACCCGTACCCCAACCCACAAATTATGAGCGAACCACTTATCCAGCAGTAAAAGCGGAAGAACCAGATCCAGATGATATTCCCTTCGTGCGCTCCGTTGATTCCAGAACTGCTTCATCTGGCTTGCTTGATTTCTACGAAATCGAAAGCCAATGCCCGCAGGTAGGAATCAGTCATAACTTCAAGTTTATTTAGCTTGAGTTTGACTAACTTGTTTGCGGTGTGAGTGTAATTCTCACCACCTTGGTATCAGGTTGATACATAGCCCAGTTTAGGAGAATTGGCATCCCTCCTAAATCGGTGCATGGGCTAAAAGCTGGTAACTTAAAACCGCATTAGGAACCCCAGCGAGTATAGATAGATATGGTTACGAGAGAAACCTGTGTCTGAACTGTCGTTATGTCGAAGTAGCCAAAAGCGGTTGATAGGCTGCAACCAAAAGGTGATGGATTAAGCGGAAATACTTCCGCGCTCATGGCAAATTTATATGGATGTTTAAGTCCGAAGATGGTTGGTTTTTACAACCTCACGGAATGTATAAAATTAAGCGTCATACCAAGGTCAAAGGCATAAAATCACCTTTTGATGGTGACAGAGCTTATTGGAGTAGTAGAGCAGGCAAACATCCACTATTACCGGAGAAACTTTCAAAGTTAATGAAGGTACAAAGCGGTAAATATAGCCACTGCGGTTTAAGCTTCATCGCGAATGAAATTATGGAACTTCATCACTTGGATGGAAATCACAAAAATAACAAACCTGAGAACTTAACGCTAGTACATGGACACTGCCACGACCGTATCCACCGAACAGGTATGCTTGTCAAACATCAAGAAATTGAGGAGCCGAATGAAAGCGAAAGATTCATGTTCGGTTCTGAAGACCAGTAATCACGGTGACGGGATTACTGAGTTCATCTAAAGTTGGTAGTTGAGCGTGTATTCAGTTTGCTCACATACTTAGGAAAAAGCATTACGATTAGACAATTTCTACAAATAGCCATCCTAAAGGATGTGCTATTTTTTTGTCTGCGTTGACTTTGCGTTTTGTCGTGAGACATCGCTTACCTACTCTTATTTCATCAATTCTCCATCTCAGCAAGCATAATAAATTGTGTCTTTTCGTAGCAAGATTTCTGAATTTATATAAGAAGCAATAGCTTAGTAAAGATATTATTTAGAATTTAAATCTATGAATATAGTGCCTTTATTTAGTAAATTTAGGAATATCAACAGGTAGCCCAACACGCATAAAAAATCGTGCAAATGATTGGGAAAGATGTTCTCTATAAGGTGGCAGTAATCTAACTCTACTTTCTTTTTTGGAAACAAAATCTCTTAAAATCTCAGCTTTTATGCTATACGTTCTTTTTAAATCAACTAACATAAATTCATAATTATGCTCTCCTAAATCACAACAGTTCAATACGTGAAAGCCTAAATGTTTCCCTAGCCTTGCATTCTCCCATTCACTTTGTTTACTATAAGTTCCATGTTGCTTAAGTTCATTTTTAAAATAAATTGGACAGAGAAGAACGTAATCTATTTTGCTGCGACCGTCTGAACGAACAGCTAGATCACATGATTGTGTCATTACAATTAGATTTTGAAAGTTGATTTTAATTGATGTACTAGCCTTATCTATACCATCTAAATAATTAGTTGGTATATCAAAAATAGGACATTCAAGTAAAATATCCCCTTGTTCTAAATCTGCTCCACTAACAATACAATACCAAGGATAACTACTTATATCAATCGAATAATTTACATTTAGAACAAAGTTTATTTGCGAAATAAATATCTGGCTATACCCATGTTTTGATGTAAATATCATCCTTGGTAAATCAGGATTAATATCATCTGGAATGCCAATAATTTGAGGCTGACTATATAAATCTTCAAGTTTATTTTCAAAATCAAAAGCACTTCTCCGAATAGATGGTTTTCTAGGGAATATAACAGTAAAGCTATTTTGTAAGTATTTTGGTTTTTGAAACACTTTGTACTCCTTCTTGTGATTTAATTAGCAATATAATAATTTTAAGCTCAGATTTGTGTACAGTAACTAATGAATAAAATTTTTAAATAAAAAGATCAGCTAGTTTTTATAACAATAACGAAATTGATTTTACTATTTTTTCAATAAACTGTTGCCAATAACCAATATTTTTGTTGATTACATAGAAATATTGAATTATTAATTATATGAAACTTAACGTAATACAATACATTATTATATTATTCCTAGTATACAAGAATTTGCATTGTTACACAAATAAAATAATTTTTATATCAGATTTGTGCTGTTGAATGATCTGTTCTTTCTTTCACAGACAACCTCCCGAAATTCATCTGTTGGCTTGCTTTCACCGGAATCGCAGCAAGATAAATGATAAATCGGCTTACAGCAACTGACTTTTCACTCTAGAAAAAAAGTTTGACTGTTTAATCTGCGACAGCACATTTGGATTGAGCATTCTATTTGGTCTGTGGATGGACTGTTAATTGTTGGTTTGACACCTATTGGACGAGCAACTGTCACTGTATTAACATTAAATCGGGAACGGGTTATCAATATTCGTGCAGCTGATAAAGAAATTGGTCGCCATCCACCAATGGACGATCCGATTCAAAGAAAAATTGATACAAAGGAGTAGGGATAGTATCCTCGCAACATTTTTGTGAGGATACCAAAAGCCGATCGCAATTTGCAGAGATCGCGGGCAGTTCTATATCGCAAATACGTGTATATTGTGGAAATATGTGAAAAACTGGCAAGGAGTGTAAAAATCAAATTTACTCACATATACATCAAATCTATTGTTAAAATCCAGATAATTTTAAGTTAAAATTCCTACCCAACTCCTATGAGAGAAACTGTCCTAGAGGTTCGCAATCTCCAAGTTGAATTTCCCAGTGATGGCAGTAGCGTCAGAGCTTTGGATGGTATTTCCTTTGGCTTGCATCGAGGTGAGACTCTAGGAATAGTAGGAGAATCGGGGAGTGGGAAATCGGTGACAGCCCTAGCTGTGATGGGTTTGTTGCAAACTCCCGGCATAGTGACTGGCGGTGAAATCTGGTTTCGTCCTCAGGAGAATGCCAACCCCATCGATTTGGTAAAATTGCCTCCTGAGCAAATGCAGCTACACCGGGGTGGCGACATTGCCATGATTTTTCAAGAACCGATGAGTTCGCTCAATCCGGTTTATAACATCGGGTTTCAGCTAACAGAAGCGATTATGCGGCATCAAAATGTGTCAGCAGCCCAAGCACGACAAATTGCGATCGCAGGTTTGCAAGAGGTAAAGCTTCTACCTAGCGATGAGGAAATACAACAGCAGTATATCGAAACTTGGCATCAAACCAACGCCAATTTATCTAAACCAGATGGGCCAAAGTTGGCACAGTTGGTTAAAGAACACAAAGAAGCCATGCTGGAACGCTATCCCCATGAACTTTCTGGGGGTCAGTTGCAACGGGTGATGATTGCAATGGCAATTTCTTGCAACCCATTAATCTTAATTGCCGATGAACCAACTACAGCTTTGGATGTGACGGTGCAAGCGACTATTTTGGACTTGTTGCGAGAATTGCAGCAAAGCCGTGATATGGCAATGATTTTCATCACCCACGACTTGGGGCTAATTTCAGAAATTGCTGACCAAGTAGCGGTGATGTATAAAGGTAAGGTTGTCGAATCTGGTACTTCTGAGCAAATTTTCAGCACTCCCCAGCATCCATATACTAAAGGTTTAATAGCTTGTCGCCCCACACTCAACCGCCGTCCCCAAAAATTACTTACCGTTTCTGACTACATGAGTGCAGAAGAGACACCAACAGGACAAGTTGTCATTCAGCCGAAAGAACCTGCACAACCCACAGAAGTCACCACCGAAGAGATTGCTGCAAGATTGGCAAACTTCAATGAGAAGGAACCCTTGCTGCAAATCCGCAACCTGAAAGTTGGTTTTCCAGTGCGCGGGGTGTTTGGTGATACAAAACGCTACAATATGGCAGTTAATGGCGTTTCTTTTGATGTCAAACCAGGAGAAACATTAGGTTTAGTGGGAGAATCTGGTTGCGGTAAAACCACCCTTGGCAGAACCTTGCTGCGCTTAATTGAACCGATGAGTGGTCAGATTATCTTTGAGAAACAAGATATTACTAGCCTTAAAGGAGAACGGTTGCAAAAACTGCGGCGGGAAATGCAAATAGTCTTCCAAAATCCTTTTAGTTCCCTCGATCCACGGATGAGGATTGGGGACGCGGTGATGGAACCGTTGTTAATTCACGCCGTTGGTAAGACAAAGCAACAACGACGGCAACGGGTAGCCGAACTCTTAGAACGGGTGGGGTTGAGTGCAGATGCGATGAACCGCTATCCTCATCAGTTTTCTGGCGGTCAACGCCAACGGATTTGCATAGCTCGTTCTTTGGCGTTAAACCCTAAATTTATCATTTGCGATGAATCAGTTTCAGCACTGGATGTTTCAGTACAGGCGCAGGTATTAAATCTTCTCAAAGAATTACAGTCAGATTTTCAGCTTACTTATATCTTTATTTCTCACGATTTAAGTGTGGTGAAATTTATGAGCGATCGCATTTTAGTCATGAATCGCGGTCAAATTGTTGAAGAAGGCACAGCCGAAAGCATTTACCAAGAACCCAAAGAGGAATACACGCAAAAATTAATTGCTGCGATTCCTACAGGTAGTGCTGAACGGGTGCGAAGTCGTCATCTGAAGGCTTTGTAAAAAGGGCAGTTAGAAACCGCGTCTACACGAGACTTTACCCACCTCCGTGGGTTATAAAATTCTTTTTAACAGATATTTGTGCAAACAAAGTTAATTACATCTGCAAGTCCTGACTGAGTTTTTAAATTAGTAAAAATAAAAGGTTTATCACCGCGCATTTTTTTGGCATCTCGTTCCATCACACTTAAATCTGCACCAACGTAGGGTGCTAGATCAGTTTTGTTAATCACCAACAAATCAGACTTGGTAATGCCGGGGCCACCTTTGCGGGGAATTTTATCGCCAGCCGCAACATCGATGACGTAAATCGTTAAATCCACCAGTTCGGGACTAAAGGTAGCAGCTAAATTATCGCCGCCACTTTCTAAAAATACTAAATCCAAATCGATAAAACGTTCTTCTAACTGTTCAATCGCCGCCAAATTCATCGAAGCATCTTCGCGGATAGCAGTATGAGGACAACCGCCAGTCTCTACACCCAAAATGCGATCGCTAGCCAACGCCTGAGAACGTACTAAAAACTGAGCATCCTCCTGAGTATAAATATCATTGGTCACCACGGCAATCTGATACTGCTCACGCAATCCTTTACACAAAGCATCCACCAAAGCCGTCTTCCCCGAACCCACTGGACCAGCAACTCCCACTCGAAATGCATTCATAACTCCTAACTCCTGTACAGACGCGATTAATGAGCCAGCGCGTTGCGGGGGTTCCCACGCCACTTCCTTCAAGTCGGCAAAGCCGCCCAACGGAGTGGCTCCCCGTTGTAGCGACTGGCGTCGCGTCTCTCCTAACTCCTAAACAACCTTGTATACTGCGTTTCATGCTGCATACTCGCCAGCGACAAACCCCAACTACAACAGGCGAGTTCATCATCCTCCAACGCGAGAATTTCTAATGCCGCAGCACTGAGTAATGGTTGCAAATCTAGCAATAACTGCTGTCCTGCTGTTTGTCCAAGGGGGATAAGTTTCACGCCAGCAGTAATCAAATTACTTGCCCAACTGTGCAGATATCCGAGTAATGCCGCTTTGATACTGATTTGCCAATGGGCAATGGCAATACCAAAAGCGATCGCATAATTGCAAGGATTACCCACAGCATTGGCAATAGGTATAATCTGCGGTTCTAGTTTACCAAGTAATTGGATGAGCGATCGCCCCATCTGCCAACTAGAGGCGCGTAATTCTTCTGTTTCTCTAGCAGCGGATAACCAGAGATTCCAACGGCATAGCGACTCAACATCACTCATTTTTGCAGCTTGCTGCGATCGTACCATCACCGCTGCCTCTAACCGAATTGCCCCGCAGAGCAACTCTGCTTTTAACCAATGTTTGAGATGTACAGCGTTGGCGATAATACCATTTTCTACGAGCGTTTCTAAGCCTTCAGAATAACTATATGCTCCCACAGGCAAAGCGGGGCTAGCCAGTTGCAAAATACTCAAAAGATGGCTGTCAGTGAGCATGATGGTGTTGTCCATAAGCTCCCAATTCTGGCTGAAACGGTAAAATTTCCTCTTTAACTTCTAACCCCAGTTGTTCCAACATTGAGCGTAAAACAGAATCTGAAGACAAACGTAAATAAGTCGGGGTAATTTCTACAGGTACATGGCGATTTCCCAGATGGTATGCCGCCCGTAATAATAAAAGTGATGTTTGGGCAAAGGCAGTCAGTACTAGTTCTGGTTTAGCAGTAATTCTGATTAAACTGCTATGGGTTTCTTCTTGCAGAATATCACCATCGTGTAAGACAGTTCCTCTGGGTAAATGTAAAAACACAACTTTACCATCTTCCGTTTCAAAGCGATGACGACTGCGAGTGCGTTCTTCTGCTGTTAGCGCCAGAGTAAAAGTGACTGCGGCATTGTCATTAGGTGATTTAAGTTGGGTAAAAGTCAGCATACAGAGTTTCGCCTGAACTTCCGCTTTTCATTATGGTTCTAATTTAAACCCCATAGTTGCCTTGCCCGAAGAAAAGATAAAATTAAACAGACAAAGGCAACGAGTCAAACAGGGACAATCATGAACCAAGCCGTTGAGGGAGTACGCTGGACAATTCACGATTTAGAAGTTCTACCCGAAAATGAGTGGACGCGCTATGAAATTATTAATGGAGAACTCTTTGTGACTCGCACTCCTCATCGCCGTCATCAACAAGTTTGTGTTAAGATTGCTCGACAACTCGATGTTTGGTCAGATTTGAGTGGTTTAGGGGAAACAATTGTCGCTCCAGGCGTGATTTTTTCGCAAGCAGATAGCGTTATACCGGATGTAGTTTGGGTAAGTCGAGAACGACTGGCGCAAATTGAAGATGAAGCGGGACATTTGACAGGCGCACCAGAGTTAGTAGTAGAGGTTTTATCCCCTGGGAAACAAAACGAACTTCGAGACAAAGAAGCAAAACTGAAACTTTATTCAGTTCAAGGCGTGCGTGAGTATTGGATTGTCGATCGCTTTACTAAACAAGTTGAAGTTTATCGGCGGGAAAAAGCACAGTTGGTTTTAGTTGCTACTTTGTTAGGCGATGATGAAATCACATCGCCACTTTTACCAGGATTTGGTTGTTCTATCAGTTTATTTTTTCCTGAATGACTAGGTTGTATAGGTTTAGATTCGATATCATTGTTGTGAATCTGATGAATCTCGTATCTTAATTTCTACGTCTCCTATCATCGATTCTGCTTCTGCGAAAGCTTTTGCTAAATCATCAATAGAACTCTTTCCGGCACTGAATCTTATTGTTTCAACTTTTAAATGTCTTTGAGCTTGACGAAATCCGTTACCCTTTCGTCCAACACCTGTGGTATTGATGATTCCAATAGAAGCTGCGCTAATTGCAGCAAAAACTTTTGTCCTAAATGTTCCAAGTTCTTGAACAAAGGTAGCGACTATCAAGGATGAGAGTATAGAAGTTACTCCTAAACTTATGTAAATGGAGTGTAATATCACTGCATCTTGATGCCATCTTTTAATTTGCTTCTGAATTTCTTCTGGTATTTCTTGCATTATGAAAATTAACCTATTAATTTTGGTAATACGTGCACTTTAACTTCAAGTAAAACCAAGTATAAATTATAAACTAACTTACACTTTTTTTATTTAATAACATACAGTAATGTAAGATTGGCTATGCACACCAAAACCTGGATATGGTAGATCAAGCCAACTTTACGTGTATTTCAAGACTCAAATAGGAGTTCCATAATATCTTTTAAAAATGAGGATACCACAGTAAGAATAAAGCCAATATTGCAGGTATTGATTGGATTAAAAATGCTGTTGGGCGTTTCAAAGTAATACTACCAAAAATCCCTGCGATCGCTACACAAATTAAAAAGAAAATCACAATCGATGAAGGCTCAATTTGTGGAACCTTTTGTGAGATAAATAATCCCCAGATTAAGCCAGCAGCAAGAAATCCGTTGTATAACCCTTGATTTTTAGCAAGAATTTCAGAAATTTCCTTTGGACTGAAATCTCCGACTATTGTTTTTTGAACAAAATCTGTATTCCAGAAAAGCATCTGCACAACTAGAAAAAGGATATGTATGAATGCAATAATTCCTATGAGGATTTTGACAAATGTTTCCACAATTAATGCCCTCCTAAAATTTAATTTTTAACTCACTATACTAGTAAATGCCACCTAGTTATCTTGAAGATATAATTATTGAATTTCAACTTTTGCAGATTCAATACTCAGTTGACGATACTGAGATGAAAGATTTTTTAATTCTTCCATATTTTCTACATATTGAGCATCTATCAACAAGTTACTAGCTTGGGCTTGTAGTAGGCGATAACTTCCAGCTTTTTGTTTGACTGGAAAGGCATTCCCAATGGCTTGAATAGTTACGATTACTGCTCCTAAAATACTAGTAGTGACTTTTTTATTTTGCTCATCTATTTGATTTAAAGAAGCCAAAATAGTAATCATTAAAGTGAGGACGATAGTGGTAATTGTTAAACTTGCATCCTAACTTCCATTGATTCGCCTGAGTCTGCTAGTATCTTTAGTTAGTTTCTCAATGTCATTATACAAATTTTTTCTTTGGTCTTGAAAGTCTTGCATTTCAGCCTTCTCCCATATATGAAAGCACTTTGCTTATTTATAAAAATAAAGTTAAAAATTTAACTCAATATTTCATCAATAAGCGTTGTTTAATTGGTTGATTTGAGACTCTATTGAAAATATAGCTTTATGAATGACAAGATGATTTTACTTCGTCTAATTTATAAATGTAAGCCGTCTTTGTATCGGAGTCTAAATCTACCCAATACGTTAGTATTTTTTGCAATATCTGGAATACATCATAAGCCCTTTGAGCCACTTTTCGGCTATAAATTTCGTTTACATCCCCATACTTAAAGCTGAACTCAACTGCTACTGGCTTCTCTGGATCGTGATTGTTGTCATACCAAATAATCAAAGCACATTTAGAGTCTAGCTTGGGTTGATTTCTAATCTGGAATTTCGCTCCTTTAATTACTATCTCACGGATAGTAACTCCTATCGTTCTTATCTCATCCTCTCCTTTTAAAAGACTCACTTTCTCTGTCAAATCTGGATATAATTGTGCAGCATCTTGTATTTGATTCAGTTTCTTGTCTGTAGAGATTATTTGCGTATCTGAGAAGCTATATAATACTTCAAAAGGAGTTTTAATATCTTCCTCAAATTTTGCTTCTCCTCTATTCATATTGCGATCTTGAGAAATATAGCGGTCTCGATTGCGAAACTTTAGAGTAACTTCCCTCCGATCAGTATTAATATCGAGTCTCTCACGAAAAATGTAATCATTTTTGTACAAAATATACTCAGTAGTATCATAAAATCTGATAATTCTTTGGTCTGCAATCTCCTCTAAATCGCCATTGACCTCACTAACAATATTATTAATAGCTTGTGAAAAGGCGTGCCAAAAATTTTTGGCAGCTTGTAATAGTTCTTGCTCACTACCAGTAAACAAGTTCTTTTTAAGCAGAACCTTATATTCTCTAGAAACAACTTTTTCGCTCATCATTCCTCCAATCTTTAAATCGTTTGTGAAAATCTCTATTTCTTATCTCTCCGTGTTCTCTTCGTCTGGAGTGGTTGGATTAAAATTTAATTAAATTGGCTTGGAGTAAGGAGCTACAGCACTACTTTAAGGGCTGGAGCCGCTTACTACAAACCTTTAATTATTCACGCCCACTTACTTAGAAGTGTTCTTTTATTTCTCACTTGTTGCCACCATCATGGTAGAAAATACCTCCCAGATTTCCTCATCAGATATTTGTTTACTCTCCTCACAATCAAATGTGGAAATATCTAAGTGGTAATTATTGTTGAAGGTACAAGTGCTAGCAGTTCACCAAGGGAACCATTGAATAGATTGCTATCTTCATCGGGCGCTGGGATACCTGGAACTTCTGTTCTATCGCTATATTGCCAGAAAGCCCAGGTTTTCCACTCCTTTGGAATCAATGGTTTTGGGTTGTTTAGTCTTGGGTTTGTTGGATAATGAGCCACCCATAGCGGATAACTAGAGAAGTCTTTGACACCAGGCATGAACTCATCCCAAAAACCAAAACTGGTGTAGATAATCGGCTTACGATTAATCTCAGTTTCGACTATGTCAATCCATGTGCGGACTCGCTTAACTCGCTCATTTTTACTCACAGATTCCCATTCACGTCGCACTGAGTCCGGGAAATGCTCTAAATCTAAAGCAGGGGGCAAATCCTCTGGTTGAATTGGCTCAACGCTGGCAACATAATTAAGAAAGTTACGGGCTTGCTCTTTAGGATCTACAGAAGGTCTGAAAAAGTGATAAGCACCACGAATAATCCCTGATCCTTGGATTTGCCGCCAGTTTTTAGGAAAGGTATCAGCTTTCCATGTCCTTCCCTCAGTTGCTTTGGCAAACGCAAAAGTGAAACCTGCACTTCTAACTTGAGGCCAGTTCACGAATCCATCGTGATCGGAAACATCAATTCCCCGCTCGAAGCCTTTGGGATTAACACTCGCAACGATCGCAATCTCGGTACTATCAACTCGATTACCATCTTTGTCAAGTCCTACGATTCTAATCTTCCGTAGTCCTGGCTTGTTAAATCCAGGATAATTCACAATCCAATCCCCTGATTTAACATCATCGCCACCAAGGTGATATTGTTCGGCAAAAAGTTCTACTTTGACAACTTCGCCTTCTGCTTGGCCTTTGAAAGTGACGGGTGTTTTCCAAAGAATTTCTGAGTTATTAATGGGGCTTGTGATAGTTATAGACATGGCAAAACTCCTTTATGATTTACTCGAATATTGAGGTTTAAATTTGAACGCGAGTATAGACAGTTCCTCCACCACTAGAAGTAGCTCTCAGAACCTCCTTGCGATTTCTTGGATCAGCACTAAGATGAATCCACCTCGGATTATCTAAACTGCCAAATTCCAAAATAATTTGGTCGAACTCACTATTGTCATTCACCCATATTGCAAGTTCTTTTGTTCCTACATTTACTGGAACGACATCAGCAGCAAAGCCTTGACGATGGGCACTTTTTCTAGCACCTCCTACTGCTCTGTTAAGTTCTGCTGAACGAAAACCAGAGTTAATTTTTAATGGACCCAAGGCATCCCGTGCAGGTTGTAAGATTTGCTGGCACAGTCTTTTTAAGTTTTGGATTTCTCCTGGTGTTGGTGTGTTATCAGCTCTCACTAAATCGGCTGTCGGAGATATGACAAATTCCCAAAGTTTAAAATCGGTACTCAAGTTCATGTCTAAATCAACTTTTGTTAGTCCATCTAAAAACAACCAATTATCGTCACTAGCAATAAGCTGATTATTCGCATCAAATCCCTTGGCAACAATCCGCCGAGTGCCACCACTGTTAAAATCATAAGAGAGTGACCATTTGCCATTAGTTGCTGAAGTTTTACCTAATAGCCAACGGTCATCAGCCCATAATTCTACTTGAACAATATTCGTACTTGCAGTACCTTCAAAAAGGATTGCATCTTCCAGTTCTAACTCTGCATCTTTTTGAGGTTTATCGATTGTAATTCCCATTAAATACCTCTTATTAATTCTAAATAAAGTGTTAATTGTAATATCACTATGGTTGAATTCCAAACAGACGTTAGCAACTTTTGCTTTGCCTTAACTTAATCAAAACAGAAACCCGATCGCTTTGCCGGTGAGAAAAAGTATGTTTCTAATGTAAAGAATTGTAAAGTTTGCCATAATCTTTCCGGTAAGAACAGAAAGGTTAAATACTTAAACGATACATGGATCTTGTTGAGCGATGACGGCAGAAGAGGCACTCAAAATAGTCGATGCTCTTTTACGCTCTACTCTGTTGGAGCAGGGACTAAATGATGTTCGATCTGTAGTCTTTCTCGAAAGTTGGATCGGACGCACTTATGCGGAAATTGCAGAGAAGCTAGGTTATGATTACGACTATGTTAAACAGGTAGGCTCGCAATTGTGGCGATCGCTTTCCCAAGTCATTGGTGAAGAAGTCTCTAAAAAAAATATCCAAGCCGTTCTGCATCGCCATCAGCAATCCCAAAGCAGTACGCAAGATTGGGGAGAAGCGATCGATGTTTCCCGATTTTACGGTCGCCAAGCAGAACTGCAAACTTTAGCAACATGGATTGGCAATGAATATTGTCGTTTCGCCGGGATTTTTGGACTCGGTGGAATTGGCAAAACTACTCTCTCGGTGAAACTTGCGGGGCAAATTCAATGCCAGTTTGAATATGTGATTTGGCGTAGTTTACAGCAAGCACTGCCACTAAATGCCTTAATCAGTGAAATTTTGTCGATTTTAATGGGTTCAGAGGCAACAATAAATACTTCAATTAGTATTTTGATGCAACAGTTGCAGCAAAAACGTTGTTTGTTAGTTCTTGATAACGTCGAGTCAATTTTACAAAGTGGAAACCGGGGGGGACAATACCAACAAGGGTTTGAAGCATACCAACAGCTATTTGAGCGGATCTGCGATGAAGTCCACCAAAGTTGTCTGATTGTCACCGGACGAGAAAAACCAGGTGGAATTGCTGTGCGCGAAGGAAAAAATTTACCTGTGCGATCGCTCTGTTTGTCAGGACTCTCAGCAATCGAAGGTCAGCAAATACTGATTGCCAAAGGGTTAGATGCAGCACCTCAACATCAAACCCTGGTCAATTATTTTGGTGGTAACCCTCTCGCCTTGAAAATTGCCGCAACAGCTATTCAAGATATATTTTGTGGTGACACACAAGCATTCTTGGCACAAGGCAGTACCGTTTTTAGCGATTTGTGGGACTTATTAAAGCAGCAATTCGAGCGTTTATCGCTTCTGCAACAGCAGATTATGTACTGGCTAGCGATTAACCGAGAAGGGGTAACGCCAGCAAAGTTGCAAACCGAAATATTGCCGCAAGTATCTTGGCGAGAACTCTTGGAAGCCTTGGAATCACTCAAGGGGCGCTCTCTGGTGGAAACAGGAGCCACAGGGTTAACGCAACAACCCGTAATTATGGAATATGTGACGGAACAATTTATCCAAACTATTGAGTGGGAGATTACTACAGGCGAACTTAACTTATTCAGAACTCATGCCTTAATTGAAGCCCAAACTCAAGACTATGTGCGCGAAGCACAAATTCAATTTATTCTGCACCCCTTAGTGGAACGACTTTTAACTAACTTTGACACACAAAGCCAACTTGAGGAGCACCTTTGCCAAATTTTAGCCCAATTGCGACACCAAACAGCAGTGCAAACAGGCTATGCAGGGGGCAATCTGCTGAATTTATTCTCTCACTTGCAAACCGATCTGAGTGGCTTTGATTTTTCTCATCTGGCTATTCGCCAAGCTTACTTAGCCAACGCGACATTGCACAACACTAATTTTACTGGCGTCAATATTAGTGAAACCGTCTTCGCCGAAACTTTTGGCGGTGTACTCGGTGTCGCTTTTAGTCCAGATGGAGAGTATTTAGCCACTAGTGATACCAAAGGCGAAATTCAAATTTGGGATAGTGGCACTGGCAAACAACTAATTCGTTGTCGGGGACACCAACATTGGACATGGGCTGTAACTTTTAGTCCAGACGGACGGTATCTGGCCAGCGCTGCTGATGATTATCTAGTGAAGTTATGGCATGTGGAAACTGGGCAATGTCTGCATACATACAAAGGACATACATACTCAGTTAATGCCGTTGCTTTTAGTCCTGAAGGTAATATCCTCGCGAGTTGTGGCCAAGATTCAACTATTCGTTTGTGGCAGGTTGCATCAGAAAAGCTTAACCGAGAAGTTCAGACTTTAGTTGGTCATGAAGGTCGAATTTGGGCGATCGCTTTTCACCCTAATGGTAAAATTCTTGCCAGTTGTGGAGAAGATTATACAATTCGTTTGTGGGATGTTGCTACCGGAAATTGTCTTTGCGTCTGGCAAGCACACGATCGCTGGGTGCGATCGCTAGCATTTAGTCCAGATGGTCAATTACTTGCAAGCAGCAGCTATGACAACACCATCAAACTTTGGGATGTAAAAACCCAAGAATGTCTTCAGACCTTACGCGGACATCGACAGACAGTAACAGCGATCGCATTTAGTCCAACTGGTGAACAGTTAGCTAGCAGCAGTTTTGACCGCACAGTAAAATTATGGGATGTCGTCACCGGAAATTGCCTGAAAACTTTTCTCGGTCATACCAGCCGAGTTTGGATGGTTGCTTATCATCCTAATGAGCAACAATTGGTTAGTGGTGGCGATGACCACGCCACCAAACTATGGAATATTCAAATAGGACGCTGCACGAAAACATTCAAAGGACATACCAATAGTGTATTATCCCTGGCTCTAAGTCCAGATGGTGATTATCTGGCAAGTGGACACGAAGACCAAACAATTAAGCTATGGGACATCAAAAACGGTACTCTAATGCAAACATTACGGGAGCATACCAACCGCGTGTGGTCTGTGGCGTTTCAACCTAATAGCCAGAATTCTTTACTCGCTAGTAGCAGTGCAGACCATAGCATCAAATTATGGGACTGGAAGTTAGGAACCTGTTTACAAACATTACACGGTCATACTAGTTGGGTTTGGACAGTTGTTTATAGTCCAGATGGCAAACAGTTAGCCAGTAGCAGCTATGACCAAACCGTGAAACTTTGGGATATTACCACAGGTGAATGCTTGAAAACCTTCCAAGGACATACTAGTTCAGTTGTTTCAGTCGCCTTTAGTCCAGATGGTCAACTGCTTGCCAGTAGTGAGTTTGACGGGATGATTAAGCTGTGGGACGTTGACACAGGAGAATGCTGGCAAACTTTAACAGGACACACCAACAGCGTGTGGTCAGTTACCTTTAGTCCTAACGGACAATGGTTACTAAGTACGAGCTTTGACCAAACCCTCAAACTATGGTTAGTTTCCACAGGAGAATGTCTCCAAACTTTTATAGGACACGAAGGCCCCGTTATGGTGGCGCAATTTAGTCCAGATGCTCAGTTTATTGTTAGTGGTAGTTTAGATCGCAATCTGAAACTTTGGCATATCTCTACAGGAGAATGCTATCAAACTTTGGTAGGTCACTCAGAGCTTGTTTATAGTTTAGTGCTAGCCTCTGTCCCAATTGGAGATGCAACTTCTGCCAGACTGACTGCTTTCAGCGGTAGCTTAGACGAAACTCTCAAAGTCTGGGATTTACAAACTGGTAAATGTGAGCAAACTTGGAGAGCGCCTCGACCCTACGAAGGTATGAAGTTTGAAGAAATTCAAGGGTTAACAGAAGCTCAATTAGCAACTTTGCAGGCATTAGGTGCTGCTTCTTATACCAATTCTCTATGAAGTTGCACTTAATAACGAGGTGATGATATAATCTCATCCACAAATAGAAGCGTAGTTTACCGCCGTAGGCATCGCTTCTGCTGAGATGGAACCCTTGAACCAGTTTTAACTTCCGTCTTAATTCATCTTTAAGCCCTTTGCTTGTTCACCATCAAATTTTCTTAGCACCTTGGTATCAAGAAATGGAAAAGTATTTAGTCACCAAAGAAGAGATTGAGTCTTATGAAGGACTAGAAAAAACACATTTTCTTAACTCCAATGCTCGCAGACTGAATAAGTCTTTAGGAGATTTGACAGGTTTAAAAAATATCGGTTTCCACATCATTGAAGTAGAGCCTGGACGTGAATCAACGGAGCTTCACATGCACTATCACGAAGAAGAGTGCGTATACGTTCTTGAGGGAGAAGCTGAGGCAACAATTGGAGAAAGCATTTATCCAGTGAAAGCAGGAGATTTTATTGGATATCGCGCTGGTGGTAAGCCGCACAAGCTGAAAAACACGGGCAATTCTATATTTAAATGTATAGTAGTTGGTCAAAGGCTAGACCATGATATCGGTGATTATCCAAATTTGCAGAAGCGTATATATAGGAGCAAAGGTTTAAAGTGGAATCTGGTCGATATGGAAAATATAGCTGAACCAGTAGCAGGTAAGAAGGCATAACAGGTAGAATGCATTTCCTCAATCGAAACTTCGATTACCCGCGCCTCACCATCTCACAAACTTGAGTGCTGTGAAATTTCCTGTCTGGTTGTACTCTCCTGGCTTTTGAGCCTCAAGTTTTTAAAGTTACTGCGTAACGTAGGGTAAGTTAATTTTTGCAGGTCGATGCAACAAAGGCGCAGGTCGATGCAACTAAGGTACAAGTTGACTAATAGTTAGCTAATAGGTAATGTAAACCAGAAGGTTGCGCCTGTATCCAATGCGCTGTTTACGCCAATTTCGCCGCCGTGAGCATGGATAATTTGCTTACACAGATACAACCCCAATCCTAAACCTACAGAATTGCCGATACTAGCACCCCGAAAGTAAAGGTCAAAAAGCCGATCGCTTTGTTGTTGACTAATTCCCACACCGTTATCACTAACAGTACAATAAATTTTGTCATCCTTACGGGTAGCGTTGATTGTCAAGACCAATCCAGGAGGATTATGTTTCAGAGCATTGACAATTAAGTTAGAAAAAACTCGCCATATTTGGGTGGGATCAGCATTCACTAATGGCAAATCTGCGGACACTAGATTTGTCAGCTTGGCTTGATTTTGCTCTAGCAATGGTTCTAAATCAGCGATCGCAGCTTCGACAACTCTCAGTAATTGTACGGTTTGACGTTGTAAAACAACACCTTGAACTTCGCTGACATGAGCTTCCATCAACGAATTAATTAAGTTCAGTTGGCGATCGCTACTTTGAATCATCTGCTCTAAAATTGAGCGGGGAACAGAGATTGGGGATTGGGAAGAGGCAGAGGGGCGGGGTGCTCTTAGCAGAGGGGAAAATTCTCTCCTGCTCCCTGCTCCCTGCTCCCTGCTCCCCTGCTTGTCCCCCATTCCCTCACTATTGAGCAAATTCTTCAGCACCATTAAAGTACCCAGCACTGGGTTGCGTAAGTCGTGGGAAACTGCATGGAAAAATACTCGTAGTTCTTCTTCAGTTTGCTTGCGCTGGGTAATGTCTTCAATCAAACCCTCGTAGTAAAGTAGTTTTCCCTGTTCGTCACGCACTGCGTAGGCTTTTTCCGAAATCCAGACAATACTCCCATCTCGGCGATAAATTTGAGACTCGAACTCGGAAACGCTGCCATACTTCTCCATTAGGCGCACAAATTCTGCCCGGCGGTTGGGATCAACGTACAATTGTTCAATATCAGTGAAATTTGCTGTCACCTCTTCCACTAAGGAGTAGCCATAAATTCGTGCTAAAGCAGGATTTGCCGTAATGTAATGTCCATCGGGACTGCTTTGAAAAATCCCTTCAACAGCGTTTTCAAAAATGCTGCGATATTTAGCTTCTGCAACCTTGAGTTTTTGGTAGGCAGATTCCAGTTCTTGACGGGCGTAAAACTCAGAACGTTGCAGGCGATCGTACAAATAAACACCGATATCACATATAATACAAAACCAAAAAATGTATAAAATAAACGTTACATTATATATTTCTGGGTGTTCGGGGATTGGTGTTTTTAGCCCAAGTGCCGTATTCACACCAAAATAGTAAATTAGCACACTCACTTGAGTCAGCAAGTGAAGAATCCAGCAGACAGGCATCAACACAGCTTGGCTCAAGAATAACAGCGACCAACCAATGGTATCCGGTAGGGCGAAACCTCTGATGCTTGCAAACAACTGCGACGCTAAACTAATTGACCAAGAAGACCCCAAAAATAATAAATCTGGACGATGACGGCCTAACTTAGTTTTATGTAAGGCAAAGCAGATTAGTATACTCAAGAGCATTGCAATATTAATTACCAGGCGCTGAGTTCTAAGTACTTCTGGCAGCTGCTGCAACTCTGCAAAAGGAAAAAACAAGCCGTAAATGTCTCGCAAAGTAAAAGACAACAGACACATCAGGGCCAGCCATAACCATAAACGCAATCTCTGCCACAAAAAACGGTTACGCCAATCTCTGTAAAGAGTAGTGGTTTCATCTCTTGTTGGTGCAGAAAAGGTTTGTCTCCACCAGCTTTGCACTGTTGTAAACGGAGTAGCCATTAGCATCCGAGCAACTTTGCCCATACCTTGAGGGTGTTTCTCTTACTCAACATTGCCATAAATAACACCCTCTCATTTTTTGGTGATTTATGGGCGATTTGCTGCGGATGAAGTTGCTAAAGGTAATGTAAACCAGAAAGTTAACCCGCGCTTGCGATTACTAATAACACCGATTTCGCCGCCATGCGCCTTAATAACTTTCCGACAAAGATACATTTTTAAGCCAATGCTTGTGGAACAACAATCTTGGGGATCGCGGACATGGAGATCGAAAAGGCGATCGCACTCTACTTTACTCATTACCACGCCGTCATCTTGAATCTGAGTGCGAATCATTCCCGCCTCAACAGTGGCACTGAGGGTAAAATTTAATCCTGGTGGATTATTTTGCAAGCTATGTGCAATTAAATTTGCCAAAACTTTCTGCAACCGAGTCCCATCTGCCATGACTAACGGTAAATCGGTGGGAACCAAGTTTTTCAGAGTCGCTTGATTTTGTGTGAGTGTGGGTTCCAACTGGGCGAATGTTCCTCCCAGTAGGGTGCTAAATTGCACAGGTTCGAGTTTGATTTCAATACCCTGTTTTTCACAGGAATTAATTTCTAGCAATGAGTTAATCATTGTCAGTTGGCGATCGTTGCCTTGAATCATCCGCTCAATGATTGAGCGAGATATTGGAATTGGGGATTGGGAAGAGGCAGAGGGGCGGGGTGCGGGGTGCAGAGGGGAAAACTCTTCTCCCTTGCTCCCAGCTAAGATCTCCCCTGCTCCTCTGCTCTCCACTCCTTGATTTAACAAATTCTTTAACACCATCAAGTTACCCATCACCGAAGTCCGTAAATCGTGGGCAACTGTATGCAAAACTACATCTTTGACGCGATGCAATTTTTCAACTTCTTGCATTTTCTGCTGCAACTGTGCTGTCCGTTCTTGGACTTGGTGTTCTAAATTAGTATTGAGTTCTGCTAGTTTTTGGCATATCTGGCTTTGCTGAATGGCGATCGCTACTTGTTCTGACATTTGCTGTAACAAATCAATTTCTATTGGCTGCCAATGGCGCGGCCCGGAACATTGATTGGCAATTAACGCCCCAAATAATTCATCACCTAGCATAATTGGTACAGCCAAGCTAGCCTTCGTTTGGAATTTTTGACAGTGTGCTTTGACTTTGGGAGAGAATGCTACTTGGGTTATATCTTCAACGACACGCACAACATTATCTTTGAGTAAGTTTCTTAATTCTTGTAGATAAGCTTCATCATTAGTAGACCAACCTGAGACTGATGGATACTTGGGATCTACTGATTCAGCAAGAGTTCTGACTCCTAAATTGGTATTATTTAAACCAATAAAAACTCGATCTGCTTGCAGAAATTGCCTGACTTCCGTCACGGTGGTTTGAAGAATTTGCTCTAAGTTCAGCGAAGATCGAATTCGCACTAGGGTTTCTGCCAACAAGCGATCGCGTTGTGCACAAAGGCGGAATTGCGCTTCTACCTGTTTGCGTTCTGTAATGTCGTGATGGACTGCTAGGATCGAAGGGATACCATCCAAATCAATGACTTCGGCTGAAAGCACCGTTGTAATTATCTCACTAGACTTTTGCCGAAATTCAAATTCCAAGTTGCGAACAACTCCTGTGGCTTGCAACTGCTCTAACAAGTTTAAGCGATCGCGATCGTGTACCCAAAGATTTAACTCAAAAGAAGTTTTACCAATAGCTTCATCTCGCTCGTAACCTGAAAGTTTCACAAAACTGTCGTTAACTTCGATGAAACGTCCTTCTTGTAAGGTACTAATGGTAATTGAATCGGGGCTGCAACTAAAAGCTTTAGCAAATTTTTGGGCAAGATTTTGTAAAGCGATTTCTCCTTGTTTCCGATCTGTAATGTCTCGGACAATTGCTAGTACCTCATCTGTGCCACTCACTACCAACCGTGCCTCATAATCTCTCACTCCCAAAGGCGTTGGTAGATGATATTCACAAGTTTGCAAAGTTCCAGAATCTAAAGTTTTAGCGATCGCTACTTGACTAATCGCCGCAACATCACTAGGCAATAACTCTTGCAAATTTTTTCCAACTATTTCTTCTCTCGAAAGAGTGATATTTGCTCCTTCACTTTTCAAATCTAAATACTCGCCATCACGGCTGATGCGAAACATCAAATCGGGGATAGCATCCAAAATTGCTTGATACCGCGCCTCACTTTCTTGCAATTTTTCTTCGGCTTGTTTTCGGTCTGTAATATCCATTACCAAGCCATTCCAAAGAAAATCGCCTTCTGCTTGTAGTTCGAGTTGCGAAGTACCTTGAATCCACTTAAGTTTGCCACTAGGCGTAATGATCCGACCTTCCCAATGCCAAGGTGTAAGAGTGGTGCGACAAACAGCAATAGATTTTACAAAAGCTTTTATATCCTGTGGATGAATCAGTTTGTATAGCACCCGAAAGTCTGCCTGTACAGCTTCTGGTTCTAATTCATACAAATATTTACAACCAGAACTAACATAAGGGATAAATACAGAACCATCCTGCCGTTGCAGAATTTGGAAAATCATCCCCGGTAACTTGGCAGCAATTGTTTCCAACAGAGCGATCTTCTCTGGTGCAAAATCTGGTTTCTGCGGTGATTTTACAATTTCATCCACTCTTTGACCCTTTAATATATAAGCAATTGGCATAATATTCAAGGCAATCATAGCCATTATGAGGGATTTTTGGCTGTCGGCACGATCACTAACAGCAAAAAAAGCGCTCTACTTTCAGAGTAGTTCTGGATGCAGCGATCGCATTCACCCAATCGGGTGAACCATTGAGCAACTGGTTAAAGGTGAACAAACTTCCGCCAAGCTGCACTAGTTAGTATCAATTAACTGAAATTACTCAGACTCTGCTCCTTATAAAACAAAGATTTGGTATTAAAAATCGATTTAGCCAAATTTGATCGCAACAATCAGATAGAAACTAGTTTCTCGATACAGCTAATCTATTCTCATTTACAAGATAACTAGTAATAAAAAATATATTTAAGGAGGCATCAATGCAATTACAACAGACACCAGTCTTGGAAGAAACTCTCTGGCAAGCAGTTCTCAATCGAGACTCTGCTTTTGAAGGCAAACTTTTCTACGGTGTTCGCTCTACAGGCATTTATTGCCGACCGATTTGCCCTAGTCGCAGACCGAATCGCAATCAAGTTTGTTTTTTCCAGTCGCCACAAGAGGCTGAAATTGCAGGTTTTCGACCTTGTAAGCGCTGTCAGCCACAATCTGAAACAGTTACAAATACAGCTAAAGCGAAGGTCTTAGCTGTATGTCGATATATTGAAGCACAAATCGATCGTATTCCAACTCTCTCAGAACTATGTTCTCACGTTGGAATGAGTCCCAGCTATCTGCAAAGAATATTTAAGCAAATAATTGGTCTATCCCCCTTTCAATATGCAGATGCGTTGCGTAGCCAACGATTAAAACAGCGTCTCCAAGAAGGAGAGGAAATTGCCGATGCAGTTTATGACACGGGGTATGGTTCAAGTAGTCAACTCTATGAGAAAGCACCTAAGCAACTGGGAATGACACCAAAAACTTACCAGCAAGCCGGAAAGACAATAAACATTGTTTATGCGATCGCTCCATGTCCACTAGGATATTTACTTGTGGCAACAACACAGAAGGGTATCTGTGCCGTTAAACTAAGTGATGAAGCAGACAAGCTTGAACATATCTTGAACCAGGAATTTCACCAAGCGCACATCATTCGTGATGACCACACACACAAAGGCTGGATACAAGCAATCCTCGACTTGATTGTGGGAGATGAAACACATCTCGATTTACCACTTGATGTCCGCGGGACAGCATTTCAGAAACAGGTTTGGCAAGCATTACAAAAAATTCCCTATGGCAAAACTTGCACATACACTGATATTGCCCGTGATATTGCCAAGCCACACGCAGTCCGCGCAGTGGGTAATGCTTGTGGAGCAAATCCGATAGCGCTGATTGTACCGTGTCACCGTGTGCTGCGGAGTGATGGCAGTCTTGGTGGTTATCACTGGGGAATTGAACGTAAAGAAAAACTGCTTATACAAGAATCGAAATCGATCAAAGATGACTCAAACACCTGAACTAGAATCGCTGACTGAAGAAAGTTTGACCCGTGGTTTAATGGTGCTTGCCAATCTTGATAGCGATTTGGCTCGGATTTTAGAAACACTGGGGTCTCCACCGATGTGGCAAAGAGAACCGGGTTTCGCAACGCTTCTGTGCATAATTCTGGAACAACAAGTTTCCGTAGCGGCTGCAAAGGCTGTATTTACCCGCCTATGTGGGGTTATTGTCACTCTGACGCCAGAAAATTTTCTGATATTGGATGATGTTCAATTGAGAGGAATTGGATTCAGCCGACAAAAGATTCTATATTGTCGCGGGTTGGCGAATGCGATCGCAACTGGTCAGCTTGACTTAAGCAAGCTGGAAATAATGGATGAAACTACTATCAGAACTGAGTTAAAGCGTCTCAAAGGTATAGGAGACTGGACAGTTGATATTTATTTGCTCATGGCGCTGCGACGTCCTGATGTCTTTCCTAAAGGCGATTTAGCGATCGCGATCGCTTTACAAAAACTCAAAAACTTGGCGACGCGTCCAACACCAGTCCAACTAGAAGCAATGACACAGCACTGGCGACCGTGGCGAGCAGTAGCTGCAAGACTTCTATGGCATTACTACTTGAGTAATGCCACTGCCAAGTCAGTTACAGTTTCCCAGTGAATACCTTTTGGGCCGGGCCTGTCATGTAAACCCGTTGGTCTACTTCTGACCATTCAATTTGTAAGGGGCCACCTGGTAATTCTACAGTTGCGGTGCGATCGCATTTCCCGGTTAGCACACCAGCTACTAAGGAAGCACAAGCACCAGTCCCGCAAGCTAATGTAATCCCAGCACCCCGTTCCCACACCCGCATTTTCAAATAGTCACGGCGTACTACTTGAATAAATTCGGTATTTATGCGTTGCGGAAAAACTGGATGATGCTCAAATTTGGGACCGATGGTTTCTAGCTCAATTACTGCTACATCTTCCACAAAAGTGATGCAGTGGGGATTTCCCATATTTACACAGGTGACATCCCAAGTTTGCCCCGCCACCTCTAACGGCTGAGAAATTACTTTTTCTTCATCGGGTGCAAGGGTAGTGGGAATTTCGCTAGCGAGTAACCTGGGTAAACCCATGTCTACTTTAACTTGACCATCAGATAAGAGTTGGGGAGTCATTACCCCACCCAAAGTATGAATGCGATATGAGTCTTGATTCCGGGATTCGCCTTCTAAGTCTGCTATAAAGCCAGCTAAACAGCGAATACCATTGCCACACATTTCTGGTTCTGAACCATCGGAATTAAAAATCCGCATGGTGTAGTCAGTGCCATTTTCTCCAGGTAGGGCAAAAATTACACCATCCGCACCGATACCAAAATGGCGATCGCACAACTCGATGGCTTGCTCTGGCGTCACTACAGGCAAAGATGACGAGCGATTATCAATCAAAATAAAGTCGTTGCCTAGACCATGATACTTAGTAAATTCGATTGCCATTTTCTCAAGGATGAATTATCAAGGATTAGTTACTCTTTATTTTGCCTTGTAGGTTCATCTTTACTAAAAATGCTTACCGAATTTGACACCACTTTGCCTAGTATTATACAAGTCCAAAACCTGATTAAACAAACAACTCCAGTAGAGTTAAAGCTGCTGACTCAGGATGTACTCACAGGAAGGGTTTTATGGCAAGACCCACAGTGTATCTGTATTGCTGATGAAAACAGTCAACAAATCATTGTTTGGAAACAAGCGATCGCATACATCAAGCCGAAAGTGAGTTAGAAGTGAGGCAGAAAAATCACAGGAGCAAGGGTTTCAATCCCCATCTGAACCTCCCCCTGCTCCCCTGCCTCTTTTTGAACCTCTATTCCTGCCCACCGGACTTACAGTTTTGCAGCACAAACCCACCGATTGCGTCCTTGTTCTTTAGCTTTATACAAAGCTTTATCGGCTGCGTTAATCAAGTCTTGAGCTGAACTTTTATCTGTTGGTTTTTGAATTGCAACACCTAAACTGACGGTCACAAAACATGGAAAGTTATTCTTCATGTGGGGAATCTTTAATTCTTGAATAGACTTTTGAATCAACTTAGTTACTTTAATCGCACCTGATTCGTTCGTATTTGGCAAAATAACAATAAATTCTTCACCACCATAACGAGCTAATAGATCGGTAGGCCGCTTTAATACAGCTTGTGCTGCACGAGCAACTTGTATTAAGCATTCATCCCCAGCTAAGTGTCCATAAGAATCGTTATAATCCTTGAAATGATCAATATCAAATAGAACTAAAGATAAATAATTTTCAGTTTGTCTTAGTCGATTCCATTCCTGCTCTAAAAATTCATCCAAACAATGACGGTTTGCTATTTGGGTTAGAGCATCTAGCTTACTCAGTTTTTCTAGCTGAGAATTTGCAAGTTCTAAAGCATGGTTCGTTTGAGAAAGTTGATTAGCTTGAGAGCGGGATTGCTCTAATAATTCGGAATGTTCTAAAGCTACATTAAACTGAGCTGCTAACTGTCGGATAAATTGAATTTCAGAGGTTTTCCATTCGCGTGAACAATGGCACTGATGAACACATAGTAATCCCCATAAAGTTTTTCCTTTCATTAGAGGTGCAACAATTTGTGCCTTGATTTGAAATTGCTCTAACAGTTGAAGGTGGCAATCCTTTAGCCCAGCTTGGTAAACATCTGATAATACCTGTATACGCCCTTGCTGATAAGCAACTGCATATTTTTCACCAAAACAATTATCCTTCACCTTTATGGCGATCGTAGAATCGTAGTCAGGCAATACATTCTCAGAGACAAATTCCCCAGAGGTATAGTTCGATTCTGGGTCAAATCGAAAGATACTGACGCGATCAGTACGGAGAGCCTTACGAATTTCTCGTACAGTAGTCTTAAACAATGTGTCTAGATTCAGAGATTCACGAATTTCAGCAACTAAATTAAACAGAATATCCTGCTGCTGATTCGCTTTATACAGTTCCGCTGCTTTTTGTTCTGCTTGAGCTAAAAATTCTGCTTGTTTAACTGCAAATCCTAACTGCGTTGCAATCTGAGACAGAAACTGAATTTCTAATTTTTTCCATTCATGTAGCTGTGAGTGCTGATAAGCAGCAAGCACTCCCCACAGGTTTTTACCAACAAAAATTGGTGCAGTTGCATAAGCTCGAATATGGAACTGTTCTAAAATTTCTAAATGGCATTGAGACAAGCCTGCTGCGTAGACATCTGAAATAACTAAAGTTTCATTATTACGATACCGTCCGCCTTGATTTTCTTGTAGATAAGAGTCATTCCAAACTGTATTTTTTCCTAATGTCTCTACATCATCCCATCCAGTTTCTGCAAACTCAAAGTCGCTGACAAATTCTCCACCCCAGTTTTCATAGAAACGATAGACGGCAATCCGCTCGACGCGGAGTAACTTGCAAGTTTCCTTAGTGGCTGTACGAAAAATTGTTTCTAACTCAAGAGAAGCTCGGATTTTGCTAATTACTCTGTAAAGCGCCCTTTCTTGCTCTTCTAGCTGCTGAATTTGAACGTGTTTATCATGCAGTTGAGTTTCTAAATTACTAATACTAGGCTGTCCTAAAAGCTTACAGAGTAGATTAGCAGATACCTTCGTAATTATATGGAAACTTTTGTCCAACATTATAAGTATAATTTCAGTAATATTTTAAAGATGAAAATTGACAGCTAAAACGATGTAAAAACGTAACTTTTTGTAATTTATAACCATTATCACGTAAGGAAGTTCCGTGGTCGCTTCTCTCCATCTGACCTTTTGCCATTAAGTCTTAAAAAGCTTGCTCACAAAGGATTTTTGATAAAGCACAGCATATACAGTACAGTAATTATTATTATCGCCAATGTCTGTGACAGCTTAAATAAGAGATAAAAAAGTATTGTAATGACAGAATAAATTTGTAAAAAGTAAAGCTCAATTCTTAGGTAAATTCAATTATCAAACAAGGTCAGTAGACCGAAAAGTTCTGCGATTGACAAAGATCAAGCAGATGACCCTATTAATTACTTTGCTGCTAAAGAAAATCAATATTTAGAGTTGTCAAAGCCAAGAGGTCTAGTCTTCAAGCTTGATTTGTCCCTTTTCCCGCATCCACTTGACAATAGTGCAATTACCTTAAGCTCTCATGGATGGGCTGTTACCAAAACTGGGCTGCAAATTGCTCAATAGATTGATGATGTCCGCATCGGAGACAACATCTAGGAGCTTGGTATTATCAAAAGCTACATTATCCTAGAAGAATATGATAAAGCATTCCAGATAGCCAAGTCACTACCATCTGAAAGGCACGATCGCTGGATTGAACCGCTTACTTGCGCTAGTCGATTATCAACTAGGGAGTCTTAAAGCTTAATCAGTGCCACTATCGGCAGGCAGAAACTCTTTGAGCGCTTCTGCCTCACCAGCTTTCACCACTGGGATAGAAAGGGGTACTGAACTAGCGATCGCAAATAACTGTTCTATTTGACTCAGACCTGTCAAGCCACCACATAATAATACTTGGTCGCCAACTCGCAAATCCATGCCGCCATCAGGATAGCGAATAAATTTACCATCGCGCCGGATCGCCTGTACCTGTACTCCAAATTGCTTGGCGATATTTAAATCTGCAAGGGTTTTACCTAGTGTTGGCGCATCTGCATTGACTGTAACCCACTGACAAGCACTATTTTCTCCGGGAACAGCCGCTTGTCCCTTAGCGAATTCTGCCAGAGCTGCCAATTCTTCATCTGCTCCCACTACCAGCAAGCGATCGCCTTTTTCCAATCTGGTTTGATTATTGGGATAATCGATTTCATCGCCGTTAGCGCGACGAATTGCCATCAAACTCGCTCCTGTTAAGTAGCGCATATCTGCCTCTTCTATACTCATACCAATTAAGGGCGAATCTGCTGGGAGAGGATACCAGCGCTGATTTAAATCGCGAGTGGCTTGGCGCAAATCACGAGCAACTTCAGTTGCAGAACGCTCTGGCCGCAAATCTAAATAATGATCGTTGCGGATTTGCTGCATTTCCCGTTGGACGATTGCCGTCGACAACAAGCCTAAGCCAGTTAATAAATAGGTTGCCATTTCTAAGCTGGCTTCAAACTCTGGCTGTACCACTTCTCTAGCTCCCAATTGATACAGTACCTCAATATTTTTATCCTGGGTAGCACGGACAACTAAATCTAATTCTGGGCGCAATTCTAAGGCGCGTTTCAAACAAAGACGAGTACTCATCGGGTCAGGGAGTGCGATCGCCATTCCTTTGGCATGATTCACTCCGGCGGTTTCCAAAACATGTAAACTCACGCAATTGCCATAGACATAAGATACTCCAGCCTCACGCAACTGCTGAATTCTGCTTTCTGATTGGTCGATTACTACCACAGGCAGGTCGTGTTGCAGCAACAACTTCACCAAATTTTTGCCGACTCGCCCATAACCGCAGACTACCACATGGTCTTTGAAGGGCAAATCTTCTGATACATCCAGTGCCTCTTGTTCTTCTAAGTACGGTTTCAACCAAGGCATTGATTCGGCAAAGTTAAATAAAAATGGTACTAACCGCAAGACAAAGGGAGTCAGCATGAGAGTAACTGCGGTGGTTCCCAAAATTAATAAGTATATCTGTCGAGATACCAGCCCCAAAGACTGCCCTTCACTGGCGAGAACAAAGGAAAATTCCCCAATTTGCGCCAATCCCAAACCGGCGATTATGGCTGTTTTTAAGGGGTAGCGGAACAGCTTTACTAAGGGCGTGATAATCAAGAATTTACCTATGAAAACTAGTGCTACCAGCCCCAAAATTAATTCCAGGTTGTTCCACAAAAACACTGGGTCAATTAACATCCCAATGGCGGCAAAAAATAAACTGGCAAATATATCTCGCAGTGGTTCGACATAAGTTAGGGTTTGATCGGCGTACTCCACCTCAGAAATCATCAAACCAGCGACAAATGCCCCCATTTCAATGGACAGCCCCAAATGCTCTGTCAACAGGGCAATGCCCAAACACAAGGCTACAACTCCTAATAAAAATAGTTCTCGGCTTTCGGTGCGGGCTAACAGTCGCAACAAAGGCGGTATCAGCCACATCCCCGCAGCTACTGCACCAGCAGCAAATAAAGCAATCCACAGTAGGGCTGTTAGCACGGCGATGCCAATAGTTTCTGCTGGTTGGTTGAGGGCTGGTAGAACTGCTAACATCAGTCCCAGTGCCAAGTCTTGGACTACCAAAATCCCCAACATCACTTGTCCGTGAGGCGTTTCTGTTTCATTGCGTTCCATCAAGCACTTAAGGACAACAGCTGTGGAAGACAAGGATAGAATACATCCCAAAAACATCCCCTTAGCAGGTAAGGTTCCCCAGGCCCCGCTCAACCCACATACCACAACTGTTACCAAAATTGTCAAAGCAATCTGGAGTCCACCTCCACCAAGAGCGATCGCTTTTACCTTCTTGAGTTCCGCAAAAGAAAATTCTACACCCAAGGCGAATAACAAAAAGGCGACACCAAACTGTGCCAGAGTCTCTACTTGAATAACTTCTTTAATCAGTCCCAGTCCGGCTGGCCCAATAATCATCCCGCCAATGAGATACCCTAGCAACACGGGTTGTCGCAAAAGTGCCGCTAATAATCCACCACAGGCTGCAACGCCCAAAACTAAAACTAAATCAACAATTAGCCTAAAATCTTCTTGCACCAGTTTTAAAAGAACTATTTATTAAGACCTATCAATTCAGGATACAAAGTTTTACGATCTCAAACAGCTTGTTTGGTGAACGGACAACAAAATTTGCACTAGTTAAGCAGTAAATATCAAGCTTTTTGAAGTTAATTTGCAGTTTGTGACATATATCTTGGTACAATGCCAATTAGTACTAATTTTCGTAGACATTAGAGATGCTAAAACCTATAATTACAGGTCGTTACAGCTACTAATGTATAGAGATTCCAGTTTTCTGTGAGCTAAATAGTGGCTGCTGGCAATTACCAAGCAACAAAACTTGACAGGCTGTTTTAGCTATCATTTCAGCAGTCGGGTTATCCCTTGATGGTGTTCCCTCTACTTGCTTTTGTAGACTCCACAGCATCAGCCCAGCGGCGTTCCTGTTAATAACAATTTGTGCAACATCACGAACCTTTGCTAGGGTGTAAACATTTCCCCCCCAAGCTTCTGGTGGTACTTGCACTCCCATAACTACTTTTCCTTTGAAATAATTTTGATAAGCTGCTAAGGTTTCTTGAAGGTTGTAAGTAGTCCCAGCATTATAGGACATGATATGCAGTTGGTCAATCATTTTACCTTCAGGTGAACGCAGTAAATTCAGCGTCATACCTGTCTTCTCACCTTGCGGTTGAGCATTTGCCCATTGTCCTTCACCGTAAGCACCGATACTCCATACCGCAACTGTTACTAAGTAATGCTCGGGCAGAACTTGGCGAATTTGCCTGACAACGCAACGGAACTCTGCATCAGATGTACAAGAAACCTTACCATTTGATGATAAACACTTGACATTGGTAGGCTCGTAATCAATATCAACCCCGTCAAATCCAAAATCTTTGACGATATTAGCAATGGCTTGAGGATTCATCTGAGCAAAATTTGTGCCAGCCTGTCCACCTACTGCCACTAATACTTTAGTTTTAGGATTATATTTTTTTAACAAAGTAATTGCATCTTTCACTACTTTGCCATCTGCCGAAAATTTTAACCCGGTTCCAGCAAAATTGTAGCTACCCTTTGTATAAGTTGCATCAGGCTGTATGAAAGACACAATTACCGTATTCACATAGGGAGCTATATTTGCTAGTTGCATCTGTTGTGGATTACTTGTCCATTGTTCTGACCAACTCTGGTAGTAGCCAACAAAGGTTTTTTCACTCTTTTTAGCGAATGCTAAACCAATTTCCCCAGAACCTGACAATATTAAGCAAAAATAGACAGTGCTTAATGACAAAAATAAAAAATATACAAACTTCGTCAAGAATAATTTTTTATCTATTTTTAAACAAACAAGTAATCGGGAAGTATTTCGGGATAAAATTTTTGTTATCATCTAACAAATTCCTCATAGATAATTTAATCATAATAGGTAAAACCCCAGGGGCTTTAATAGCAACAAAAAAAACGTGATAATATTGAGACATTTTATTTCTCAGCAAGTTTACTAAGTTCACCGATGAAAATATAGGGAAGTAGGAAACTCCCCTACGACATAAATACAACTAGCTTTCCAGACTCTATTTCAGCTCGTCGCTCTGACAATAACTCACAAATCTCTTTTTTTTTAAGGCTACCTTATCTGAGTCATATTTGGGATTATGAGCTTGAGTTTTTTTCCAACTAATACGTGCTTCGTTAAATAATTCGTAGTAGCTTTGCTTTGACTCGAAAGCAACTCCATACTTGGATCAATATGGTACTCTAATTCATTAAGAGTCCATAATTCTTTTGTTAAGAGCCATTCGGTTATCTCTACACGTTGCTGTTGGTATAAAATTCCAATACTTCCTTTATGTGCTAGCTTTAGACCCTCAACTCCATGAATTTGACTTTAATCTAAAAATTAGGATTTGGCAGAGCAAGGGCATGGGGTATTGGGAGTTTTGAGGTTGTTCACGAGTATCAAAGACTCATTAACGGAGTTAAAAGGTGGATGAACCGAGTTTTCTAACACCTGCTAAATGCCCATTAAATTTTAGGCGAACTGAGGGCATTCAATAATAGCAGTGACCACGGCATTTTTATATCGGGTATGAGCCATGAGTAGTTTCTCAGTAAAGGTAATGCAGCCGGCAGTACAAAACGTAGAGAGCGTAGGGATGCAGGACGATCGCCATTTTCATCGACAATTCCATATTTATCAGCTAGTTCGGCAACAATCTGCACACGTCCTGTACGGCGCATTAAATTTGGTTCACAAGCAAGTGCAGCGATCGCTCGTCCAGTTAATAAGGGAGTTTCCCAGTTGTAGCGATCGCTCAAGAATGAGTTTTTTTGGTCAGTAGCATTGGTTTGATTCATTTCCGAAGCAAAACGGGAAAAAAGCTCAGTACCAACAATACCTGGCCAAATTGAAACAGAAGCGACATTATGGGGTTTTAACTCAACAGCCATATCAGCAGCTAGGCGATCGCAAGCTGCTTTCCCAACACCATAAGCTGTATTAAAGATATAAAACATACTACCCCACGAGGAAATGGTGCAAATTAGTCCAGAGTTACGCTTAGTCATCATCCGAGCAGCAAAAACACTTGCAACATAGTGGCTACGCAGACCAACGTTGTTGCTAGCATCCCAGAGACTTGGTTCACAATCCCAAAAAGGCTGCCCATAAGCGTCTTTTAATACCTGAACTCCTGAGTAAGCATTATTTACCAGTAGGTCAAGTTGTCCATCCTGCTCATCTTGAATGCGATCAAAAAGCAAACGCACCTGCTCATCATCACTGTGGTCTACTTGGACGGGAATGCATACACCACCGACTTCCTGAATAGCTGATTGAGTTTCAGCAAGACTCCCTGAAACCCCATTACTGGAAGAGTTGTTGAGACTGCGTCCCGTGATGTATACAGTTGCACCTGCTTCACCAAGACCAATGGCAATTCCCCTACCAATTCCCCGCGTAGCACCTGTGACTAATGCCACTTTACCTTCAAGATGTTTCATGAGCGCTCATTTGTGCCTAATCTTTTACCGTTAAATATTGATTATTACAATATTCTTTTGTAGCTGTGACTGAAACAACTTCTACTTCTATCGGTTTTTCTTTAGTTCCGTTAATGAGAAACTCACTAGCTCCTTCACGAGGTTTTTTCGGATTTCCCCAATCATAGGTGTAACCTAAACCTGTCCAAGGATAATGTTCTTGACTACCAACTGTATAAGAAGCTGAGTATATCTGGTTCAAAACAGGATAACTAGCAGGAACAGGTATAGGTAAAACATTACAAGTAGAATCATTAATTTCTGGATCAATACATGGTCTACTTAAATCTTCGGCTTTTACCCACATTTCTACAAAATGCGTCTTATTTGAATTCCTATTTAAAATTAAGCCTAAATATTGCTGTAACCGGAGCGCAAGCATGATGTTACCAGGAATATTTATTCCTATTCCTTTACAATTTTCACAGAATTCTTTAACTTGAGGAACGGCTGTTAACCAAGTCTGGTTTTCTATATTTTTTTTTGTACCTATTTTCCAGTCTTCTGTTGGGTTCTTCACATATTTCCAACTTGCCATCAGATATTCAACTTGACCGCCATTCTCTCTAGACTTGACTCGTGAATTACTTTTTGACAATGACCAAAGATTTTTTACCACTTTTTCTTCCCTTGGTCTTTTTGCATCCTCAATTGCTGCATCTAACTGCCTTTTCAGAGCCTTATAACTTGCAGGTTTATTTTTCTCCAGATACTCATTGACATTTGGGTTAGTTTCTGATGGTGCTAATAAATCCTTTCTGAGGTTTGACCTACTCTGTATGGGAATTTCTCTAGCCAGCAAACTGGAATATCCGACTGCCAAAAATGCACCTGTCAAACCTAAAAATACTTGAGGTTTCAATTTTTTCATCAAAATAATCCTGTGGATTTCCAACAATAGGGTAAATATCGCATCCCATGTAAATATGGGTTCAACTCAAAGATTGAATCTGATTTTATATTTACGTTTGGCTGATATGCTATTAGGCTTAATATTTTTAATTAACTTTTTCCGTATAAAAATTAATATCTAATCTATTAGGATTCATATAGGACTCGTATTTGATTTTTGAAATATACGTAGGGTGCGTTATGCCTCTGGCTAACGCACCGTCCGAAAGCTTTGGTGCCGTACTCTCGCCGATAACACACCCTACAGATACTTAGATTTTTTCAGAAATCAAATCGGATTCCTATATTTGATTTTTGAAATACACGTAGGGGAGCCAGCCGCGTGGGCGGGTTTCCCGACTTGAACAGACTGGCGTTGTGTTACGGCTTCCGTAACACACCCTACTCAGCACTCAGCACTCTCCAGTCCTGCTGGCATATCTGCAAAAGGAAGCGATCGCAGTTGAGCTACAGCTAATATTATCACCGTAGAATTGCTTATAGCTTCCAACTCTTTTTAGGTAAGTAGACCATGTCATACGGACACAGCAATGCTCATTGGTGTGCCCTTGCAAAATCTTACCAGGCAACACTAACAATCGATCGCTTGCGGAAAACATTGTTTTATCTTTTATACGAGGGGTCTGACCCTCTACTAAGCATCTGTATCCACGAGTGGGAAGGGATTTTGGTCAAGCCATGCTTGTTGGTAACCAACTTGGGCCTTGATTCACAGGATGACGCTGGCTAAACAAGCGATTAAACTATGGATAATGTCAAGCAATTGTTGCTTTTAACACTACTTACATAAATTTAATCTCATTGTTAAATCTAAAATCTCATCCTGCTATATAAAATACCAGTTATGTCAGCGTATCAAGGAAGTTGTGGGGAGACCACCGATGTGATTATTGGTGTTCACAACCAAGAAAACCTCGAATTACAAGCGAATTCTGCTCCTGTGGGTGCTCTTGCTACAAGACAAGGAACTTTTTCTACGTTTCTTGCTCCCTTGACTCAGGATACTTTTAAACAGGTCGTTAAGGATGTTGAGCAAAAATTACAGATTGTCCATCAAACCCTATCAATGCTGGATTCTCAGGGGTTTGAAACCATTCTGCAAGAAATGTTGCATTCGATTACCTTAAAAACCGGGGAATTACTGGGGGCAGACCGGACGACAATATTTTTATTGGATGAAGAAAAACAAGAACTCTGGTCAATTCTAGCTGAGGGTGAGGGCGGTCGCTCTTTAGAAATTCGCATCCCCGCTAATAAAGGCATTGGTGGTGAAGTCGCCACCTTCAAGGAAGTTATTAATATTCCTTTTGATTTTTATAACGATCCGCGATCGCATTTTGCTCAAGAACAAGAAAAAAGAACTGGCTATCGCACCTACACCATGCTGGCTTTGCCACTCTTAAATGAACATGGGCAATTAGTTGCGGTAGTGCAATTACTGAATAAATTAAAATCTGGGAACAATCACGATGCGCCACTTGCAGAGCGCATTGATACCAGAGGTTTTTCCTGTGCTGACGAACAATTGTTTCAAGAATTTGCCCCTTCGATTCGCCTGATTTTAGAGTCCTCGCGCTCTTTTTATGTAGCTACTCAAAAACAACGAGCTGTGGCGGCGTTGATGAAAGCGATCAAGTCTCTCTCTCAAAGCAGTCTCGACTTAGAAGACACCCTGAAGCGGGTGATGGATGAAGCCAAAGAATTGATGAATGCCGATCGCAGTACACTATGGTTAATAGACCGCGATCGCCATGAATTGTGGACGAAAATCACCCAGGATGATAGTTCAACGAAAGAGTTGCGAGTCCCCGTAGGTAAAGGCTTTGCTGGTATAGTAGCGGCTTCTGGCAAGAAACTGAATATTGCCTTTGATTTGTACGACGATCCTGACTCGGATACCGCCAAAAAACTCGATCAGCAAAATGGCTATCGCACCTGTAGCTTGCTTTGTATGCCAGTATTTAACGCCGATCAACAACTGATTGGTGTTACCCAACTTGTAAATAAAAAGAAATCCGGGGATTTTCCACCTTATAATCCGGCTGATTGGCCCAAAGCTCCCGACTGCTTCCAAGCTAGCTTTGATCGCAATGATGAAGAGTTCATGGAAGCTTTTAATATTCAAGCGGGAGTAGCGCTGCAAAATGCCCAGTTGTTTGCCACAGTCAAGCAACAAGAACAGATGCAACGGGATATTCTGCGTAGTCTTTCCAATGGAGTGGTTTCCACTGATAAAGCGGGGTTAATTATCGCCGCCAATGAAAGTGCTAAACGTTTACTGGGACTGGAAGTAGAAGACCGTTTAGAAGGTAAATTAGTTACTGATGCGATCGGTATCAAAGAAGGTGACTTTGGCAAGTGGTATCAGGATGCTTTACATGCTGTTGACTTAAAAGGTCGCCAGCAATATTATCCCGATCGCACACTCCTAACCACTGGTACGGAACAGCATAGTATTAATTTATCGATTAACACAATTGCCGATGCTAGCGACCAAGAGCAAGTCCGTGGGGCGCTGGTAGTGATGGAAGACATCAGTGATGAGAAGCGGCTCAAGAGTACGATGTACCGCTACATGACCCAGGAATTAGCCGAAGAATTGCTGAAATTGGATGATGCTAAACTAGGAGGCGATCGCAAAGAAGTTTCGATTTTATTTTCCGATATTCGCGGCTACACCACTTTGACGGAAAACTTAGAAGCAGAAGAAGTGGTGAGTATGCTCAATGAATATTTTGAATCAATGGTAGAGGCAGTCTTTAAACATAAAGGCACCCTTGACAAATACATCGGCGACGCCATCATGGCTGTGTTTGGTTCTCCCTTACCCTTAGAAGAACACGCTTGGATGGCTGTGCAAACATCCTTAGAAATGCGCGTTCGTCTGCACGAATTTAATCAACGTCGCTATGAAACTAATAAGCCCAGAATTAATATCGGCATTGGCATCAACTCTGATACCGTCATTAGTGGGAATATTGGCTCTAGTAAGCGGATGGAATTTACTGCTATTGGCGATGGTGTTAATCTTGGCTCTCGATTAGAAAGTGTCAGTAAACAGTATGGTTGCGATATTATTATTAGCCATAACACTTTTAAACCATGCCAAGATCATATTTGGGCTAGGGAACTAGATTACATTCGTGTCAAGGGCAGAAATGAGCCAGTAGCCATATATGAATTACTGGGTTTGCGTTCTAATCCGATTGAAAGCGAAAAATTGCAAGTGATTGAGCATTATCACAAAGGACGCGAATATTACCTCAAACGCGATTTTAACCGTGCTAGAGCAGAATTTGCCCTAGTTTTAGCAGCTGACAATCAGGATAAAGCTGCTATGTTGCATCTTCTACGTTGTCAGCATTGGTTACAATCACCCCCAACAGAATCAGATTGGGATGAAGGAGTTTGGACGTTTCTGGAAAAATAAGTGGCTTTCCTCAATTGACCTCTGATATCAAATCTGCATTTAAGTATATATCGCTACTAAATTATCTGCGTCATTATGTACCGATTGTCTGGGGATACTGCATATAAAAGACTTTTTATCATTTTTCTCGTTTCCAGCCTCTGGCTGGAAATGCATTAAAAGCGGCTCTGCCGCAAATTCAGGAGGCGGAGCCTCGCATTAGCCATTCCCAGTCTCTGACTGGGAACGAGGTAATTGATGCAAGAGGTGAGTTATCGATGCTGAAGAGTTGCTCAAGCGTTATGCAGCTGGGGAGAGAGACTTTAATGAGATTAATTTGATAGGGCTTAACTTGAGTGGTCTCAACCTGAGCGAGATTAACTTGACTGGTGCTGAATTGGGAAAATCTAATTTGATATTTTGATATTAAAATATTGAGTATTTCTAACAGAAAAAATCTATATAAATTACTTTTAAAAAAATCTTAATATTTCTCAACTTAGGTTAAAAAATCTTGGGATTGAGTTCAGAATTAAGAGCGATCGCTTTGTAAAGGTTAATTGATATTGCTTGTCAAACTGCTGGTGAAGTTAGAAACTAAAGAAATACAACACACGCAATTATTTTATGACTGCTATTTCTAACCTTGAATTCAAACGACCAATTTGGCAAACCGCTATCATATTGACTTTGGGCTTTTGGCTCAGTGCTAGTCTAGTTTTAGATTGGGTAATTATGCCTAGTCTTTATCTTTCTGGGATGATGAGCCAAGCTGGTTTTACAACAGCAGGCTATACGATTTTTTGGAACTTCAATCGGATGGAATTGTTATCTGCTGCTATAGTCCTGACTGGGGCACTAGCTTTGAGCAAAACCCGATATCACTGGAGTATTGGCAGTATTGTTTTATCTGTGCTGCTGCTAATTATAGCTGTGCTTGATACCTATTTATTAACTCCGCAGATGTGCGCTATCGGAGTTCAACTCAACCTATTTGAAGCTGCTGCTGCTATTCCATCGACAATGAATTTACTACACGGCAGTTATTGGGTACTGGAAGTAGTTAAGCTGGTGGCTGGTGGCACACTTTTAACCTGGTGCTGGCGTGAGCAAGTTTAAGTAAATGGAGAAGTATAACGGTGAGAATGTCCACTTCTAAATCTCACGCCAAAGACGCAAAGAAATTCTTTGCGTCTTTTTGCTACAAATAGCTTATGGGTTAATGAATGCAATGTCTGTCTTGAAAAGTTCAGCCGAACCGACTTTTCGCTGCGTCGCTAACAGATGTCTAACGACAATCCGTGACAACGGTCTATGCGTACAATTTTATATTTATAATTGTGACTTTTAAAACTTGAGATTTTTATGGTAAATTGCTACTATAAAATGATTCAATCCTTTATAAGTGTAATTAAATAAGCAAATAAAATTATCTTTTACGGTACATTTTCAGCCTTTCCGGACATCCGATCAAATAAATACTAAAAGATAATATTAATTAGTTTTCATGTTTACTTTACTGATTTCTCATGAAGTTTATATATTTCTGCTAACTTTTTTTGAAAATTATAGTAACCTGAATTTTAGTGAGTACGTTACTTGTTATCTACCATCTAGCTGAAAATAGCTATTTTGCAAGTATGTACTACCAATCAAGAATTTCGCTGTAAGTTCTTGAACTTCTCATTCCAAATTGTGCAGGGTGATTATTTAGCCTCACACAACATTAGAACCCATTTCCAGTACTTATGAAGAGACTCCCTTCTGCTGATTTGGTCGCCCGTGCATCTCACCACACACCATCATGGCGGCAATTATCAGCTAACTCATCCTTGGTCGGAGGTTATCATTCTTGTTGTGCAAGTGATAATTTTGCCCAATCCCAACTAAGAGTTGCTCTACAATCACAAATCTAAGTAAGACATTGACATTTTTTAACGCTTAGTTATTAATAATACTTTTTCTTTGAAGAAGTTTCTCTTAAGAATAAACTTCTTGGAAAAGTATCCGACGACTTGCGTAACGGCTGCAAAAACATAGTTCGTCGGTGCGGGATTAATGCCTATAAGCCTTGATGGAGAACCATTTATGTCTATCATTACAGTAGATTTTAGCAGCTCCAGACTTTAACATTAGGGGCAAAAAAAATTTTGCTAGAGAACTAAAGTATCTGCAATTTTAGGCTGCAAAATACGGATAACAGTGATGCTTTTGTGACTGATGGGCGAGAGCCAATGGTCTGTGCGTGGCACTTGAGTTACTGTTAGATTGGCCAGATTAGCGAAAGATACAGAAAACCAATCTAATTTTTGAAATACTATATCCTGGCAACTAGTCGGGCCATTTTGCTATTGGGCAATAGCATGAATTAGTTTAGTTGTAACTCGTGCATTATAGCTTAACAGAGATTGGTGAATTAGGAGTTGGGGGGTGTGGAATCTCTGTACTAACTCAAATGTGACCGCTATATTTATCTGACAGTACTCCCAACAAAGTCGCGGTGAATTCCGAAAAGGTAATTCACTAATTTTTCCTGCAAATGTTAATTTTATTCCAGAACCATCCCAATGAAGACACTTCCGATTAGTAGATACAGATTTTTCCAAAAGCTCCAGCCGCTATCTTTGTTGAAAAAAATCACCGGTAAATCAGTTACTGGTTGTTTGCAAGTGTTTAGCACTTCAGGCTCTTGGTCAATATATATGGACGAGGGTAAACTAATTTATGCCTGCTACTCAGAGAAAATGTTTGAGCCACTTTACAGAAATTTGCAACGCTTGAGTCAGCAAATTTCTACTCTCCCTCGCGGAATCAAAGAACAGTTGCGGGCGATATTTGAAACTGGTATTGAAAATCAGGCAATACCGAACCCAGATTATCTGGCTATTTGCTGGTTAGTCAATCAGAAATATATCAGTCCCTCTCAAGCGGCGATACTCATAGAGCAATTGGCGCTAGAAGTTCTGGAGTCATTTTTGAACTTAGAAGAGGGGAGTTATGAATTTATTCCTGAAAGCTTTCTGGATGATATGCCAAAGTTTTGTCATCTAAATCTCCGCTTATTAGTTGAACGATGTCAAACACCCCGGAGCGAAACAGCTTATCGTCAGACATCGCCAACTTCTCAATCGCACCCCTCACAATTGTTCCAAATAAATCAACTGCAACCTCAAACCAAAATTACTCCAAAGTCGCCTAGAACAAACGCCTATAAACCATCAGCCTACTCTATTAATACTAATGAACATAGGGGTCAGCGAATTATCCAACCAACTGTTGACAAAAAAGTCTACACAATTTTTTGTATTGATGACAGTCTTACAGTATTGAATGCTATTAAAAGTTATTTAGATGAGCAAACTTTTTCTGTTGTCGGAGTTACTGATTCTTTGAAAGCTTTAATGCAGATTGTTCGCACAAAGCCCGATATAATTTTGTTGGATATTTCGATGCCTAATTTAGACGGATATGAACTCTGCACTTTGCTGCGTAAACACTCACATTTTAAAAATACACCTGTGATTATGGTGTCAGGAAAAGTAGGATTTCTAGATAGAGCTAAAGCTAAGATGGTCAGAGCATCGGGCTATTTAACTAAGCCTTTTACACAAGGAGATTTACTAAAAGTCATTTTTCAACATATTGTTTAATTTCCAAACATAAAAAATAGCTCCAATCAACCAACATATTATTTTGGAGATTTAAGGTTGAGTATTACCTGGATCGCTACCATTTTAGTTATAGAAGATTGTCTGAGTGAATTAAAATCAATTAGTCGTTATCTCACAGATAGAGGTTACAATGTTATTAAGGCAACTAGTGCGAAAGAAGCTTTAGAAATAATCTTAGAAGAAAAACCGGATGCGATTGTTACTGATGTCGTGATGCCAGGAATGAGTGGATTTGAATTGTGTCGCTTCATCAAAACAAATCCGACTAATCAAAAAGTACCGATTGTAATTTGTAGTAGTAAAAATCAGGCAATTCACCACTTGTGGGCAAAGAAGCAAGGTGCTGATGCCTATATAACTAAGCCATATACGCCTGAGCAGTTACTGAGTGTCATTCAATCGCTTGAGGCATAAACCTACAAATAAGTTTGTGGGATATGGCAATCCAATTTGATTTTTATAAATAAAATATCTAAATTTCTGCCGATGCTAGTGGACTCGCTACCGCTCCGCTATCCTGCCTTATTTACGCAGCCCCTGGAAGGGATTATGGTTTAAATGGATAAAAAAGGCTGTGGCAAATAGAGCGATCGCTATTTTCCACGGTTATATTAGTCTTTAAATAATCCCGCACCCAATCACAACTGTATTTCACTAGATCGAGATGGAGAATTTGTTCTAGATCCCACAGAATTACAAGTTGGTCATCTCCGCCAGAGGCGAGGGTTTTGCCATCGGGGCTAAAGGCAACACTGCTCACATTAGAAGTATGTCCATTCAGGGTTACGAGCAAAGTACCATCGGTCTTCCAGACTTTGATAGTATTATCAAAACCTGCGGCTGCCAACATTTGACCATCTGGACTGAATGCTACCCTCGTTAAGCCAATACTTTTACCATCAAAGATTCTCACCAGAGTGCCATCACGCTTCCAAAGTCGGAGACGACCATCTCCACCAGTGGAGGCAATAAATTGACTATTCGGGCTAATGGCAACTCCAAAAACTTCACTGTTATGCCCTTCTAAGGTTCGGTCGGGTTTCTCCAACAGGCGTTCGCTGTTTTCTGAAGTCCAAAGTTTGATGGTGCCATCAGCACTGGCAGAGGCGAGAAACTGCCCATCTGGACTATAAACAATGTCCCAAATGCGGCCTGTATGCGCCTGGATAATTTGGTGGAGTTGGAATTGTCCATTAGCGTCGCGTTGCCAGAGTCTCAGCTTGTAATCAAAACCCACAGTCACTAACCGTTTACCATCAGGACTGTAGCTAACACCCAAAAGACCGATACCTGGGCCCTTAAGAAGGGTTCGCTGATTGCTGTTTAGTTCCCACAGTCTTATAACACCGCCGGAACCGACGATCGCTAAAGTTCGACCATCGGGGCTAAAGGCGAGACTAAGCATTTGAGAATCGTCTTCAACAATGGTTTTCGCTAGAGAACCATCGCGTTTCCAGAGTTTGACTTCTTTGCCAGCAATGGAAGCTAGACGTTGCCCATCAGGGCTAAATGCCACCCGCCAGACCATTTCTTGATGGCCATTGAGTAGCTTTACTAAAGGTGAGTTGACTCTCCAGAGTTTGATGGTGTTGTCGTGACTGGCAGAGGCGAGAGTTTCTCCATCAGGACTGAAGGCGATGGTTTGAACATTTGAGGTATGCCCCTGCAAAGTTCTTAATAGAGTACCATCTACCCGCCAGAGTCTTACAGTTTTATCATGGCCACCGGAGGCAATGGTCTGCCCATCAGGACTAAAGGCTACACCAAATACTTCAGCGGTGTGTCCTTTAAAAGTTCTCAGTAGGGTGCCTTCTCGATTCCACAGTCGCACCATATTATCTGCACCGCCAGATACTAAAGTTTGTCCATCTGGGCTAAAAGCAAGACTCCAAACAGTTGCCTTGCCGGCTGTGAATGTTTTGATCAGTGTTCCATCCAATCGCCAAAGCTTATTAGTACCACCCACCATGCTAGAAGCGATGGTTTGACCATCGGGGCTGAAGGCAATTCCCCACACACCACGCTCATGCTTGAGAGTTCTGATTAAAGTGCCATCTAGTTGCCAAAGCTTAACGCTCAAATCGCCACTGGCAGAAGCGATCGTTTGTCCATCTGGGCTAAAAGCAACTCGCCACACCGCAGATTTATGCCCTTTGAAGATGGTTAATAATTTACCATCGATTGTCCAAAGACGGATACTGCCATCAATGCCGGCAGCGACTATCCGGCGGCTATCCGGGCTGAAGCGAACGCTGTGTATGGTTGCAGTATGTGGTAGTGTTTTGACCAGTGTTCCATCCCGTCTCCATAGCTTGACTGTGCGATCGATGCTAGATGAGACAATCCACTGACCATCAGGGCTGAAATCAACACCTAAGACAATCCCTTGATGCCCTGACAGGTGATTGAATTCATCAGCACCGTAGACAGCTTGTTCCAATACTTTGCGGGTTTGGAAATCTAGGGCATTGGCATCTGCAAAATTTTGCAGTTCGAGCCGTTGAAATTTCTGTCTGGCTTGGATTGCTTTTACCAGTGCATCTAAGCGTTGATTAGAATTAAAACTCCCATTGGAAGCAGCTGCGATCGCTCGTACCTCACTCAGCGATGCATATCGATCGGCGTAGAGTGTTGTGATCCCCAAGATAATCGCTGCTACTAGGGTCACACTTACCCCTACCAGTAGTCGTTGCTGACGGCGGGCGCTCTTTTGTTCACTCGCTAATCGCACTTCATTTTCTTTGAGCCGTTCTACTTCCATTTTTTGCTGGACTTCGCGGCGTTCTAATTCTTGGCTGGCTGCTAAAAATCGATAGTCCAAATCGCTGAGACTTTTGCATTGAGTCCAGTCCAAGACCTCTTGTAACGCATTCCCCCGCAGTAGGCGTGACTCATCTTGAAAGTCCGATGCTACCCAAGCATTGAATGGCTGTGAGTAAGGACGCAGATTGTCTAACTGCCTTAACACCCATTCAGCATTGAAAATACTGCGGTAAATCGGATTTTTAATTCTGAGATAGCCGTTGTGCCTCTCGACTAATCCTGATAGTAAAAGCTCCGTCTGTTCTCGACTATCATCGGTAGGCACGGGAGATATTAGAGGTAGAGAATGCCAAGAGTCGCTAGTATCTTCCCTCTTTGCGTCTTCCCATTCTCCTACTTCCTCCGCTTGCAATACCTGCTGATAAAGAGCCAATAACCGTCCTGCTTGTTGTTGGTTAAAAAGTAGGCGATCGCGAATAGTGCGGAGGTGTTCGGGTTCATCTTGTGATTCCCAGTGTTGGATAATTTGCGATCGCACCAATTCTTCTACCCAATATGCTTCAGTGTTTGGGGATAGAACAATTTTCCGATCTGATGTTTTTAAGGCAGTTTGGAGAACTAACTGACAAAGTTTTTGAGTTAGAAACGGTTGTCCCCCTGTCCAGTAGATTACCTCTTGCAGCACTACTTCTGGTTGGCTGATTGCTCCCTTTAACCCATTTAGCAATGGGTTAGTTTCATCCAATCGAAAGCCGTATAACTCTATGGCCGTCCCAATGTTAAAAGGTGTCCGGCGTTTGTCAGCAATTAAGTCAGATGGACTGGCTACTCCAAACAATGCAAATCCCAGGCGTTGGAAATTTGGGTCGTGTGCCTGCTGATTGTAGCAATGACGAATCCAGGCAAAAAAGTCATTGACAGGAAAATTCAAACTCAGCAAACTATCAATCTCGTCAATGAAGATGAAAATGCCTTTGGCTTTGTCATCTCCTTCACAATCGCTCTTGACATTTGGCAGCAAAACTTCTTCAACAAACTGGTGTAGTTTTTGTACAGGAGAAAGACCTGCTTGCATATTCCACCATTGCTTAAAGTTGAGATGTTCCGCCAGATTTAACCCGTAGAACATGCTGACAATAATTCCTTTATACCATTGTGCTGATGTGGTATCCTCGCTACCCAATTGAGTCACGTCTAAGTAAACACATTTATAGCCTTCTGACTTGAGACGACGACTTATTCGCTGTAATAGGGATGACTTACCCATTTGGCGGGAGTTGAAGACGTAGCAAAAATCACCACTTTTCAGACTTGTATAAAGTTTTTCGTCAGCCTGACGCACAACATAAGTGGGATCGTCAATGTGGAGGCTACCGCCAACTTGGTATCTCATGCAAAATTCTGATTAGAAAAAGTAGATGCGATTGCAGATGGAGAAACGACGGCAAATGATTTGCCTTTGGTAAATACTATGATTTACTGATTTTAGATTGGATGTTGCCTAAAGTCAGTGGGTTGGTTAAATCCGCCAAATTCCTAAAAGCAATTTTGTCTTTGTTTAACCATAGCTAACCTTGACCCGGAAAACATGGCAGATTACTTGAATAAGTACCAAAAGTCTGACAGGAAAACCATACTAATGAGAATTTGGACTACTGCTGTGCTAGCTTCTTTTTGGCTAATATCTGGAGTTATATGTTCTGAGCCAATCAAGGCTACTGCTGTTTTGGGAGAAAATCCTATATCGTCTCCTGCGCCAACGAATGCAAAACAGATTACTGTCAGTAACACCGAGTTTGGGCTGAAGAAAGTTGACTCCCAAGGAAACGTTACCATTTTCCAGACAAAAAGAGTGCCACTTCAGGAAGGAAACATCTATGGATGGCGGATTAAACTCAGAGACTACCAAGGTGAAGTGAAATGGCGCGAAGTCTTGCGTTTACCAAAACCCCCAGAAACTTGGGGTACAGATAACGGTGAAGATTTCTCAATATCGGCAGACGGCAGGACATCTGTAACGCGGCGCACACAGTCGGCTCCAGAGGGTGTAATTGAGAATTTTTGGACGATCGCTCCTGGCGATCCAGTTGGTAAACATAGAATAGAGGTTTATATTGATGACCGTTTAATCAGTACTTTCGAGTTTGAACTTATTCCAGTCAAGTAGATGTGAAAGGGATTGGGAAGAAACAAGGAAGAAATTTGTTTAAAAATTATCGCTTGTCTCCCTTGTCTCCCCATCCTCCTGGGAAGCTGAGGAGTATCTTAGAGATAGAAGTTTGATTCTTGTTGGGTGGCGATCGTGAATACAGAGGAATTCTTGCGATTGATCGAAAAGCAGCGCCCATGTCCTCAGACACTGCCAAAAGGGCTGCAAGCAATGTGGTATGACAAGAAAGGTGATTGGAGCAAAGCTCATGAAATAGTTGCAAATGCCAGCGATGCTGACAGTGCATGGGTTCATGCTTACCTGCACCGCAAAGAAGGCGATTTGAACAATGCCCATTTTTGGTATCAACGCAGTGGTCAATCAGAGTTTTTAGGAGAATTAAGCCAGGAATGGGAACAAATAACTTCTGTATTGTTAAAGAAGGTGAACGCGACGCATGAATGCTGAGGAATTAAAAAGGCGTTTTGCCGCAGGAGAAAGATATTTTCCAGCCGTCAACTTAAGTAGGGACAAGCTGATTGGAGCCTATTTGCCTGGAATTAACTTATGGGGATCTGACTTGAGTGGAGCTAACCTAGCTAAAGCTAAACTCTGGGGAGCAGATTTGAGTAGAGCTAACTTAGCCAAAGCGAACTTGACCAGAGCTAATTTGAGCGGTGTCAAACTGAACGAAGCAAATCTCCGGGGAGCAAAACTCAACTATGCCAAGTTGTATGGAGCGAATCTGACTGGCGCTTACTACGATGAAAGCACGCGGTTTTCTAGAGGTTTTGACCCCATCAGTCAAAATATGCAAAAGGTGTGAAGGGACTGGGGAAGGAGCAGGGGGCAAGGGGGAGAATAAAAACTACCTCTTACCCTCTGCACCCACCAAGAACTGCCCCTCTGCCTCTTGTGCCCAATACTTCGGCTCCGGCTCCATCGAGCGACTTGTACTGAGCGTAGTCGAAGTAAGTCGAGATGCTCAGTACAAGTGCCCAATGCCTAATCCTCCATCCCCTTTACATAACTGATTTTGATACGTGTTTATGCGAGCCATCTAACATAGACGATGTCAACATTTGTTCAAAGACTTTGGAAAGAGCAGTTTGAAAACGCTGACGATGTTTGAGTTTGAAAAAAGGTCGAACTATTTCTGCGTAGGCGTAGCCTGCCGTAGGCATCGCACCGTTACCCTCTCTATTATCAATCACTCGAATTGCTCGCAGAGTTCCCAACTGTATTTCTTTTTTTACCATCAACTCAGAAATTCCAATTGCACCGACACCATCTTCGATCGCTGCTTTTGTCATCTCTCCACTGTTAAATACTAAAATTACATCTAGTTCACTGAGATTGATTCCCCAATTTTGTAAGGCTTCCTCAAACCTTTGCTGGGTTCCAGAACCTGGTTCTCGCATCACCCAAAGGGTTTGAGTCAATTGGCTTAAGTCAATTTCTCCCCACTCAAACCAAGGGTGTTTTTGACCTACGACAATTTGTAAGCGATCGCTCCCGACTATTTCATACTCCAGAGTACTCTGGAGTGCTGGCTTCACATCTCCTTCCACCAAACCTAAATCAAACTGTCCTGTCGCCGTTCCGAGACAAATCTCTTCTGTATTGGCAAGGCTACAGTTAATTTGGATACCGGGATATCGGCTCTTAAACTCACTAATCTTACTTGGTAGCCAGTAGTTACCAATTGTCAGACTTGACCCTAATTTCAATTCACCCCGTTGCAGATTGTTCAATTCTCGCAATCCCCTTTCAGTCAAGGAAACTTGATCGAGAATTTTTTGCGCTTCCACTTGCAGTAATTTACCCGCCTCAGCAATCTCGATATGGCGACCAATTCGATGGAACAGTTTTACACCGTATTCTTGCTCTAAGTTGTGGATCGCTGCACTGACAGCAGGTTGTGTAATATAAAGCTCCTCTGCTGCCCGAGTAAAGTGTAAGTGCTGTGCCACAGCCAGAAAAATTTTTAGCTGCTCAAGCGTCATTCCTGCCATTTATGGTATCCCTACAACTTGGTGTCAAAATTTTAATCACTTTCATTTATCATTTTGACAAACAAAAGCATTTGATTCTATCGGTTAGTTTGACTAAAGTATAAATCAAGGCTTCGGCACGGACTCAAACAGCCAAGTAAAGAGCACGATAAGCAGAGAAACAGGGAAAGCAGGCGGAAAAGTTGCAGTATGTATTTCCCCTCTATCCCTCTGTCCCTCCGCCTCTTGTGCCCAATACCCAAGTATGAAAATAAGGACTTCCACAAATGAGCGGTTTAGTAACTGCAATTACCACAGGGATCACGGCATTCAGTGCCACCAACATCGATGATATTGTCATTCTGACATTGCTTTTTTCACAAATAAATAAAACATTCCGCAGTCGTCACATCCTTGCTGGTCAGTATCTCGGTTTTGCTGCATTGATCGTTGCTAGCCTTCCCGGTTTCTTCGGTGGACTAATCATACCGCAGGACTGGATTAGACTACTTGGTTTAATGCCAATAATCATTGGTGTGAGTAGCTTACTAAAGCGCGAAGAAGATTCACCAGAGGAAGCCGAAGAAGAAACCGAGCCGTCTTGTCCCTCTATAATTACCAGCTTTTTCTCTCCGCAAACATGCAATGTAGCTGCGATCGCCTTTGCGAATGGTAGTGATAATATCAGCGTCTACGTGCCCCTGTTTGCCAATTCGGAATTAGATAGTCTGCTAGTAATACTAAGTGTATTCTTTACGCTAGTGGGTGTATGGTGTTATACCGCTTATAAGTTAACCTACTTGCCTGCGATCGCCCAATTTCTAACTGAAAACGGCAACACTTTTGTGCCTTGTATCTTGATTGGTTTGGGTGTATTTATTGTTACAGAAAATGTTACTTGGACTCTTTTATCTGTAGTTTCTAGTTATATATTTTCATTGATTTTAGGTTTCAATACTCAGTCTTCGAGTGAAGATCGAGAAAAATTAAGTGTCTAAAAACAGGTGCATCATGAATTTTCTGAGCAAAATGAATTTCAAACTGCAAAATATCTTACCCATCAACAGGAACCAAAACATGAAAATCTGGAAATCTCTGCTAATTGTCTTAATGATTGTCGCTAATCTCGCCTTCGCTCAACCTTCTTTTGCTGATAGACCAAAATTTAGCAAAAACCCTGATTACATCGAAGTCACTAAAGCTCTTAACGAACTCTCTCAAACAAAAGATGCCCAAACTCAAGTTGAAGGTCTTACACCAGAAGAAATTCAAAAGAGAGTGGAGGAATTAACACTGCAAAAATATGCCTTAGAGACAGGAATTAACTGGGGTCAATGCGACAACCAAACAGGTAAGACCATAGCGGTATATGGCAAAAGACCAAATGATGAAGAGGATGAAGATGCCGTATACGAAAATGGGTTGTATTTTCTAGCGAATGGTCACTCCACTAAAAAGAACTGGGATTGTGATGGCATCTATCTACCGAATGATGTCAAGGTAGCAAATTTCACTTCTAGTCCTAATGGGCAAGGTCAAGAATTGACAGGAGCGGCTGCTCTGAAGATACTTGATGGAACTCAATTGGTGATTAAGACGAATCCAGATACTGATGCGATTGAATTGAATGTTCCGACTGTAAAAGTTATTAACAGCAAAGAGGCTAACTGGTTTATCCCAGATGTATCACAGGCTGCCATAGAGACACGAGTTCCTAATGCGCCTAGCAATCAGTCTTGAAATAGAACTGCATAATCTATTTTTGAATGATTGTTCTCAATTTCAATAGGGTAACAGCCAATATCAGAGGAGAAACAGGACACGCACTGGTGAAAAACCTCTCTGAATATTGGCTATTTTCTTGAATTTATCTATTCTCAATTTCAGGCTTGTTTTATTTAGATATCTGCATTAAAATAAATTTTGAATTTGAAAAAATGTACAATCATAACAAGTATATTTCAATAGCGCAAATATTGCGCTGGGTGCAAGTCATCTGGAAAGAGATTTACTATTACCTCCGCATTTTTTTGAGAAGAGCCTCTTTGGGGATAAGGGTATTATTGATGCAGTTAAAATTGAAACCTACAGAAGAAGATAAAGATAAAAAAAAGGCAGGACGACTGAATCCGTCCCGAATCCGAGATCACTTGGCAAATGAGCGTACCTACCTCGCTTGGATGCGGACAGGAATCGCTCTTTTAGGTTTTGGTGTCGTCATCGTGCGTTTGCGTGCCTTCCAAGTACCTTTAGTACCTCGTCCTGGCAACGGCTGGAAGTTAGGTTTAGTCTTCTCGCTGGTGGGTTTAATTACGGTGTGGCTCTCAACGGGGCACTATTTTGCTGTCCGTCGTGATATCGAAGAAGATACTTATGAACCGACAGACCGCTGGGTGTTGCTGTTTAGTCTCGCTGTGATGATTCTCGGCGCTGGGGTAATCTATTTTGTTTTTACAACTTCTTTAGATCCATCAAGTCCACTTATTCCTGAGTAATAAGGCGTTGCAAAACAGTGGGATAATTGGGGCAAGCTCTTGAGGCAGGGGAGGCAGAGGGAGCAGGGGGGAATTTTGGAAGTTGCTAAATCATCCCGCAAATATGCAATGCCAGTAATAGTATTTTTAAAATCGTATCTTATATAACTCGAATAATTCCCCTGTTTTCTGCGTTACGACTTTAGCACCAGCCGCTTTAATCGTTTTTTCCCACTTAGCCAAAGGCTCTAAAAATACCTCAGCCCCCAAATAGGTTTCCAAAACTGCCCAATCTTCTGCTAAAGGCTGTTCTGGGTTGAGAACGTCAAACACAAAATGTCCACCTGGTTTTAACACCCGCTTGACCTCTGCCAGTACAGCATCCCAATATTCGAGTGGAAAATAACAGCTAAATCCTGTGGCGATCGCTAAATCAAACTGCTCTGATGGATAATTTAACTGATGGGCTGCTCCCAACTCAACACCTTTGAACAGCTTGGAATTCAACTGCGGCCCACGGGAATTAAGGGTATCCCGTGCGACATTACTAATTTCTTGCCCATGAAAATATGCTTGCCAATCCCGCCAAGGATAGATTAAAAAGCTGATACCACAGCCAATATCTATACAGTGCTGGTTTTTTTGAGGTTTAGCAATTTCCCAGAAAGGGGAAGCAATTCTCCCTGAGAAGCTACCTCCAATCCACTCGCGGAATATCGGCATCGCCTGTACTTCTGTTGGGAGTTCAAAAGTTTCACGTTGATACTCTCGGTTAAAGCGATAGGCTATTTGGGCTAATCTTTCGTCCCAGTTGGTTGATTTATTTGAAGCAAAAAGATTTTGGAACTGCGAATCGGGCTTTTTAGACATTGGGTTTTTACTACTTTTAAGTACTTTAGTCCAGTTCTAGTGTAGACAAAGTGCAAGCAGTAACTGCAAAATAGCTTACCTGAAGGTTAATTTAAAGATGAAAATTTATTTTCAGAGTATCAAGCGACTTACTAGGGTTGGTTTGCTATTCTCGGTAAGGCTCGTAAGGTTGCGATCGCAAATTCTTCAGAATCAGCAGAGTGTTTAACGAGAACCACCACTTTTAACTACATCCTTTCCAGGGTGTATTGGTATCTCAATCACAAACTTTGTTCCACCATCTGATGTTGAATTATACCAAATCTTGCCACCGTGTTTTTCTACAACAATTTGATAACTAATAAATAATCCCAGTCCCGTCCCTTTGCCTACAGGTTTGGTGGTAAAAAATGGGTCAAACAACTTCAAGCGAATTTCTTCGGGAATTCCCCTACCGTTATCGGTAATGGAGATAGACACTAGATTGTCCGAGGTTAGCTGAGTTTGAATCCAGATGCTAGGTGTTTTATGTTGTCCGTTAGTTGTTTCGACTGACTCTTCTAAAACATCTATCGCATTCGTGAGGATATTCATAAACACCTGATTCAGTTCTCGAGCATAACACTGCACCAAAGGCAATTGACCATATTCTTTGATAATTTTAATTCCCGTAGCATTTGCTTTTGTCTGGAGGCGGTGATGTAAAATTATTAAGGTATTATCGATACCAGAATGAATATCCACTTCCTTAAAAGCAGCTTCATCCAAGCGGGAGAAATTTCGCAGTGAAACAATAATATCCCGGATGCGTTGTGTACCGACTTGCATCGATTGAAGAATATTGCCGAGGTCTTGTACAAGAAAGTCGAGTTCTATAGAGTTAACTACTTGTTGAAGTGATGGGGGCGGGTTAGGATAATGCTGCTGATAAGCCATCACTAATTGCAGTAAATTTTGAGTATATTCATCTATATGGTTAAGGTTGCCGTAGATGAAGTTGACAGGATTATTAATTTCGTGTGCTACTCCTGCTACCAGTTGTCCCAGACTGGACATTTTTGCTGTTTGAATGATTTGTGCTTGGGTTTGTTGCAGTTGTGAGAGTGTATGTTGAGCAAGTTGAGCATTCTCACGAGCTTCGGTATAAAGTTGTGCTTGTTTGAGAGCTATTAGCATTTGACGATGAGCGTAGATGTAATCCAGAATGAGTCCAGCTAAGGGGACTAAGTAGGCAACAATTTTCAAAAAGTGAGCAATATTAAAATGATTATCGAACAAAGCCGTTGAGCCAAAAACCATGTGTAATTGGGTAGCGACATTGGGAATAGTACTAACAATTAAAGCGTGAGAGAATAAACTCGGATACTTGCGCCAAAAGCGTGGATAAATCAGAATGCCAGCTACCAGAAAAAGGATCAAGGGTATGATATCCCAAGGTCGAGTAATAATTGATTTGGGGAAAATAGTTGGTGGTAAAGTGTGACTAGTGGCACAAACAGAAATTATGCCGTAACAAACTAACCCAAAGCCCAAAGTCACTGCAACTATAAAATTGAAACTGCCTTGCCACTTTTTGGGTTTACCGATCAGAAAAATACTAACGCCAATTATCGTCACTAACGCATTACACAGTCGGCAAAGTGCCCAAGTAAAAGGGATGAGCTTACTATTATCAGCAACGGCTTCAATTAACCTATCAGCAGCTAGAGTGTGGAAGGCATCTATTAGCCCAGCGCACAACAAAGTCACCCCAATAATTGGTGTAATAATATCGCTTTTTATATAGAAGTGAGCAAAAGCAAGAATAATAGTGAAGATGGCAGTACAGACAGCGCTCCATTCTAAAATTGTATGGACGAAGCTTCCTTCCAATCTTTGGTAAATAACTTCTTCAATAAATCCCAAACTAGCAGGATTACAAATAACCTCTAAATTCCGGGGTGGCAGAGTAGAAGCAAAACTAACTCCCAAAACATTTAATGCTGATGGGAATAAGCAAATTAGCCATATTATCCAAATTAACTGAACAGGAAGTTTTAGTGTTTGCTCTGTTGATATCGTCACCACAACCACCTCTGGAGTAGAAACTAATGGGTAGGAAAATAGAATAAAGTGCGTTGGACTCTATCGTGAACACAAACTTCACTTTTTTCTTTTTCTTAGAATTCCCAAAAACCATTCGTCTCTAACTACCGCAGTATTCTATTGGCGATAATAGAAGCGGTAAGACCTCATTTTGGCATCTCAACTACAAGCAAAAAATTTCGTTACTGAAACTCTTAATTAAAAAACTTTTCAATTGACTTAAGTGGACATGCGCTATCAGCCAGAGATTTAAATCTCTGGCTGATGGGTAAAAGGCTCATTTAGGAGAGCCTTTTAGCAGATAAATGCGATATTAACCCAAGTCGAAAAGCAAGATTTCGCCGCCGATATTGGTGCTAATTTCTAGCTGTTCTTCGCCGTTAATTTGCACTCCATCGCCTGCTCTGAGTTCTTCGCCATTCAAATTAACTATGCCTTGTGCTATTTGTATCCAGGCATAACGACCAGGTTTGACTTGATAATTAACAACATCACCTTCCTCTAAAACAGATGTGTATAAATCAACATCTTGGTGAATTGTGACGGCTCCATCGCGTCCATCTTTAGCAGCAATTAAGCGGAGTTTGCCACGCTTTTCTTCTAGAGGAAAAGCTTTTTGTTCATATCTTGGTGTCAACCCTTCTTGGTCAGGAAGAATCCAGATTTGTAGTAAATGGAGTGGTTCAGTTGGTGAGGGATTAAATTCGCTGTGGCTGATTCCAGTTCCAGCGCTCATGATTTGTGCATCACCGGGGCGAATCACCGACCCAGTACCCAAGCTGTCTTTATGCTCTACAGCACCTTCTAAGACGTATGTGAGGATTTCCATGTCACGATGACCGTGGGTAGGGAATCCGGCACCAGGGGCGATGCGATCGTCGTTAATTACCCGCAGAGAGCGAAATCCCATACGGTTCGGATCGTAAAAACTACCGAAGGAAAATGTGTGATAGCTATCGAGCCAGCCTGTTTGAGCATGACCGCGGGCATTTCTATCATGAATTAGGTGGCTAATTGTATTTTGAGACATAGATTTACCTCGTTGTTAATGAGTATTTAGTTAAGAGTTAGGAGAGACGCGATAATCGCTTCTGTAGTTAGAGAGACGCGATTAATCGCGTCTGTACAAGAGTTAGGAATCAGAATGCAATTAGCATACTTTTTCACTAACCTACTAGCTTATTGAAGTTGAAGGAAGTATTAATTTTGAGATGTAACTTGTTGAAGATATTTTTGAATTGTTCGACTTAGTTTTGAACTATTTCAATAGTAAGGTATATACATATAAATGAAAAGTACGCACTTAAAAGTGACGTACTTACCAAAAAGATACTACTAGATTTAAGAAAGACTACTTTTCTCAGAAGTGCTTATTTTACAGCAGCAGGTGTCTTTTGAGTTTTAGTAGTACTTGCTTTGCCATTCTCTGCTTTAATTTCTGCTATTTGGAGATGAGCTTCTAAGAACCAGAGTCGCTTGTCAACGGTGCGGGAAATTTCGGTGTAAAGGTCAGCGGTATCAGCATCGCCTAAGTTATCAGTTTTAGCGATCGCTTCTCTAATATGTTTAGCATAGAGTCCAAAGCGATCTGACAACGCTGTCACGTGGTCTTTGCCATCCAAAATATCTAAAGGATATTCTGGCAGAATTGAATTACTAGCTGCGGCGCGGACTGTTCCGAAAGCGTAGCCACCTAAAGCTGTAACGCGTTCAGCTACCATATCGATGTACTCTTCCAATTCTCCAGCAAGTTCATCAAATAATAGGTGCAACTGGTAGAAGTCAGTTCCTTTAACATTCCAATGCGCTTGCTTCGCTTGGGTTTTCAGATCCGAAGTAGCTGCCAAGGTTTGGTTGAGAATTACCACGATTTGCACTCGCGCTTCGGCGGGAATGTCAATGCGGGTAGGGTACAGACGTGATGAAATGCTGTTGTCACTCATGATTCTACGTTGTTAATGCCTTTTATATCTAACTTTACAGAATTGCAAGGCTTGGCGAAACTCTCTGACGATGGATTGTATTAACGCCTGAATGTGTTACTGTTTATGACTATTAGTTAAATGCGATAGTTTTCTATGGTATTGAATGTGCCACCGAAAAGGCGATCGCGAATATTATCATTCTGCAAAAAGTCATGGGGAAAACCCAGTTCAATTTGACTCACTTCATTTAAATGTTGCAAATGTTCTGGCGAGAGGCTGACATCTAAAGAAGCTATGATGCGGCCGCCCTGGGGAACAGGCTTGCTTACAAGTATTAAGCCTATAGTGTTAAGAGTGATGTTGCCCCCGCTACCATGAAAACCAAATTCAGAGCTAGCAGCGATATCACTCAAGAGAGTTAGCCACCCTTAAAAATTAATACGACGATAGATTTCAGTCAGGGGAATTTCCACGTTGTTTAAACTGTGCAGAACAATCGTCCGCTCAAGGTTAGAGTGAACTTGCCATAGCCAGCGATCATTACTGTTACGATCCAAGTTATGATACTGTTCAATGTAGGGTTCAGTTTGACTCACAAGCAGATATTCACAAAAGCTGGTAAGAGAGCGGTATTTTCTGAACTTGTCCCCTCGGTCGTATGCTTCGGTAGAGGGTGATAAAACTTCGACAATCAATAAAGGATTTAGAATTTCATCATGGCGATCGTCATTAAACTCTGGTTCGCCATTAACAACCATCAAATCGGTATAAGTCCCACACTGATATTCAGGAATCCAAACTCGCAAGTCGCTCTTATACAAACGAAAATCGGTGTCTCTCAGTAAAAACCCTAAGTAAATTAAGAAGTTGCTGGCAATCGCACTATGAGATTCCGAACCTCCCGACATAGTAATAACCTCTCCGTTGCGATATTCATGGCATTCTGGGTTGGTTTCTTCCATAGCCCGATACTCGTCTAACGCGAGGCGAGTTATTATTACATCTGGGGGACTGGTTTGAGCAAAGACCACAATCAGACCTCTTGAATAATTAGCTCTAAAACTATTATCAGCAACGAAAAGAAGAATTGCTAATGAACGCCTGCTAACTCTGGTAGATGGACTATATGAAGAATCTGTGTTTCAGGGGACGGAACCAATCAAAATAGTGATTTACCCGATGCTGGATTTGACAGCAGACCTAGTAATAGCATCTGGACAGGTCTAAAATTCAATGTATTGAAGGTGGCGATCGCTGACAACAAAGACATTGGATGATTTGTATGGCTAAACCAGTAGGCGAAAAAGTTCCCAAACAAATGCAAGGGAAATTTGAGGAAATCACCCGCCTCACCGATGCCTTTTGCTCTCAACATCTCAACGCTGAATATGCAGAGATGTCGCGCCAACTGGCGGCAGCTCTGTGCCGCAAGCGTCCCTCGCCCCTAGCAACAGGACTTGCGAAGTCCTGGGCTTGTGGCATCGTCCACGCCCTCGGCATGGTTAACTTTCTCTACGACTCCTCCCAAACTCCCCATATCAAAGCTAGCGAACTCTACCAAGTCTTTGGCGTAGCGGAAAGTACGGGACAGGGGAAATCCAAAGCAATTCGGGATGCAATGAAGATGAGCTACTATGATACGACTTGGTGTTTGCCCAGCCGACTAGATAGCCATCCGACTGCCTGGTTAATTTCCGTCGATGGATTGCCTATCGATGCGCGTTACACTCCCCGCGAGATTCAAGAAGAGGCATTCCGCAGGGGTTTAATTCCCTATTTACCATCGATAAATGATTCCGAGGAGATATAAAAGTGCCTAATTCCAATAATTATCTGTCTCGCCCATCCCTGCTTCCTAAATATTAGACCTGAATCTTTACGGTTGTCCTTTTTATAGATGAGTGTCATTTACTCTGGGGTGATGTTTGTGGATATGTCTGGGGTAAAACAGATATCCGAATATAAATTCACATCAAAAATCAAAAAGATAGACAAACGTATTATGGTGCATTAAACTATCAAACTAAAGAATTTATTGTCAGGGAATATTCATCGGGGAATGGAGAGAATACTGTGAGTTTTCTGAAAATTTTACAGTTGCAGTTTCCTAGACAAAGAATTGTCGTAATTTGGGATGGAGCTTCGTATCATAAATCAACCGAAGTGAAAGAGTTTCTAGCAACAGTCAATAATAGTCACGACTCATCACAGTGGCAATTTACTTGTATTGTATTCGCACCTAATGCACCCGAACAAAATCCTGTAGAAGATGTTTGCTTACAAGCCAAAAATTTCTTGAGAAAGTCTTGGCATCTCTGTAAATCTTTTCCTGTTGTTAAGTGGTTATTCAAATTATTTACTAATCACCAAAAATTTGATTTCCCTAAATTAAAACAATATATGCCTTGTTCGTAACTCATTCTTTTGTAGTCCCTCTTCTCGTGGTAGTAGATGGGTTCCACGCGCCATTTGAAACGGGCCATTTTCTGCGGTTACTTCCACAAGGGGAAAGTTAACAGCTAAGGCATAAAGTGGTGTAACTATGTCATCGCTAAACAATGGGCGAAAGTCCCGATGGGTTTCCTGATAATCCGAACCCTGAAACGGGACATCAACCCCTAACTGAACCATCACGTATTCTTGGTAAAACACTCGCTTAAGGATACCTATAATCACTGGGTTAGCATAAACCAACTCATTAGCGAATGGGTAAATCCAAGGCAAGGTTAGATAATACCGGGAAATTTCACGGGGAGCCAAACCACCCGGTTGATTTTGACGATCGTGAAATAACTTTTCAAAAGCTTGTAACCACTCGTCAATTAATTTTTGCTCAAAAACATGAGGAATGACACAAATTCCGTCTCGATTCAGTTCTTCAGCAAACCTATCTAGGTCGGTAGCTGAATATTTAGCTATACCGCCTATACTTTGAAGCATTTTTTTTAACCTCTTTCAATGAGAGCTTTAGAGCCGATGAAATCAGACTCTCACAGCAGTTTTTTGTAATTGCTTGTCGATAATAGCGTATTAGGCATCACCGTGGTCGGGTAGCAGGACTATATCGCTATAATCCCGCCCCCCTCAGAACCGGACGTGCGCCTTGCAACGCATCCGGCTCAAGCAAGTTATAAACTACTGATTGTTCCAGAATGTATTTGCTGATGGCAGTACAGATGTACAAGTTGTAGGTTGCCGTAATTGTCACCACCACCCTGAGATTTTGGCTTTTTATGATGAAGATGTAACTCCTCATCATTTAATAGAGATTCCCCGCATACAGGACAGACATCTTGTTGCCTTTGGGCTATCTTCTGCCTACTTTTGATTAATTCGGATTTAGTTAAAGCTGACTGCCGTTTAATCCAGTAGTCCCTTAATTTGGGGTCATCGGGTGATGATTTACCTTGTGACTTGAATGTGCCTTTCAATCTTGATCCAAGCAAATTTCAGCATATAGGCTCCGGTTTGTTTATTACCGAAAACCCATCGGTCAAATGGTCTATCAAGATTTAGATTTCCCCAGTATTTCGCCTGATGCCAGCTATCAGATTTTTTTTCGATGAGTGCGTTTGGCATACATTTTCTGCTTCTCATATAACTGGAGTTTAGTGGGTCATGAACTGAAAGTTCATGACCCACTAAACTCCAGATATAACCAGTGGTCAAGAAAATGGCTTTGTTGCATGAAAGAAAAAAAGACAAACCAATCCGCGATTGGAATTGAAATTAACCTTCCACTTTATAAGTGTCCGGTTTACCTAACTGGATGATGCGATTAAGTGCCGCACATTGCAGGAATAACTCAACGGCTTGATTGTCAAAAAAGCGTCGTCGTAACTTGCCGCAAAAAATGATCTTGAGCCGAAACATGGCAGTTTCAGACAAAGAACGCCGATGATAGCCGCTGTGTTGTGTCCATTGCTTAAGTCCCAATTGATTCACCCGTCGCAGGTTTTCATCTCTAGGATGCGGCTGTGCTTGATGGGAGCAACGCGAAAAAGTGAGATCATCGTAAAGTAAACAGGGGAAGCGGGGGGAGCAGGGGAGGCAGTGCGGTCTTGGGGTTTCCCCAAGTAGAGCAACTGCCGTGGAGCAGGGGGAGTAAAGAGAAACTTTTAGTAATTTTTTGCTACCTTAATAGCCCTGAATACACTTATTTATTTGTCTCCCCCTGCCTCAAGAGCCTCCCCTGCTCCCCCTACTCCCTGCTCCCTGCCCCCCTGCCTCCACAGCGATAGGATATTTTTTTAGTTGGAAGTCCCTTGATGGATGCTAAATGTGGGATTCAGGCAGCTATGAGCAGCCAGCGCAAAATGTGCTGACTGCTTCGGCAAACTGCTGGTTTTGTTCCATCAATGCCATGTGTCCACCTGGTTTTATGGTGACTCGTTCAGAATAAGGCAATTCTGCTGTCATGCGATCGCTCGCCACAGGTTTTGTCGCTATATCTGAAGCACCACACATTACCAATACAGGCACATTAATAGTTGCAAGTGTGTCTGTTTCATCAAACTTCAACATTCCCAGTGTGCCACGAGCCAGAACACCAGGCGAACCCAATGCTGATAATAGACCTGCAAAACTTAGTTGACCCCGTGTTTCAGTACCCGTAAATCCAGACAGTTCGACGGTGATGTACAGGGAACCATTCAAATACGAAAGCCAAGTCATCAACCAAAAAATCGGCCACAGCACAATAGTCAGGTACAACACAGGTTCGAGTAGCGGTTTCTGCAATTTATGTACCAGATTGCTAAAGATACAAGTTTTAACCGGATTGGTGTAAGTAGTATCTACAAGAATTAAGCCAGCCACCCGACTCCTTAATTGCTCTGGAAACAGGCGACAGAATGTCAAGTTAATCATCCCACCCATGCTGTGTCCCAACAAGATAACAGGTTTATCCCCTGCTATTGCAACAACAGCTTCCAAGTCACGCGCATATTTTTCTATAGAATGATCGTTGTTTTTCGGTTTGGCGGATTTTCCTAACCCTGGTAGATCCCAAACAATTACTCGGAAGCGATCGCTCAGTTGGCGTTTAGCATAATACCATACAGTACTGTTTGGCCCCCAACCGTGTGACAAAATAATCGGTTGACCATCCTCAGGACCAAAAAACTCTACTTGCAGTACACTGCCATCCGGTCGTGGCAAACGTTGCACAGTTTTGCTACGCATAAACTTAGGTTCCTCAGCTCCAGGACGGCGCAGCAGTGGCAAACTGATAAAACGACCGCCAAAAGACCACAGAACCATTACTAGTCCAGCTACTAAGTAAGATGTTCCTACAAGTTCTCCTTCGTACCACTCATAGAGAATGTAGATCCCCCCGCCAAGTATGCCAATCGACAGCAGTTGAACCAGCCATATAAGTAGAAAATTATGAGGCATGAATATCATGAGCCTAAACCTTGCAATACGTTGTTCACTGCGTTGTCTTTTAGCTTCATACCATAGTTAGAATCATCCAACTTTCAGTCCCAAGAATGATTTATACAGTGTTATAAGTGTGATAAAAATGCTGGGTTAGTTGATAAACACTGTAAAGTGGCATAAACAACTATCAAGTTAATAAGCTTAGTAAACATACTTCTCCTGCCTTCTGCTTCCTGCCTCCTGCCTCCTGCCTTCTAATAAGTAACAACAGTTGCGAAGGGGACTAATTTTGAACACCGTTGAGTTTTTATCTTATCTTCGCAGCTTAGATATTCAAGTTTTTATTGATGGTGAAAAGTTTCGCTGTAACGCTCCTGAAGGAATTCTTACAGCAGAACTGCGTGCAGAAATTCAAGAGCGTAAAGCAGAAATTATTGAATTTTTAGAAACATTTAATCGTACGAATAACCACAGCTTTAGACCTCTGGTACCTATTTCGCGGTCAGGAAATCTTCCCCTCTCCTTTGCTCAACAACGGCTGTGGTTTCTTGACCAATTAATCCCTAATAATCCTTTCTATAACATTCCACTAGCACTACATTTAACAGGTTCGCTCAATAAAGCCGCGCTAGAGCAAACTTTTAACGAAATTGTGCAACGACACGAAGCTTTACGTACCACTGTTGTCATGCAGTCAGGGCAACCAGTTCAGGTAATTAAGCCTGCGCTAACTATTACTTTACCAGTAATAGATTTACGGCAACTGCCACAAGCCGAACGAGAAATACAAACACGACAACTCACTACCCAAGAAGCTCAACGTCCTTTCAATTTATCAACCGATTCGTTACTGCAAGTAAAACTGCTGTGGTTGGATGAGACACAATACATCCTGCTGCTGACTATGCACCACATTGTCTCTGATGGTTGGTCTATTGGAGTGCTGATTCAAGAGATAGCAGCACTCTACCCAGCCTTTGCTAGCAATCAGCCTTCTCCTCTACCAAAACTTACAATTCAATATGCAGACTTTGCATACTGGCAACGCCAATGGTTGCAAGGGGAAGTATTAGAAAACCAACTGAGTTACTGGCAGAAGCAATTAGACGGTATTTCTATGCTAAATCTGCCAACCGACAGACCAAGACTAGCTGTTCAAACTTATCAGGGTGCAAGGCAACCTGTGCAATTATCAAAAAGTTTGAGCGAAGCACTTTTAGCTCTCGGTCAGCAAGAAGGGGTAACTTTGTTTATTACCCTACTAGCAGCATTTCAAGTTTTACTTTACTGCTACACGCAACAGGAAGATATTGCTATTGGTTCACCTATTGCCAATCGCAACCGTAGTGAAATTGAGGGATTAATTGGTTTTTTTGTTAATAGCTTAGTACTGCGTACCGATCTATCAGGAAACCCAACTTTTCGGGAATTATTGAGTCGAGTCAAAGAGGTGGCTTTAGGGGCTTACGCTCATCAAGATTTACCTTTTGAAAAGCTTGTAGAAGAACTACATCCAGAGCGGAATTTGAATCAAAATCCGCTCTTTCAAGTTGTTTTTGCGCTCCAAAATGCGCCTATGACAGCGTTAGATTTACCTAGTTTAACTTTAAGCACGCTACCATTTGAAACGGAAACAACGCGCTTTGATTTGGAGTTCCACTTGTGGGAGCCAAATACTCAAAATGGGTTATGGGCAGATAGCTCAGAAGGAATTAGTGGTTTTGTAATTTATAGCGCTGATTTATTTGATGACGCTACTATCACCAGGATGCTAGGACATTTCCAAACATTACTGGAGGGTATAGTTGCAAATCCAGAACAACAAATTGCACAATTACCACTTTTAAGCGAATCTGAGCTACATAATTTATTATTTGAATGGAACAATACTGAGTTAGATTATCCCCAAGATAAATGTATCCATCAGTTATTTGAAAGCATTGTAAAACAGAATCCTGATGCAACTGCCTTAGTACTTGGCGATGAGCAAATCAGCTATAAAGACTTAAATATACGCAGTAATCAACTTGCACATTATCTAAAAAAATTAGGAGTTAAAACCGAAGGTTTAGTAGGACTTTGTGTAGAACGCTCTTTTGATATGGTAATAGGGATGTTGGGCATCCTGAAAGCAGGTGGAGCTTATGTACCTTTAGATCCAAGCTATCCATCTGAACGTTTAAACTTTATGCTTGAAGATGCTCAAGTCTCAGTTTTATTAACTAACAAGCGATGGCTTGAACGTCTAAAAAAGTTTAATTCACAAATAATCTGTTTAGATAAAGATTGGGATATTATTTCTCAAGAAATTGAAGATAACCTTACTAGTAAAGTTACAGTAGATAACCTAGCTTATGTTATTTATACCTCTGGCTCAACTGGAAAACCCAAAGGTGTTAAAATTGAACATAGAGGATTGTTAAATTTAGTATTTTGGCATCAAAAAGCGTTTGCAGTTTCACTCATTGACCGAGCAACGCAAATAGCTGGGATTGCATTTGATGCTTGCGGTTGGGAAATTTGGCCTTATCTTAGTGCTGGGGCAAGCATTTATTTTGTAGATGATGAAACCAGGCGATCGCCTGATCATCTCCGAGATTGGCTAGTATCAAAAGCGATAACAATTTCTTTCATCCCAACACCTTTAGCAGAGAAAGTTCTTTTATTAGATTTTCCTCAGAACGCAGCTTTACGAATATTACTCACAGGTGGAGATAAACTAAGTCAATATCCTTTAGCTTCCCATTCTTTCCAAGTATTTAATAATTATGGGCCAACTGAGAACACGGTTGTGACAACTTCTGGTCATATTTCTGTTAATAATAAAGATAAATTAGCACCTGCAATTGGTCGTGCGATCGCTAATACGCAAGTTTACATACTAGATAAACATTTACAACCAGTACCCATTGGCGTTTCAGGAGAGTTGTACGTCAGCGGTCATGGATTGACACGAGGTTATTTAAACCGTCCTGACTTAACTGCTGAATGCTTTATTTATCATGATTTTACTAATAATTTAAAAGTACGACTTTATAAAACAGGTGATTTAGTTCGCTATCAAGTAGACGGCAAAATCGAGTTTTTAGGTCGCCTTGACGAGCAGGTGAAAATTCGCGGCTACCGCATTGAATTGGGAGAAATTGAAGCGGTGCTGAGTCAACATCCAGCAGTGCAGCAAACTGTAGCAATAATTCGTGAAGATCAAGAGGAAAAGCGTCTAGTAGCTTATGTAGTCTTGAAAGCTGAAGACAGCAGCGAACAGGAAAATATGCAGTTACAGAATGAGCAGGTTTTGCAATGGCAAACGCTTTACAACGAAACTTACAATCAACCTGCTGCTGATTCAGATCCAACATTCAATATTGTCGGTTGGAATAGTAGTTATACAAATCAGCCTATTCCAGCAGAACAGATGCGTGAGTGGGTGAATAACCAAGTGGCGCAAATTCTGGCTTTGCAACCCCAGCGAGTGTTAGAAATTGGCTGTGGAACAGGTCTATTACTCTTCAGAATTGCACCTCACTGCACTAAATATTGTGGGACGGACTTCTCCCCGGTTTCACTTAACTACATTCAGCAGCAGTTGGAAAAGCAAAAAATACCGCAAGTAACGCTGCAACAGCAGATGGCTACTGACTTTGAGAAAGTAGAAGCAGCAACTTTTGATGCTGTAATTTTAAACTCGGTTGTGCAGTATTTTCCTACTATTGATTATCTAATTCGCGTATTAGAAGGTGCTGTGCAAGCAACTGTTCCTGGTGGCTTTATCTTCATCGGAGATGTGCGTAGTTTGCCACTTTTGCAAGCTTTTCATGCCTCAGTGCAACTTTATCAAGCAGAACCTTCCCTTACCCGCTTTGAATTGCAGCAACGGGTAGAAATGCAAGTTTTTCAAGAAACAGAGTTGGTCATTGACCCAGCTTTTTTTAGTGCATTAAAGCAGCATTTTCCTCAAATTAGCAGTGTACAAATTCAACTTATCCGGGGACGCGAACACAATGAATTAACTCAGTTTCGTTACAATGTGATTATTCATATTGCCGATGAGACTGTTAATAATATTGAAAATCCTTTAGTGCTGAACTGGTCTGAAGATAATTTAACAGTGTCAGCAGTGCGTCAGTTATTGATTGAGAAGCAACCAGAAATTTTATGCATTACCAATGTAGCTAATGCACGAGTATTTGCAGCAGTTAAAACAGCAGAATGGTTATTAGGGATAGAAGATTTTAAAACTGCGGGTGAAATGCGTGAAGCTTTGCAAAAACTCCAGAATTCAGGAGTAGATCCAGAAGATTGGTATACTTTGAATGTACCCTACAGCGTTGATATTAGTTGGTCAGATTCAAGCACTCAAGGATGCTATGACATAATTTTTGTCCGGCAAGATGCAGTAGGGAAGAGAATTATTTTTCCAAATAACACGACTTACTCCCGTCCGTGGCAATCTTACGCCAATAATCCCCTACAAGCCAAAGCTGCGAGTAAGTTAGTGCCGCAGTTGCAGACTTATCTAGTACAAAAGCTGCCTGAGTACATGGTCCCATCAGCTTTTGTAGTACTCAACTCCCTACCTCTAACAGCTAATGGTAAAGTAGATCGCCGCGCCTTAATTGCATCGGATACTATTAAGCCTCAATTACCAGAAAATTACATTGCGCCTCGGACTCCCGTTGAACAAGTGCTAGTGAAAATCTTTGCCGAGGTTTTAGGACTCAAACGTGTAGGAATTCATGATAATTTCTTTGAATTAGGCGGTCATTCATTACTGGCAACTCAGCTTGTCTCTAGAGTTCGCGACGCTTTACGCGTGGAGTTACCTTTGCGTAGCGTATTTGAGGCATCGACAATTGCAGAATTATCTCAGGTGGTGGAAAGCTTTAAAGAAAGCAATGCTCAAAGTCAAGCCCCAATTTTAGTACCACTATCGCGTGAAAGTCGGCGGATTAAGTTATCTTCCTTAAATGAAGAGAGCAAGGGAAATTAGTAGTATATGAAAAAAATTTTACTGTCTCCAAATTTAGCGTTAGCCTTTAAAAATGATGTCGTACAGTGACAGCAGAATCTCCACTACAATCAGAATCACTACATACCACTCTACTCGCTGGCTACTGCTATGCTGCATGAACTCCAGCACCGTTTGTGCAGTTTGGGAAATTAGCTCTAGTTTGCGTTCCAAGGCATTATGACGCTCACGAATTTCGTATTCATCCTCCAAGCGCAGATATAAGTTTTCTAGCTGTGGAGATTCCCAAAGTAACTCCGGCTTATCGATGATTTCTACTCGACCGACAATCTTATGTTGAACTAACAGAGTAGTCCCAAGTTGACGCAGCAATTCCCGACTTTGGCGTCCACTCCTGTTTTCACGCTGGAGACTAGCTGCAAACGGTTCAATTTGATCGAATACAGTCGCTAGGCTGGTTTCATAATGAGACAGTACAACACTCTTGGCGAGAATATCAGCCACTATCTGCAAGCGTTCTACACTAAATTCATGCAGCAAAATTTTTCCTTCCTTAGCTCGTTCACTTTCTGCTACGTTGAAATTAACTTCTACCTCTTCTGTTTCCGGGTCGGCAAAAGAGCCGCTAACTTGAGAGGATAGTTTGGTCAAGAAGGCTGCCTTTTCTACAGGCTCAAGGTTAAACAGAACAACTGCACCATAGTTTAGCAGTACTGCACAGCCGTTTTCACCTACTGTAACCACTACTGGCATAGTCGCCAAGCAAACATAATTCTCCAATGTCTGTAAGTTGATATCCTTACCAAGGAATAGAGCCTCCGCTCTAAATCTGTCTTTATTATTAAAAAGGAGTTTTTGCATTGTCGCTCTATGCTATATTCTGCCTGCGGAACTTATCTGGTTGCGATCGCAATTGATGCCTGTTATTGAAGATCACTACAATCTCAGCTTACCAATTAAGGATAAACTCCTAAAATTTTTTCTCTTGACTCAAATAGGCTTTTGGCAAATCTCAAAGATTATATCCAGTGATGTGGACAAATAGGAAGTCACTTATCTTTTAAAGGGTAAGGCTTGTCTTTCTATGCTATTTGGCTTATTTACATCAAAAAAACAGTTATACATTTTGAAAGTGACTATCACAATGTACTCTGGTCATACCTTGCTAGTTGCTAGCGGTTCCTACCAGAAACGAGCTGCACGTAACCAATTAATAAATTCCTCAGCAAGGGACTCGTATTTTCCATTGATTTGTTGTATCTTGTTTATTCCGTGGAATTATTAGCACTCATCTCCCCCAGGACTTTTTACGACTCCCTTTGAGTCCAAATTTTAAGCCAATGCCTTTGGGAGAGCAGTGAATGAAAACTTTTAATGGATATATATGAAGATCATCAAAAAATCCTCGAAGCTTACCCTGAAGAAAATGATGGAAATGCAAGAAATTGAAGACCAAAAGCTTCTTGCTGATATCGTCAATTTTTCAAACCCTGTGGTTGATGAGCAACCAGTAGCGATTCCAGAGCCAAAAGAACCCAGCTATATACAAGTGCGCGATAATCCCATAGTCCAATCTGTGGGCAATTCCGGCTGGCAGATTTCTGATATTTGGCGAGAGATGAGAGTGGATGATTTTTATGATTTTAGATAACTGCCAACTGTGCTGGTTAAGACTGCTGCTTTGCTTTTAAAGTATGAGTACGTTGTCAACCTCAAGAGTTTGAGGCAATTCCGAATTTACGTTTGATTTTGACCAAAAAAAGGTTATGGGATATAGGGTGTAGGGTGTAGGGAAAGACTGTTTACTCCATACCCTACAAGGATAGAGCAACTACATTTATGTGTTGTCGGGAATATTAACATATATTCGATATCCGGAGTGCGATCGCCCTTGGCGTCTCGCAGAGAGAAATGAGCCTATCCTTATTTGAAACCCCGATTTCAATGATCGGGTTTTCCACACCCCATTGGTGTCAACTTAAGATAAAAGCCTTTTTAAACCTCGTTTCCAGCCTCTGGCTGGAAATGCTATTCATTGGGCTTTGCCTCAATACTTGAGGCAAAGCCTCCTAGGAATCCGAAAATGGCTAGTAATTATGACACAATGCATCTCGTAGAGAAAAAGTAAAAGCGGATAATGAGGGTGAAGGTTGCGCCGCCTCTGTGCCCAATCCTAAAAAATGGTCGAGTAAAGCGATCGCTCTCAGGAGAGGGGAGTAGGGAAAGGAGCAGTCGTTTTTAATCCAGAAATTGGATAATTTATTTTTTGGAGTTCCCTTAACAAGATGAAAATAAATGACTAATTTTTCCAAAAAGGAACAGATTGTTGCCGGCGCTTGAGCCGATAAATTCTCGCTGGATAATTATCATTACTCCATCCTGGTTCAATCTCCTGTGCGTCAATAAGCTCCTGCAATGCTTTATCAATGACGCTGTAACTACAATCAAATACGTCCTTTAATTCTCCAGAAGTTTTCTCACCAGAGCGCAGGTATTCTAAAATCGCCTGATTAATAGGATTCATAATTGCTCCACTAAAATTGATTTAGTTCTGAACTTGTTTACTAGGCATCAGACTTTACTTAAGTTCTTGCTTGCTAGATGACTTCTTACACTCTTTGGTATACCTTTAAAGCTTTCAATTATCGTTACACGAAAGTGAGTAATGTGAGTGCTAGTTTCTACTTACCAGCTTTCATCTCTATTGCTCACTTGAAATCGACCTTTAGTAATAAAAATATTTAGACTGTAGGTAACTTTTATAAATGCTAATACAGGATGGGGGACAAACCGTAGCCTTAATGGTCAAGTGAAGTCTGGCGGCAAGCCGTTTTAGGTCTGACAGTTAAACTACTAGAGCAAGTAGAACATAATTATTCCATTTAGATGATGACTAAAAACCAGTCATCTGGTAATAAGGTGAAAGACTTTCATGAAAGCTACGGTTTCACGTCATCCGTTCCAAAGGAAAGAAAAATGGTCACATGAGGCATGAAGAATGGGAAATTAAATGAGTGGAAGGAGAAAAATACCAAAGTTATTAGCGATCGCAAATTGATTTTACGTTAAAACTACGACTATAGAGGGTAGTTTGGCAAGACTGCTTAAAAAATACAAGAATAAATTTCACCCTTTGACTAAGCCGATGGTGCAATGCCAAAAGCCGATCAATTGAGTCAATCTGTTTATAGGTATTGTTAACCATTTTCAGTCAAAAATTTTGGTTAATAGCATCTAACCGTTTTGAGGAAAGTCAGATGAAACTGGAGATTTTAGCTACCGCAGCATTAGTAAGTACGATCTGCTATGCCATTCCGGCGCAAGCTGCAAATCCTGTCCATGTTAGACAGTTGCTAAAAACGGGGAAATGTCCGGGGTGTGACTTGGTAGGAGCAAACCTGCGTTCGGCTCATTTAATTGGTGCTGATTTAAGAAATGCTAATTTAAAGGGAGCTAACTTCAAGGGAGCTAATTTAGAAGGTGCCGATCTCACTAGTGCGAATCTAACTGGTGCAAACTTGAGCCAAGTATTTGCAAGTGACATTGATTTAAGCGCTACCAACTTAACAAATGCCAAGCTGACTGATGCCAAGCTTAGTAATGCTAACTTAGAGGGTGCTGTATTGACTGGAGTCAATCTCAAGGAAGTTATACTGTACTGAGCCTTCTGGTTACTGAAGACAAATTTTACTCTGTTATGGAGTTTAATTAGCAATTGTGCAGTGTCAATAGGACGATAATATTACCATCCGTGAGAGGTTAAGCTAATTGCACTAATGTCTGCAAGAGCGCAGTTATTAGTGATTAATCGAGCTTGAATAGTGGCTTTTGCAGAGTTTTGACAAGTTTTAAATTTTGGTTTTCTTTGGCAGTGAAGTACTTAATTAGTTAAAGGTGGTTATCCGCTTTACCTCCGATTTAGCTTTGTAATAAGTAACGCTCAATGATATAAAATAATTGTTAGTTTTATGCGTCCTACTTCTTGAATTTGAGAACTAAATTTTTACAAAACTTTTAAAGTATTACTTGTTCATTTAAGTGCTCTATGAAAAAATTAATTAAAGGTTTGCGCGAATTCAAAAGTAGCTATTTTTCTGCCAATGAAGAACTGTTTGAACAACTTTCTCATGGTCAAAAGCCCAGAGTACTGTTTATTACTTGTTCAGATTCGCGTATCGATCCAAACCTGATTACACAAGCCGGGTTAGGTGAATTGTTTGTTATCCGCAATGCAGGCAACATTATTCCACCATTTGGTGCTACAAATGGCGGTGAAGGGGCAACAATTGAATATGCTATTCAAGCATTAGATATCCAACAAATTATTGTTTGTGGTCACTCCCATTGTGGTGCTATGAAAGGGTTAATGAAGTTAGACAGCTTGCGAGTAGAAATGCCGCTTGTACATGACTGGCTCAAGTATGCAGAGGCAACCAGACGACTGGTGAAAGACAATTATAGCCACTACGAAGGGGAAGAACTCTTAGAAATAATTATTGCTGAGAATGTACTCACCCAAATCGAAAATTTACGGACTTATCCGGTGATTCGCTCTAAGCTCCATCAAGGGCAACTCAATATTTATGCTTGGATTTATCAAATCGAGACAGGAGAAATTTTGGCATACGATCCACAAAAGCACGCCTATGTCTTACCCCAAAATCAGCTTCTCCCATCGGAGATAGATGAGAGGTTACTTAGCTCACCAACTAGCAATGTGGAAATACATTTTACTAAAACTCAACAACGGGAGTTTCAATCGTCCCAGGAACACCCTATTCCTACACATGAATGGTTTCCAATGACAGTGCTTTCTCCAGAACAAATGGAGCGAATTTATCGAGGCTCGCAAACAAAGTAAAAATTTAGAGTATAGAAAATATTTTGTAGGAGTAAGGAGTAACAGACGCGAGAGCCAGCGGGTTAGGGAATTCTAAACAATATTATCCTGTTAATGAACGATGCTGGCATCTCTAAAATTTAATAATTTAAGCCAACTGGGATCTTCTTATATCGTTAGTCAACGCTTGATATTTCAGTCAAAATAATTACTCTACCATCAGGATCGGTAACAGTAGCACGCCGTTCACTATTTTTGATTTGTGACGATATCTTGGATTTTATCCCCAAGCTTTCTAAATTACATAATATCTTTTCAAGAGATGTAACATTAAATCCAAGCATTGGTTCTGTGTCATTTTTTTGTTTATTTTCTGGATTCGCTAAAGCCGCTTGGTATGGATATATCTCTAGTACAATATTTCCCAGAACACATGCATAATGAACTAAGTTAGATGACCCATGTTGTTCTTCTACAAATTCCATACCCAGAGCAGAATAAAATGATAAGGTACTCTCAACATTCATGGCACGAATAACAATGAATGAGAGAGAAATTGTGTTTATGGATTTCATTTATCTTATATATAGCGGTTCTCGCTTGAGTGAGATACAAGAACCCCACCCCCAACCCCCTCCCCACAAGCGATGAGGGGAATATGATATACCTTGTATGATTGGGAAACGCTATATTAAAATTTACCACTCTATTGGATCTGTTAGGGGTACTGATTGGTTTAGCGATCGCAGTTATTCTTGCTCCTTATATCGGTTCCTATATGAGATGGAATCAGGCGACGATCGGTCAAGTTCAATGGTGTAGCTTAATTATTCTTTTCACGAGCGTTGCAACACCCAGAGGTTTGTTACAGCTTTGCGATCGCTTTGATTTGTTTGCGTTCCAGATTACTGTTCCTACGGTTATTTCCATGCTTGCAGCGTTCGTGGCTGCCATTCTGAATGCCATTTTGGGAGTTTATTTGCCGTTGCTGTTGACTTTAACTCCATCTTTTGGCGTTGTAGGTACAGGAATAGCAACCTTATCATCTACAGCTTTAATCCTGATTCTTAATAGTGTACTAATCTGGCATCAACTTCGTCAAAAGTTACAAACATAGTATAAGAATCCGCTTTTATTATCAAGCAACAGCCCCTTGTTTAGGCTTTCGCACCGGACGCTTGCGATCGCTTCGACGAACGCCTCCTGCCATTTTGTACTCATCGCTATTCTTGCCATACTTTGCAGCTACACTGAGTAACATGTGTTCTGTTAGTTCCATCAGCGACTTTTCGGCAACTTCTAAGGCTCCCTGAGTCAGATCCACGGTGGAGAGGCTTGAGTTATAAGCTTCCAACCTGTCTTGCGTTGTTTTGATGACGGCTGCAAAGGAGTCAATTGTCACCCCATTGCCGAAGTCTAAGGTGGGACTGATCGATTTCAAAGCTGCAATCCGACGCTGTGCTCTATCAATTACTTTAGACCCGCGTTTTGGACGTGACATAAATCACTTTCCTGTTATTAATAATGCGCCAGGACAAAAACTGAGTTCTACCCTGAACTGTACAGCACTAGGATAGACAGAATTAGGGTTACTTGACACCCGCATTATTCCGTATAAATTTATTTATTTGTTACAAGGATATTGAATATCTTTATGTAAATTCTTGGGGGTTGCTCGAATTCAATCAACAACTGTCCGAATTCAATCAACGACTGCCCAAATTCAATCAACAACTGTCCGAATTCAATCAACAACTGTCCGAATTCAATCAACAACTACCCGAATTCAATCAACGACTGCCCGAATTCAATCAACGACTGCCCGAATTCAATCAACAACTGCCCGAATTCAATCAACAACGGTAGCAGACATCCGCCGCATCATCGTTTCATAGAGATAAGCAGCATTACTTATCTCATCTTGTCTACTGCAAAACAAATATCTTAGCTGTATAGCTTGGCAAGTCAGTGATTAAACCATCCTCTCCAGATTCCACTTCCTGATTACCGATCCAATCCCGCCAATACTCACCAGTTGGGAAGTGTGAAATTTTATATTGATTTAAATTCTGGTCGGAGAAATTTGCCACGACGACGACATGAGAATTCTGCTCATCCCAACGGGTGTAAGCCAGCACTTTATCATCTGCATTTTCGTAGAAAAACTGAATATTATCACTTTGCAAAGCTGGAGTTTGCTTGCGTAGAGCAATAAGTTTTTGATAATACTCAAATAAATCATGATTCTGGTCGCTTGACAACAAAGACCAAGTAATCTTCTGCGGCTTAGTCACATCTTGACTTTTTTGCTGGTATTCACCAAACTCTTCTCCCATCCACAGCATCGGTATACCCATTGCTGTCATCAACAGAACAGCAGCTAACTTCGCTCGTTCAAATGCGGCTGCATCAAAGATGCCGCAATTGCCTAATTCTCGTAATACACGTTCGCGATCGTGGGTTGCCAAATAATTTATCACATTGGTAGCGATCGCATAACCCTGCTGTTTGGGATCTAAAATCTGCTTCAGTTGTTCTAATTCAAATGATTTCCCACAAATATATGGAACTAGAAAGTAGCGAAAACTCTCATGCCAACAAGCGTCTAATGGGCCATCTGGCTTGACTACAGTATTTGTATCGGGAATGTGTTCAGCAATGTTGTAAAACTGCTTGGGTGCAGCATGGTTTTTTGCTTGCTTAGTCAGCCAGTTAAAAAATTCAAAGTTAGCCAATTGGCGCACTGCATCAAAGCGAATTCCATCAATGTGATACTCCTCAATCCAGAATTTTACCACATCGCCGACGTATTTCCATGCAGGCTTAACATTTAACTTTTTGTCGTAATTATCATAGTTAAACTCTGGCCCCCAGTAATTATCTGGGTCTTCAGGATAATGCTTGTGTTCGTAGTACCAATAATTTCGGTCAATCAGTATTAAGGGGCATTCTTCATCTGTGTGGTTATAAATTCCATCCATAAATACGCGAATGCCTCTACCATGACACTCGTCAATTAACTGCTTTAAATCTTCTGTTGAACCGTAACTAGATTCTGTAGCAAAGAAGTGGCGAACTTTATAGCCCCAGCTATAATCACCAGGGTACTCATTAACTGGCATTAATTCAATCGCATTAATTCCCAATTCACAAAGATAATCTAACTTAGCAATTATCCCTAGATATTTGCCTTGTTTGTCAGAGTCCACTTCATCACCAGTAAAATCAGCAACGTGCATTTCATATATAACTAATTTACGATTATCAGGCAACGGCATTTTATCGTGTTGCCAAACGTAAGTATCTACAATGCGTTGCCCATCTTTAATACGTACTATGCTACATTTTTCTGTTTCATTAAAATCTGTTGCTTTGGGATCAATGACATCTATCCATTCATCAGGTGCAAAATTTGGATTTTTGGTTTGAATGCGAAATTTATATTGATAAATGCCGTCTTCCAGTTTGATTTGAGTGCGGAAATAACCATCTTCACCTTTTAGCATTGGAATTTCTTTCCAATCGGAAAAAGACCCAATTAAAGCCGCTTTCTTGTTGCGAGGAGCAAATAATGTAAATTCAGTAAAATTCCCCATTTTCACACTTTTATAATTTTCTTTAGGTACAGTCAATAAAAGTATTGTGTAATACAAAATAATTTGCAGCTTCTTTCTTAAGTATTATTAATATTGTTCTAACGTGCCAGACTTCAAGCAGACATTGTAATCGTCGTCAGATAAAGAGCCGCAACTTGAGTTTTAACCTATTCGAGGCTTTGGTTTTCCTGGCAGACAAGGCTGATGATGCCTCAAAACAAGTGCTTGCTGATGACACCAGTTGACCAAATCTGTCTGGGCTGATGATTGCCAAGATAAAATTTATTTCAAGCTGAGAGCACAAGCAGTTGAATATGATTAGGCAATCCAAATGAAAAGACCTGGATTTATTGAGCGTCATCACCTGTGGACAGAAATCCAAAAAGAAGTATCTGAAAAGATCAAGGCTGTTGTTAAAGAACGGGATCTATTATTGATTCGCACCGCTTGGTCAGACCAGCATGGCATTGTTCGCAGTAAGTCGCTCTTACCTCAAACTTTTTTAAGCGCCCTGGAAAATGGAATGCAAATCAGTACAGGTACATTTTTATTTGATACTGGCGGTGCCCTTGTATTTAACCCTTTTATTCCTGGTGGTAGTTTAGAAATGCCCGAGATGACAGGTGCACCAAATCTTGTGGCTGTTCCTGACCCTCATACCTTCCGAATTGTGCCTTGGGCAAAACGAACTGGCTTGATTCTTTGCGACCAATACTTTCAAAATGGACAGAAAATGTCTCTTTCCAGTCGAGGTATTTTACGCCAATCTTTGGCAGAGTTGCACCAAAGAGGGTTAGAACATATTGTGGGATTGGAAGTTGAGTGGTATCTGGCAAAGTTAGAAGATCCAATGTTAGCACTCGCCGATGTTGGTACTTCTGGAAAACCAGGTCAACCCCCTAAAGTTAGTGCCGTTGAGCATAGCTTTCAATATCTATTGGAATCGCATAATCCAGAGATTCACGACTTACTGCGTATTCTGGCAGAAAACCTAGTTGAAATGGAGTTGCCTTTAAGAAGCGTGGAAAACGAAGGGGGTATCGGTCAATTTGAATTTACCTTTGACCCGATTCCTGCATTGCAAGCTGCGGATACAATGACGATGTTTAGAATGGCCACTAAGCAAATCTGCCGTCAACAAGGTTACATCGCATCGTTTATGTGTCGTCCAGGACTACAAGGTTGTTCTTCCAATGGCTGGCACCTGCACCAATCGCTGATAAACCGAACTACAAGCGAGAATGCTTTCATATCTGCAAACTCCAGTACGCTAATGTCAGATTTAGGCAAGCACTTTGTTGCTGGGATTCTTAAACACGCCAATGCTGCTTCTGTTTTCACAACCCCAACTATTAACGGCTATAAAAGATTTAGACCTAATTCCTTAGCTCCCGATCGTGCTGGGTGGGGATTGGAAAATCGAGGGGCAATGATTAGATTACAAGGCGGTTTTGATGACCCCAATACTCACATTGAAAACCGAATTGGTGAACCAGCAGCAAACCCCTATCTCTACATGGCATCACAATTGATTTGTGGATTAGATGGGGTAGATTGCAAGCTTGACCCTGGTTCCCCAACAGAGGAACCTTATGCTACAGAAAATCCGGCCTTACCCCGAAGTTTGCTAGAGGCGATTTCATACCTGAGTCAAAGTGAACTTTTTGGGCAAAAAATGGGACAGCAGTTCATTAACTTCATGATTAAGATGAAACAAAGTGAAATTAACCGTTTTTTGGAGGCTGTTGCTGGTCAGTCTCCAGACGAGTATTCAAAGCAAGTAACTGACTGGGAGCAAAGAGAATATTTTGAATTATTTTGAGACCGATTTTTCTACCTTTATTGTTGAACTTTTTGGGATGGGTGCAGATGGTTTGCAAATGTTCTTGACTAAGTCAGTTCATGTCCGGCAAATTACTTGTGATATGTCATTGCGAGTGCAACGAAGTGGAACGTTCGCGCAGCGTCTCGTAGAGAAGCAATCGCAAGGTTTTTGGGATTGCTTCACTTCGTTCGCAATGACAATTATTTAACCGGACATGATATCAGTTCATGTCTGCGTTTGTAATTTTGATAACCTATAGCGCAATACTCTTGGGTTACCCTGTGGGAAGCCGCTTTGGGTCTACGTTCCTCAGCGGGGGTAGCCCATTACGAATTAAAAATTCAGGCGTTGCAGAACAGTGGGATGAATTAAGGCAAGCAGGGGAGGCAGGGGCTAGTAAGTCAAAAGGTAAAAGTAAAAAGTAAAAAGAAAAGAATTAAGAATTAAATTTCAAGACTT
>NZ_JAVRBN020000021.1:0-130323 GCF_034531305.2 Nostoc sp. ChiQUE02
GCAAAACCGAGAGATTTAGGCGCTTTCGCCCTCAAGGCGAAAGCGACGGCTGGGCTGATTTATTCTTGGCAAGTGCCACATCGTAAAACTTTTTGTTATTCTAAGTCAGAAGAAATGCTGAGACACTCTATTCGACTGGTCATAGATTATCTCAAGTATGGTTCAGTGCCACTCACGATGTGAGGTACAAGTCTTATTCCAGCGATCGCCTGATTCATATTTTGATTCAGCAACGCCTTTTTATTCACCTAATTAGACGCACACTATATAGTTCGATCGCGCCACGTATGCATGAGAAAATCAGATAATACAATCGCAACAGTTGCGATAATGCCACGGAAGGAAAAAAGATGTCGGAGAATTTAAGAAGCCAAATTGTGACGCAAGGGGTGCAGCGATCGCCTAATCGAGCTATGCTGCGTGCAGTTGGTTTTAAGGATGAAGATTTCAACAAAGCTATTGTGGGTATTGCCAATGGCTACAGCACGATCACTCCCTGTAATATGGGGATAAATCAACTGGCGCAAAGAGCAGAGATTGGGATTAAAACTGCTGGGGCGATGCCGCAAGTGTTCGGTACGATTACCATTAGCGATGGGATTTCAATGGGAACTGAAGGGATGAAATATTCCCTAGTGTCGCGGGAAGTGATTGCCGATTCTATTGAAACCGCCTGTACTGGACAAAGTATGGATGGTGTACTAGCTATTGGCGGTTGTGATAAAAATATGCCAGGGGCAATGATTGCAATGGCCCGGATGAATATCCCTGCTATCTTTGTTTATGGTGGCACAATTAAACCCGGTCACTACAACGGACGCGATTTAACTGTAGTCAGTTCTTTTGAAGCTGTTGGTCAATACAGTGCTGGAAAAATTGACGAAAAGGAATTATTAGAGGTTGAAGGTCGAGCTTGTCCGGGTGCTGGTTCCTGTGGTGGAATGTTTACAGCTAACACCATGTCTTCAGCATTTGAAGCGCTGGGGATGAGTTTACCCTATTCCTCGACAATGGCGGCAGAAGATGCCGAAAAAGCCGACAGCACGGAAAAATCAGCATTTGTCTTAGTCGAAGCCATTCGTAAACAAATCTTGCCTCGTCAAATTATCACCCGCAAATCTATAGAGAATGCCATCTCTGTGATTATGGCAGTCGGTGGTTCGACCAATGCAGTACTGCACTTTTTAGCGATCGCCCGTGCCGCTGAGGTAGAGTTAACTATAGACGACTTTGAAACTATCCGCGCCCGCGTTCCCGTTTTGTGTGATTTGAAACCAAGTGGTAAATATGTTGCTACAGATTTGCACAAAGCTGGCGGCATTCCGCAAGTAATGAAGATGTTACTTGTGCATGATTTATTACACGGTGATAGCCTCACCATCAGCGGTCAAACCATTGCAGAGATATTAGCAGACATACCAGAAGAACCATCTGCCAATCAAGATGTGATTCGGACTTGGAATAACCCGATGTATGCTCAAGGACATTTAGCCATCCTCAGAGGTAATCTGGCAACAGAAGGGGCTGTCGCCAAAATTACTGGCGTGAAAAAACCAATAATTACCGGCCCTGCACGGGTATTTGAATCGGAGGAAGCCTCTTTGGATGCAATTTTGGCTGGTAAGATTCAAGCTGGTGATATTCTCATCATCCGCTACGAAGGGCCTAAAGGCGGCCCTGGAATGCGGGAAATGTTGGCTCCCACCTCAGCAATTATCGGTGCTGGATTGGGTGATGCGGTGGGATTAATTACCGACGGGCGTTTTTCTGGCGGTACTTACGGCATGGTAGTTGGTCATGTTGCTCCAGAAGCAGCAGTTGGTGGGGCGATCGCGCTTGTAGAAGAAGGCGATAGTATTACTATTGATGCACCTGCTCGTTTGTTGCAGTTGAATATATCCGAAGAAGAACTGGCCCGTCGTCGTGCCAATTGGCAACCTCCCGCTCCGCGTTACACTAAAGGCGTGTTGGCAAAATATGCCAAATTGGTATCTTCTAGCAGTATTGGTGCTGTGACAGATTTGGACTTGTTTTAATTAACCTGACAACTGTGGCGCAAGGTTGCCTACCTTTAACAAGGGGCTTAAGCCCCTTGTCTGGTTAATTGAGATGGTCGCTGAATTTACGCCGTCCTGTAATAGTTTGATCTAGCGATCGCCTCTAAGGAAGTTGCAAGAACAAACTCGTAACTTACTTTGCGATCGCAAGCGTGGTAAAACAAACTGCTGTATCAAAATAACTTGTCAGATAAAATACTGTTGATTGCCTCTAAGTTTTGAAGCTATTGAAAACCGATATTCTATGTTTATACCAGATTTTTACCTAAATTTTATGAGTTTTTGTAAAAATTTTGAAGAAGTTTCAGGAAATTTACATAGAAGATGTGATCTCAATCGATATACTACAGAAATACAATTGACCATCAACTGCTGAAAAACCTAAAAGGGCACAAAATGAGTTCTGAATCTAACGTCAAACTGACGATCGCTCTTTCTAATCCAGACTTAGATGCAGAGGAACAAGAACGGGAAACTCGGAATCTACTGCGAGAAATCAAAGACTTAGATGTAGAAAGCGCTGAACTCGTAGCAGTTACAGAAATACCCGAAGGAGCCAAGTCTGTTGGCGGTTTTCTGGTAGGGGTATTGCAGACAGAGGTGAGCCTTGCCAATTTTAAGAAATTGCTGGGATTTTTGGGCGATCGCTTGGGCAACAAAACTATTGAATTAGAAGTCGAAGCTAACGGCAAGAAACTGAAGGTGAAAGCTAGCAGTCAGGAAGAGTTAAACGCCGTCATTGAACAAGCTCAAAAGTTTATCGCAGGCAACTAAGAAATTCCAGCAGTAAGGAAGAATAGCAAGATGGCGAAAGTAGCACTGCTAATTGGAGTTAGTGAGTATGAATCTGGTCTGAATCCATTACCAGCAGCGACAAAAGATGTCGAAGCAATGCAGCGAGTTTTATTGCACTTAAAGATTGGTGGTTTTGATGATGTAACACTGCTGATAAATCCTCAACAATATGAGATGGCGGTTGCCATCGAAACCTTGTTTGATAATCGTCAAAAAGATGATCTCTTGCTGCTGTTCTTCTCTGGACATGGCATAAAAGATGAGAGTGGTAAACTTTACTTCGCAGCTTGTAACACCCGCAAAACTGACAAAGGAGTGCTGGTTAAAGCAACAACAGTACCAGCTATTTTTGTGCATGAGGTCATGAGTAATAGTCGTTCCAGGCGCGAGGTAGTAATTCTTGATTGTTGCTTTAGTGGCGCATTTGCTGAGGGTCTGTCAGCAAAAGATAATGGTTTTGTGGATATCAGAAACCAATTGGGTGGAGAGGGGCGAGCAGTTCTCACATCTTCAACTTCCACCCAATATTCTTTTGAACAGCAAGGGGCAGATACCTCGACCTACACCCGCTACATAGTTGAGGGGCTGGAGACTGGTGCAGCAGACCGTGATGAAGATGGTTGGATTTCCGTTGATGAATTGCATGAGTATGCTACCAAGGCAGTCCAAGAAGCTGCTCCTGCAATGAAACCGGAGATATATGCTATTAAAGAAGGCTATAAAATCAATCTTGCAAGAGCACCTATTGATGATCCCAACCTCAAATATCGTCGGGAAGTTGATTATTGGGTAGAAAGTGGTAATGGTGAAATTTCTGCTACTGGTCGTGTTGCATTGGAAGGGTTACAAGAAGAACTACAACTAGCACCGATAGAGGCTGCTGCAATTGAAACTAAAGTTTTAGCGCCTATCGAAGTCTACAAAAAAAAATTGCAGCGATATGAGCAGGCGTTTCGCAATGAAATTAAACTTGAGTTTCCTCCCAGTGATAAAACTCGCGCTAATTTGAAACGTCTTCAGCAAGCATTAGGACTTAGAGATGAAGATATAGCTTTAATCGAAGCTCCCATAATTGCCGAACAGCCACTGACCGCAACTCCGGTAGTTGTCAATACTTCGGATTCGCAAAAGAAGAATTTTAAATACTATGTAGGAACTTGCATTATTGGATTAGTAATCGGAGTAGTTTTTGGTGGTACTTTAGTATACGTTTTTCGACCTATAACGATAGCCTCAAATATAGGAGATTCCTGTGCTAATAAAGAGGAGCATAGTTTGAATGACAGCATTAGCTTGGGTGAAGAAGTTTTATTAAAACAATATACAAATTCAGATAAAGAAACTGGAGTAAAAGCATTTGCTAATAGTAATTGTAAAACTGCCATTGATAGCTTCACTTATTATAGGAGAACTAATTTTAGAGACCCAGAAACATTAATTTATTTGAACAATGCTAAAGCTCGTCAAAAAGGGAATTGGCTTAAAATTGCTGTGAGCGTACCTATTGCTATCGATCCATATTTAGCAGAAGAGATACTGCGCGGTGTAGCTCAAGCTCAAGACGAGGTAAACAACAATAACGGCATTAATAGCAAGCTATTACAGGTAGCGATCGCCAATGATGACGAGAAACCAGGAACTGCTACAAAAATTGCGAAAGCTTTAGTTGCAGATCAGGAAATCTTAGGTGTCGTAGGCCCTGCTTCTAGCAATGCTACCCTAGAAGCAGGCAACGTTTATAACACTGAAGGACTTATAGCTATTTCTCCTACTAGCACTTCTGTTAATATTTCTAATTTTAGTTCCTATGTTTTTCGCACAGTTTCTAGTGATGAAGTAGCAGCACAAATATTAGCTAAGTACATGGTGAAAAATTTGCAGAAACAGAAGGTAGCAGTTTTTTTTGTTTTTGGGAGTTCTTATAGTAAATCGCTAACAGATGAGTTTATTAAATATCTTCCAAAAGAGAGTAAGGTATTCAAAGAAGCAGAATTTAATTTCTCTAAAAGTAATTTTAATGCAGAGACTGCTGTAAAACAGGCGATTAGTCAAGGTGCAGAAGTGTTGATGTTAGCCTCTGATTCAGAAACACTAGACAAAACTTACAAAGTAATTCGGGCTAATAATCGCAAGTTATATATACTGGGAGGAGATAATATTTTCGGACAAAGTACTTTAAATTCTTTGGGGAAGCAAGCTGATGGAATGGTAGTAGCAATTCCATGGCATATTGGTAATGCTTCCAACTCAAACTTTGTTAAAAATTCGGAGAAATTATGGAAAGCTACGGTGAACTGGCGAACAGCTACAGCTTATGATGCTACTCTAGCGATTAGTAAAGGTTTGCAGCAAAATAACACTCGTGAGGGACTAAAACAGGTGTTGCATAGTCCAGATTTTTCAGTTGATGGTGCAACAGGAACAATTCAGTTTACTAAATCAGGCGATCGCACCAACAAACCCATCTTATTAGTCCAAGTTCGACAAATACCTGGCACTGATAAATATGAATTTGTGCCGATTCAACCTTAGTTTTGAAGCTTTATTTAATAGCGATCGCACTTACCCATTCTGACATTTAAAAATAGCGATCGCACTCAGTTTTTATTTATAACAACTCGATAAACTCATCAAAAAAGCCAAAATTTCTCACAACATATCTGGATTTTCACCCAACTCTCTCAATCTAGCCGCTAAACGAGCCACCTGTGCAGCAGCCGCTTCTGCTTCTGCAACTGCGGCTTGTGCTTGTGCAACAGCAATTTCCGCCTGCGTGACTGCAACTTGTGCTTGTGCAGCAGCAGCTTCGTCTGGTAATAAAACCAAATTGCCAGCTACATCGTAAAACCGCAACCATACCGCCGTTTCTCTGTCTATTGTTCCTTCATACGTTCCCAACCACAAACCTAACTTTTGACACCACAACCAACCACGCTCATTTGGTGTCAAAGATTGATATTGCTGATTATGATCTAAATGCCACCCTTGCAAAGAAGTCGGGTCAAAGGGGTCATAGACAAAATAATCTGAAGTATGAAAAGTTTGTTCGTAAAGGTCTTTCTTAACAGTCTTATCTATTTTGGCTGTAGATGGTGACATTAATTCTACAATCACATCAGGATAACGACCATTTTCTTCCCACACTACCCAACCTTGACGAGAATTAGTCCCGTCCACATTCAGGACAGCAAAGAAATCGGGACCACGGAAATCCTGGTTACGTACTTGGGCGCTGCTGTAATAAATAAACATATTGCCACCAGTAAAAAAATCATTCCGGTCAGCCCAAGCTTGCTGCAATGAACGAATCAACACATTCATGGCAATACGGTGGCGATTTGATTCCAAGGGTTCTCCGTCATCAAAAATTAAATCTGTGGGCGGTGTAGGGTGTTCCCAGTCTAGAATGGCTTTTGGGTTGTTTTCGGTAGTCATGAGCGATCGCCTTTCTCAGAAAGCCTTAGGTTTCTATCATAAATTATTCTTCACCCAATCTCTAAAACTACGCATAGCTTGACTTCTCCCAATTGTTAAACACTTCTGTACATATCTATTAACTAATTCAACAATTGGATGGCGCTCTTGGATGTTATCAGTAATTTTTACTTTTTACTTGTTACTTGTTAAAGGAATACCGATGGTAAACTCTGTTCCACATCCTGGAGTAGAATCAACTTCAATAGTTCCTCGATGTTTGTCTACAACAATTTGATAGGCGATCGCCATTCCTAATCCGATTCCTTTGCCCACAGCTTTAGTAGTAAACATGTGGTCAAATACCCGTTGCTTAACATCCTCTGACATCCCAATACCATTATCGTAAATCTGAATAATCGCGTAATGACTTGATTTGTCAATTTGGGTTTGGATCTTAATTTGATTAGGGTTAGTTTTAAAATCCTCAAAACTCCGTTTTTGGCTAGCTTCTTCCAGTGCATCAATTGCATTCACTAGAACATTCATAAACACCTGATTGAGTTGCCCTGCGTAGCATTCTACTAGGGGTAAATCGCCGTATTTTTTAATGATCTGAATTTCTGGTAGATTGGGTGTGGCTGTGAGACGACGGTTCAGAATCATCAGAGTGTTGTCTAATCCTTCATGAATATCTACAAATTTCATGTCTGCTTCATCGAGGCGCGAGAAATTACGCAGTGATAGCACAATCTGACGAATGCGCTTGGTTCCCACTTGCATCGATGCCATTAGCTTGGGTAAATCTTCTGCTAGAAACTCAATATCAAGTTCTTGGGCGCGATCGCTAATTTCTGGCGTAGGATTTGGGTAAGTTTGTTGATAAAGCTTTAGCAAATCGAGGATGTCTTTGCTGTAAACGCTTGCATGGTTAAGATTGGCATGAATAAAATTGGCGGGATTATTGATTTCGTGTGCGACTCCAGCAACCAATTGTCCCAGGCTAGACATTTTTTCGGTGTGGATAAGTTGAGCTTGGGTATTTTGCAATTCTTTCAATGTTTTGCTGAGTTGCTGCGCCTGCTGGCTGGAAACAATGGCGCGATCGCGAATCTGTTCATATAGTTGCACCTGTCGCCATGCACTGATCAACCCAACTACTAGCAATCCTCCCAAAACCGTAGCCAACAGGTTCAACGCCTGTAATGGCGATTCAATATTTTCTTGTGGCACAATCAACGCTACTGACCAATTTGCTTCTCTAAGGGGAGTGTAGGCAATATAGCTCCACTTCCCATCCAGTTGAGCCAATTCAATATTTGTGCGTTTAGCCACCATTGCTTGCGTAATTTCAACTAACCTGGGATTAGAAGAATTGAGGAAACTCTGGGCGGTTTTTTCAGGTGTACCAATTAGTTCCGTGTTGGGATGGGCGATGGGAACTCCTTGAGAATTTAGCGCAAAGGCATAGCTGCCCTTACCTTGACGTAAATTGTTGATGACCTCAACTACCCGGTTAATCGGAATCCCTCCCATTAATACGCCTGCTGGCTTTGTGCCTGTTTCGGCAGGAATCGGCGAACTAATCTGAATCTGTAACTGATTGGTTGTGCGTCCAAGAATTGGATCGGTAGCTACCGTTTCACCCACCATACTCCGCTGAAAAAATTCTCGATCTTTAACATTGAGCCAATCGCCTTGAGTATTCATTAATGTACCATCTGGTATGCTCAACGCCATGAGTAAAAACGTTTGCAGCCGCTTCACCTCAGATTGCAAGTAAGGTTCTATCACAGACCAATCCAGCGATCGCACAACAAGAGAATTTGCCAAAGTCTTAATTTCTGTCTTCCGAATGGCTAACCAGTTATCAATATCATCCTGACCTTGCTGTGTTTTTAACAATGCTTGTTCCTTGAGACTATCGAGCAATAACCCCTTAACAATCTTGTAACTAGTGATGGCCGTAGCGCTAATACTAATGGACAGAATCACCACAATTAATAACAATAGTAGGTTTCGCGATGTCTGCGACGGGCTTCGCCTACGCCATTTGAATAAGTAGTAAATTTTATCGGTTAGCGCATACCATCGGTCGTTGATTCTCAACCAGCCTTTCCGCAATTTAAGCATCATTCTCGCCTTGCTACAAGTTAAAATTTCAAAGTAAAAATGCAAAAATCAGATGTCTTTTTACTTAATTAATGTTGTTGAGTAGAGATTTGAATGACAAACTCTGTGCCCTGTCCAAGTTCTGAAGTGCAAGAAAGTGAACCACCATGTGCTTCTACGATAATTTGACGAGCGATCGCTAATCCTAATCCTGTGCCTTTGCCTACAGGTTTGGTAGTAAACAAATGGTCAAATACTTTTTGTTTAACCTCCGGTGACATACCCACACCATTGTCGGCAATCTTAATCAAAATGTGCTGACCTGATCCGGCTACACGGGTTTGAATAGTGATGCAATTGGGGTTGGCTAGAATCGCTTCCAGAGTGTGCTCTGCATTGTATTGTTCAAGTGCATCAATAGCATTTGCTAACAAGTTCATAAACACTTGATTAAGTTGTCCAGCAAAGCATTCTACTAGAGGTAGTTTGCCATAATCTTTGACCACCTCAATTGCCGGACGGTTTTCGTTAGCTTTTAAACGGTGTCTCAGAATCAGAATGGTGCTGTCAATACCTTCATGAATATCAAAAGGAACTTTATAATCCTTATCTGCTCTAGAGAAAGTTCGCAGGCTGGTACTGATACTGCGGATACGACTAACACCCAGTTTCATCGAGTCCAGCAACTTAGGTAAGTCTTCACGTAAATAATTTAGGTCGATGGCATCAATTTCGTCTTTAATATCTGAGTCGGGATTAGGAAACTTCTCTTGATAAAGGTTAATTAGTCCAAATAAATCCTTGATATAATCTTTGGCTGGTTCTAAGTTACCGGCTATAAAGCCAACAGGATTGTTGATTTCATGGGCAACACCTGCTACGAGATTACCAAGGGCAGACATTTTTTCACCCTGCACCAATTGCAATTGCATCGTTTGGAGTTCTTGCAAAGCTTGTTCTAATTGTTGTTTTTGCTGTTGCAGCAATTGTTGTGCTTGGTGGTATTCGGTGATGTCTTCAGAGGTGCCAAGGATGCCAAAAACGTTTCCTTCTCTATCTCGTAGAGGAATTTTATTTGTATTCGACCAGATTTGTTTTCCGTCTGCTTGCTGCAATGTTTCGATAATATTGAGTTCAGGTTGTCCAGACTCCATGATGCGGCGATCGCACTCTACATACCAATCTGATTGCTCACGATTCCAACAAAGATCGTAGTCTGTTTTACCGATAACATTTTCTGGCACTCCTACACCCGAAATTTGAGCAAATTTATAGTTACAGCCTAAATAAACACAATTGCAGTCTTTCCAGAAAGCAGACTGGGGGATATTATCGATAATTAACCGCAAAAATTGTTCGGTCTGTCCCAGGTTTTTTAGAGTATCTTGTGCTTGCTGATAAAGTCGGGCGTTTTCCAGGGAGATTGCAGCTTGAGTACATAACAAATTGAGAATTTCGACGCGATCGCTCGTAAACGCCCCAGTAGTAAGATTGTTTTCTAAATACAAAATCCCCAACAGTTTGCCTTGATAGAGAATCGGTGTACACAGCAAGCTTTGGGGTTGCTGACGCATGATGTAGGGATCAGCCATCAACATCGGATGCACTGTTGCATTAAGGATGACGGTAGGTTGCAGGCTGCGTTTAACCGCATAAATTAGGCTATGGGGAATGTCTGCGCTATCTTCTACAAAAATGGACTGTAACAACCTTGATTGCTGCCCAACTTTAGCAGTCGCCTCAACTACCAATCTACCTTCTTTGAGCAGTAGTAAGGCACACTTATCTGCTCCAGCATTTTCAATTACCACTTGCAGCAGCTTCGTAAGTAATTTTTCCAGTTCCATTTCACTGGAGAGAGTCTGAGAAGCTTTCATAACTGTTGCCAAATCTAGCATTACTGATATGTTGCTGCTAGAGGTTACAGATTTATTAATGCTTGGGTGGAAGGTAGCAATGCTGTCAATATTTGTAATCGTCTCATTGGGGATGAGTGGCGATACTCTTTCAGAGTCACTTCGTGAACGCATCTGTTGTAAGATGGGAGCTAGCAGTTGTGGATAACGCTGTTCTAGGTCATCAACTTTGGCTTTAGCACCCCAGCGAGTGTAACAATAGTAAGCATTAATCAAATACTCTTGGGCAATGCGTTCTTTGCCCCATTCTAAATAAAACTTGGCTGCGAGTTCGTTGGCGAGAGCTTCTTCGTTGAGATATTCGTTTTCTTTGGCTTTGGCAATGGCGCGATCGTATGACTCGATTGCATCCATATACTTGCCAGAAATTCTTGCCATTTCAGCAGATAACAATAGATATCGATGCAGAAAGTTTTCTGGGCAATTATTCGCCCAGACTTTCTGGGTTTGTTGATGCTCTCGGATAATGTCCCAATACTGCTTTTTCTTTTCTAATGTTGCATTAGGATAGAGGGCTACCAAACTGAGTGGATAATAGAAATGATATTGAATAATTGGAAAAAAACCAGAGTTGCAACCAAGAGTTTTCTCAGCTTCTTCTGCTGCTTGTACAGCATCTGCGTAGCAACCATAAAGGTACGACAATTGGATTTTGAGAAAGCAGTACCAATTAATTCCATGTTCAAAGTTGTTCTTTTGTCTCCACACTTCGATATAGGGAATATCTTCGTCATTGCGATCGTCTAATAAATCGGTATTTTTAGATATATCTTGTAGATTCAATAGAAACTGCCTCTGTAAACTAAATGCATACAGCATATTGGCATCATTCACCTGCTCTACGTAGCTTAGATATTTCTCAGTTTTCGCGTAGACATCTGATAGGCGATCGCCCTTAATTAACATTGCCCAAATCAGAAACGAAACCGCCCAGACACCAAACACCAAATTTCCAGTTTCTTGACATATTTGAAATGATTCCTGGGAAAGCGGCAAATTCGTTTTTAAATGCTGATTATAGGGATTAGTGGTGTGTGCAAAGATGTTATTGGTCTTAAAAATAAACTGGGTGCTATTGAAGTGACGGTCAAGTTTTAGTGCTAACGTACCGAACTCATAGGCAATTTGATAATTTCCTCGATTTGCCAGATTCATTCCATATAAACAATAAGCAAAACCAGAGCTTTCTGCATTGCCATATCTCAACGATAAACCGATCATTAATAGAGGAGCCAAGCAACTGAGATGTTGATCTCCTCCCATATATGCTGCTGCCCAAAGGTCAGCTAAAAGACCCATGCAGACCTTTTTATCTGGATCTGTCATCTCAGCCAGATCGAATAAATCTGCTATACGAACCGTTTGAAGTTTGACTTTTAATTCTTGAATTTCAGTTTCGATAGCAGCTTGCTGTTCTTCAGAAGTGACTGGCAGATACATCCCCATGATGCTTAAACCTTTCAGTCCAGCTTCAATACTAGCTTCTATATCACCCTGAGTCATTTTCAGGTACATCTGAATTCTATAAATATCTACTTGTTCAAACCTATCTTTACTATGATTTAATGCTAAATTAAATAATCTCTTTGCTTGCTCAAAGCTGCCAGTTAAATATTCGCATTCTGCCAACTCACGATGCAATTCAAAGGTAAGTTTATAGTTGGATATCCAACTTTGTTCTATTAGGAGTTCTCTGCCAATTGTAAAATATTTTACAGATGCTTTATAAGCAGTAGAACCTTTAGCTTTCTTGCCAGCAATGAAATTGAGTTTAGCAAATTCATCTCTTTGGGATTGTTCATCAATTATGTCAATTCCCTCATTTATCTGATTAACAATATCAAAAATACTGGCTTCAAGTGTTTCAGGCGATGTATTATTTAACAGTAATTTCCCAATTTTTAAATGAGTAGCTTTTCTTTGAGATTCGGGAATTAGAGAATAGGCAGCTTGCTGAACACGGTCATGAAGAAATTTATAAGAACAAGAGTTAGGAGAATTATGTTGCTGAAATTCTGAATTCTGAATTCTAAATTCAGACTCATCATGGTAGAACTTATAAACCTCATTGGTAGGAATAATTAACCCATCTTGCACAGCTTTCCAAAAGTCTGTGGCTGTTTCCACCTGAGATTTTTCATGGACGATCGCTAATGTCGCTAAATCAAATTGGTTTCCCACACAAGCCGCTAACTTCAAGACTTCTTGAGTTTTTGTTGACAACTTTTGAAGTTGAATTGTCATAAACTCTACTACATCATCAGTCAGAGCGAGCGATCGCACTTGAGCAATATCACATTCCCAATAACCACCGTCAAAATTAAATGTAATTAATTGATCTTGATGTAGCGCTTTCAGAAACTGGGTGCTGAAAAAAGGATTACCTTTGGTTTTGCTCAATACTAATTCTGTTAAGGGTGTGGCTAAAGCTAAGGAGCAACTCAATGTATCTGCAACCAAATGATTGATAGAAACCCGATCGAGGGCAGCTAAGGTAATCGTATTGACTGTAGTATCTAACTTCTGAATCTCTTCCAAAGTCAGCATTAGCGGATGTATTGGGTTGACTTCATTATCTCGATAAGCACCAATTAACAGTAGATAGCCGATGTCAGCTTCGCTCATTAACAAGTGCATTAACTTTAAAGAAGCAGAATCTGCCCATTGTAGGTCATCAATAAAGATCACCAATGGATGTTCTGATGCAGTGAAGACTTGAGTGAACTTCAAAAACAGCAAATTGAAGCGATTTTGTGCTGCACTACCAGAAAGTTCCGGCGCAGGAGGCTGTTTACCAATCATAATTTCCAGTTCTGGAATTACCTCAATCATCACTTGTCCGTTCTCACCCAAAGCAGAGAGAATTTTGCACTTCCACTGCTCGAATTGAGTGTCAGTTTCACTCAGTAATTGCCTGATTAAGTCTCGAAAGGCTTGCACAAAGGCAGAGAAGGGGATATTGCGTTGAAACTGGTCAAATTTACCTTTAATGAAGTAACCCCGTTGTCGGACAATTGGCTTGTGGACTTCGTTCACCACAGCAGTTTTGCCAATCCCAGAGAAGCCTGCTACCAACATAATTTCAGTGCTTCCCTGACTGACTCTCTCAAAGGCATCCAATAAACTTTCAACTTCGTCTTGGCGACCATAAAGTTTTTCTGGGATGATGAAGCGATCGCAAATATCCCGCTCACCTAATTTAAAGGATTTAATTGAGCCAATTTCCTGAAATTGAGACAAACATTTTTCTAAATCAAATTTCAGCCCTAATGCACTCTGATAGCGATCTTCAGCATTTTTCGCCATCAATTTCATTACAATGTCACAAACAACTTCGGGAATCTCTTCTTCCCCCCTGTCCCCTACCCCCTGCCTCCTGCCTCCTGCCCCCTGCCTCCTGCCTCCTAATTTTTCCGGTTGCTTGGCAATATGACAATGAACCAACTCCATCGGATCGTTAGACTCGAAGGGTAGGTGTCCAGCCAGCAATTCATAGAAGGTAACGCCGAGGGAGTAGTAATCACTGCGATAGTCAATTTTGCGATTCATCCGCCCGGTTTGTTCCGGGGAAAGGTACGCAAGAGTACCTTCTAAGACATTAGGACTGTGAATTTCGCGGCTTTCTCTAGGTAAAAGAGAGGCAATGCTAAAGTCAATCAACTTGACTTGCTTGGTTTTCGGGTTAATGAGGATATTAGCAGGCTTGATATCTTTGTGAATAACCCGATGGTGATAGAGTCCGTCAAGAATATTGCTCAGAGCGATCGCAATGTCCAAGAACTCTGTCAGAGTATATTGGTTGCTCCCCATTTTTTGGTTGATCCAATCTCTGAGGGAAATGCCGCCAAAATCCTCCATTACCAAAGCATAGCTGTTGCGGTAAGGTTCCAGACTATAGGGATGAACAATACCAGGTAAGTCGATATTTTTAGCGATCGTATACTGATTACGGAACAGCAGCAGTTCGTTGAAGGTAGGATAGTCCTGCTGGAGCAGTTTGATGACAACCGGAAGTTGATCGGTTTCTCGAATTGCACGGTAAACCAAGGTTCTTGAGCCTGCATAAAGTTGCTCACTAATTTGATAGTTTAAAAGCTTGTCCATCGGCTCAAATGCTGTATTCATACTCGATCAACTCTTGTTAAATCAGCTACTTATGTAAAGTAGTCTGCCCAAAAATCAGCTTTTTATAACTCAGCTTTTGGCATTTTACGTGTGCGATCTGTCTTGAGCTTCTCAAGCAAAACTGCCGGCGTTTCCGGTAAAATCAAGTTCTGAGGACTGTGGATTTGGGAGAAATTTGGGGTGCCTACACTTGGCGTTAACATTGACCACATTGCCACCATCCGGCAAGCACGGCGGACGGTGGAACCAGACCCCGTGGCGGCGGCGGTGCTGGCAGAATTAGCGGGTGCTGATGGAATTACGGTGCATCTGCGCGAAGATCGGCGGCATATCCAAGATAGGGATGTACGTCTGTTGCGGCAAACAGTGCGATCGCATCTTAATTTAGAAATGGCCGCTACAGATGAAATGCTAGCGATCGCTCTCGATATCAAACCAGATTACGTGACTTTAGTCCCCGAAAAGCGCGAAGAAGTCACAACAGAAGGCGGACTAGATATTATTGGGCAAATTGCTAGAATAGGTGAGATAGTCGATAAATTGCAAAGCGCTAGCATTCCAGTTAGTCTATTTATCGATGCCGATCCAGCACAAATCGAAGCTTCTGTCAAGGTGCAGGCACGGTTTATTGAATTGCACACTGGACAATATGCTGAGGCTAAGGATGAAGCAAATTGTCACCGAGAATTAGCCATATTAGCTAAAGGTTGTGAACAAGCTATTCAAGCTGGATTGCGAGTCAATGCTGGTCATGGACTCACTTACTGGAACGTCTATCCGGTAGCTGCGCTTCCAGGCATGGAAGAACTAAACATCGGTCATACCATCATCAGTCGGGCAGCATTAGTAGGTATGGAAAGGGCAGTCCGCGAGATGAAACAAGCTATAAAGGGGAATGGGGCATAGGGAAGAGGCTGAGGGGCAGGGGGCAGAGGGGAAAGAAATAATTTTCTTATTCTCCCCGTTGCCCCCTGCTCCCTGCTCCCTTGCCTCCGTCTTAAAAGAGGGATTGTCACTGCGAAATCTAGAAATTGGGATCACATCTTCAATAAAAACTTCTATGAGCGCAACACAATCTAACAACTTGCCGCTTTGGGTACAGGATCGGGATAAGGTGATAGCAGAAAGCACTGATGTCGAGTGGCGCTATCAGACACCGCCTGATTATTCCCGTTCAAAAGAGAATCTCGCCCAAGAAAGTACCTATAATCACCTTGAAGGGACACTAGAAACGATCGTGCAAAACTTGGTGCGAACCTTCGAGATGGAAGTATCCTTCAAAGCTAATCCACAACAGTGGTTATCTATTGTGAATGACAACTTTCGGGTGAGTACCAATGGTGGAGTAGAGTACACAGCAGCAGATTTATCAGCCCAAGGTACTTACAATCTATTTATGGCTGATTCAGAATATTACAAGGCTTCAGAGGAAAGCTTTGAATCATCAGCAAAAGTCTTCCACACAACATTTCCCCAAGGGTTTCCTTGGGAAGTACTGGAAGTTTTCTCAGGGCCACCAAATGTCACATTCAAGTGGCGGCATTGGGGACATTTTAACGGAGAATACAAAGGCCATGCACCTACTGGAGAGACAGTAGAAATTATCGGTATGACCATTGCAAAAGTTACTGATGATTTGAAGGTTATTTCCTTGGAACACTACTTTGACAATAGTCTGTTCTTGGAAAAGCTAACATCTGGTGGCAAGCAGACAAAAGCTGAAAACCAGAAAAGTGCCTGTCCATTCAGTTCTTGGTTCAAGAAATCCCACAAAAGTTAGTTTTTAGGGGTACAGAGTGCAATGCTGTGCCCTTAAATTATTCACATAGCAACTAAAGGATGAAAATGCAAACATATTATTACGTTTTGGCCAGTCAACGCTTTCTTCTCGAAGAAGAACCAACACACGAAGTTCTCAAAGAACGCACCCGTCACTACCACGAACAAGAAAAACAAATCGATTTTTGGTTGGTTCAGCAACCAGCTTTCTTGGAAACACCGCAGTTTGCAGAGCTAAAGGCGAAATGTCCCCAACCAGCAGTAGCGATTATTTCTACTAATCCCCAATTTATTACCTGGTTAAAACTGCGTTTAGAGTACGTCAGTACTGGTGAATTTCAGGCTCCTTCTGAGACAATACCAGATGCCTTGGCATCGCTTGCTACCGTATCTTAGGAATAGGGCATTGGGCACAAGAGGCGGAGGGGCAGAGGAGCAGAGGGGAAAAACTTACTCCAACTTCTTCCCTGCTCCCCTACTTCATCCCCATTCCTAATTTTATTTTTAGGTAACAAAATATATTTTTTGACACTCCTTTCATCCCCATACTGAAGTAGCGAGGTTTTAAGCTTTTTTCTTATAAAATCTTCTAAGACACCTTGATTTACATAATCTAACTTTTGTGCATAGATTTCAGACTTTACCAAGTGTTTTAGGATTAGCAATCGCAGGGTTGATTGGTGGCATGAGTTCTGTCTTTGCTCAACAAGCCATTCCCCTTTGTCAACCACCAAATGCGGGTGAGTATCTTTTATTAGTAGTAAGCCCGACAGCAAATAATCAAAAGCAGTTGCGTAGTGCTTTACCGCCTGAACTTAAGACCATTACCTGCAAATATCTCAACGAAACTGTGACGCGAGTAGGCGGCTTTAACAGAATTGATGATGCCAATCGATGGGCGAGATATGTCAGCAATATTGTTGGGTTGTCTGCCATAATTACCACTCGACCAACAGTACCAGATGCACAACCACAGGCACAGCCACAGCTACAACCACCTCAGCAGACAGTCAGCTATAATCCTCAAGCCTTAGGAGAGGGTTATGCAGTGCTGGTAGATTATTACAACCGTCCAGAACTAGTAAAGAGTGTGCAGCAAGCAGTAGGAGGTAACGTAGGTTTTGTTTCTTATGGACAACGCCCTTATTTGCTAGCAGTTTATACCACTAACCAAAGTGAAGCGTACAACACATTGCAGAAGCTGAACAATGGCGGTTTCGTTGCCAGCATAGTAGATAGTCGTAAGGTGATTCTGCTGCGCTCAACTGTGCGGTTGTAGTCATTGGTCATTAGTCATTAGTCATTGGTCATTGGTTGATAAACTATAGACTGTAGACTATTGACTAATAAGCAGACCTAGCTAACCAATAGATGGTTATACCCAAAGCCGACCCAGCGATTACCTGAACTGGTGTATGTCCGAGTAATTCCTTCAGACGGTCTTGGCTAAAGTCTGGTTTTTCATGAAATAATTCATCAATCATTTGATTGAGAATACGAGCTTGCTTACCAGCTGCTTGGCGAACTCCGGCTGCATCATACATGACGATGATGGCAAAAACGATCGCAACGGCAAAATCAGGAGATGCCCAACCCAGTGTTTGTCCTACACCAGCGGCTAGAGCTGTAACTAGAGCCGAATGGGCACTGGGCATACCTCCGGTTGTCACCAAAACACGCACATTCAATTTGCGATGTTTGATGATCTCGACTACGAGTTTTAATGCTTGAGCAATTAAACAAGCTACCAGAGCAACCAGCAGCACCCGGTTGTCTAAAATGTTGCCTATGTCCTGCATGGTATTTTGGTTAGGTTAGTAAATATTAACAGCAGTTGTTGGTTGAGGAAACATTTAGATTCAACCCAAAATCCAAAATTAACCTAGTAAATCACGGTCGAAACAGATTAACTATTCAAAATCACCCAAAAGCTTATCAAGTAAGCTTTTTGAATTTTGAATTCCACTGGGTGGTGTAATACAGCATGGCGTTAATAAACTAGCCATTCCAAATCAATGAAACGCTTCCGGTCTAAGAATTCTGAATTTAGCAAAGCGTTACTAGTTATTGCGGCTGATAATAAAATGAGCGATCGCTTTGAGTGGCTTGGCTCTCTCCCCAAATGGTTCTAATTCCGCACAAGCTGCTTTAACTAGCTCTTGGGCTTTTGAGCGAGATTCCTCAAGTCCCCAAAGGCTGGGATAGGTTACTTTCTTGGCTTTTTGGTCTTTGCCAGCAGTTTTACCTAATTGCTCTTGTGTAGAAGTGATATCCAAAATATCATCTATGATTTGGAATGCTAGCCCAATATTTTGAGCATAACGGGTCAATCGCTGCACATCTTCAAGTGATGCCCCAGTTATGATCCCGCCACAAACTACGCAAGCTTCCAAAAGGGCGGCCGTTTTGTGTCTATGAATGAAATTTAGCGTTTCTAGGGAAATATCTGATTTACCTTCCGACTCTAAATCGACAACTTGACCGCCGACTAAACCAGCTGCCCCCAGCGCTCGACCAAGACGGACAACTACTTGCAAGACTTGCTCTCTCTTAACGCTTTGGGGGGTTTGAAGGGCAACAAACTCAAAAGCGAGAGCCAACAAGCCATCCCCAGCCAAAATCGCCACATCTTCGCCATAGACTTTATGATTCGTTAGCTTCCCACGACGGTAATCGTCATTATCCATCGCTGGGAGGTCGTCATGAATCAACGACATTGTGTGGATCATCTCCACAGCACAAGCCGTTGGCATGGCCATCTCGATGGTTCCACCCATCATTTCACAGGTAGCAAGGCAAAGAATGGGACGTACACGCTTGCCTCCAGCTAATAACGAGTAGCGCATCGCCTCATAAATCTTTTCTGGATAAATGATGGGGATAGCCTGATCCAAAGCATTATCACAAAGCTTTTGTCGCTCTTTTAGATAGGCTGCTAAGTTAAACGTGGCTTCCTCTGGTGGTGTCTTTTGAACGTTATCAGTTGCTACCATTCTTAAATTCCTGACACTTTGGGATTTTTGTCTTATACGTCACAATTTTAAGGTGCTGTGGCGCTGAAAAAATGAAGATTTAAGAGTTAGAAGTTGGGAGAGACGCGATTAATCGCGTCTGTACAAGAGTTAGGAGTTAGGTTTAATAACTCTTAACTTTTAACTCATCACTTTTCACTCTCTTGCCGTGCCGCTCTGGAATAGCTGGCAAATGTATTTTGCAATAAGATGGCGACAGTCATAGGACCAACACCACCAGGAACGGGGGTGATAAATCCTGCTATGCTAGCGGTTGATTTAAAGTCAACATCGCCAATTAAGCGGCTGTTGCCACTAGCATCGGTGACGCGATTCATTCCCACATCTACCACAACAGCGCCCGGTTTCACCATGTCAGCAGAGATCAGTCCAGGACGACCGACTGCTGCAATTAGAATATCAGCATTTTGGGTGATGGTTTTAAGGTCATGCGATCGCGAGTGAGCGATCGTGACTGTGGCATCAGCTTCTAATAGCATCAGCGCCATAGGTTTGCCCACCAAAATACTGCGTCCCACTACTACTGCCTGTTTTCCCTGCAAAGGAATCTCATATTCTTCTAAAAGCCGCATTACACCAGCCGGAGTGCAGCTACGTAAACCGGTTTCCCCCCGTACTAATCGCCCCAAGTTCACCGGATGCAGTCCATCAGCATCTTTATCGGGATCAATCTGATGTAGCAGAGTTACAGCATCCAAATGGTTAGGTAAAGGCAGTTGCACAAGAATGCCATCCACCCTTGCATCGTGGTTGAGTGCAGCAATTACCTCTTCTAACTCTCCAAGGGTAGTATGGGCGGGAAAATGCTTACCAAAAGAAGCGATACCAACTTTAGCGCAGGCTTTTTCTTTATTGCGTACATAAGCGGCTGACGCTGGGTTATCACCAACCATCAACACTGCTAAACCAGGGGGTCGTCCAATTTTTGGTTGTAATTGTGTAATAGCAACAGAAAGTTCTTGCTGAATTTTTGCAGCTAAAGCTTTACCATCAAGGAGTTTGGCAGTTTTTGTTTCCATGAAAATCCCAGCTATATTCGCTTATTGTCTAAAGTCCAAAGTGAAAAAATCGGTTCTTGAATCTTGACTTTCGACTATTATTGTGTTGCTGTTTGATGTCGTAGCGTTTCTCTCACAGTAAATCCATAATGTTTATTTTCTCAGATCAACGACGTTATCTGAAGAATAAAGGATTAAGGATGAAATCAAACATTTTTTGCTTTATGGGTCACGCCCAAGATTCTTTAAGGGTGCAGCTTTCTTGGGGAGCGGGGATGAAGCAGGGGTAAGGGGGAGAATAAGAAAATTACCTCTTTCTCCTCTGCTCCAAGCTTTGTGCCCCTCTGCCTCTTCCTTATGCCCAAAATAAATCGGTAGCTTTTATGCAACAAACAAGAAATTTATCTCTTTCGTTCTTGTACGGGCACAGTATTATTCCTTATCGCCTGGGGTTGACTTTTTTCCTAGTAGCGGGGCTTTGTAGTTGTGGTAACTTGACATCGCCTGGCTTGAGTGGAACTGGCTTAAAAATTGGTACAAATGTCACTCCAATTGGAGAAATTAAACCAAAACAAGACAATCAGGCTATAGTTTACATCCAAGGTCAGGTAGAAAAACAAGCTCCCATGATGAAACAGTGGGCTTATCAAATTAATGACTCAACTGGCAAAATTTGGGTTATCACCAATCAAAAGAATCTGGGTCAGGGTGCACAAGTGGTGATTAAGGGTAAAGTTCGCTACCGAAGTATTCCCTTAGCTGGCAAAGAATTGGGGGAAGTTTATTTAGAAGAAGAGTAATCAGTAATTAAAAATGAACATATGAACAATCATCAACAGGTGCATGTAGCGATCGCAATTCTCTACCAAAAAAACAAGTTTCTCATGCAACTGCGCGACAACATCCCCGGTATTCTCTACCCTGGTTACTGGGCGATGTTTGGCGGTCACATCGAACCTGGTGAAACACCAGATGTAGCAGTAAAGCGAGAAATTCTAGAAGAAATCGGTTATAATTTACCGCCTTTTGTTGAATTTGGCTGTTATCCCAACGAAAGAGTTGTTCGTCATGTCTTTCATGCACCACTCTTAGTGGAATTAAATCAACTGGTTCTTAATGAGGGTTGGGATATGGGGTTATTGACAGTAGAAGATATTCGTCAAGGAAACTGTTATTCACAAAATGCTGGCGAAGTCCGGCCTTTGGGGGCAATGCATCAGAGAATTATGCTGGATTTTATTGAGAAAAATCAACAGGCATAATTTGGGGATTGGGAAAGAGGCAGAGGGGCAGGTGCAGACGAGAGGAATTTTCCCCCTGCTCCCCTTTCATCCCCACTCCCCAATCCCTAGAAGCCAAAATAAAGTTAGAACTCTTATGGAGTAATCACTAATGCAATCAGCAAACAAACTGCCGCGATGGTTAACTATAGGATTGGCATTTCCCGTTGCCATTCTCAACGGCTGGCTATTGATCCAGGTTGTGCAGTATTTTCAACCCTTAGTTAGCATTATTGCCGCCGCCATCCTACTGGCTTTTGTATTGAACTATCCAATCCAGTTTCTTCAGGAACAAGGGGTGAAACGCAACTTAGCAATCGGGGGAGTGTTACTTTTGACTGTGGTGATTTTAGTGGCTTTAGGCATCACCTTGGTTCCCCTGATTATCCAACAGCTCAATGAGCTAGCTAATATTTTGCCCAGTTGGATTGATTCTGGTACTCAGCAACTGCAAGCTTTCCAGGATTGGGCGTTAAGTCAACAACAACTTCCGATTAATTTAAGTGGTTTATTTACTCAAGTTCTGGAACGATTATCTAACCAACTTCAGTCTTTCACTGGTAGAATTCTCGGTTTTGCTGTCGATACCATTGGTATTGTCCTCAACGTGCTGCTGGCGGTAGTACTAACTATTTACCTAATATTAAATGGCGAACGTCTTTGGGACGGAATTTTTCAATGGTTTCCCCATAACATTGGGTCAAGAGTGCGGGAATTACTGCGAGAGGATTTTCACAATTACTTCATTGGTCAAGCAACATTGGGAGCTGTGTTAGGGGTGACAATTACACTGGCGTTTTTGGCGCTGCGAGTTCCCTTGGCTCTACTTTTTGGCATTGGTATTGGCTTGTTTTCACTCTTCCCCTTTGGTACGGGGGTCGGTATCGCCATAGTAAGTTTGTTGGTAGCGCTGCAAAATTTTTGGTTAGGAGTGGAAGTCTTAGGTGTAGCTGTTGCGATTGACCAAGTTAATTCTAATTTTGTTGCACCTAGAATTCTTGGTAATTTGACTGGACTAAATCCCGTGTGGGTAGTGATTTCTTTACTGCTGGGGGCAAAATTGGGAGGAGTACTAGGTTTGTTAATTGCGATCCCTATTGCTAGTTTTATCAAGGATACAACAGATAGCTGGCGGGCTGGAGAGTTTAATAAGATAGTTGATATAGAGTCAGAACCTGTTGCGGTAAGTAGTGAGAGAGCAGGAACTTATAGCTAAAATACAATGATTCAAATTAACTAAAAAACTGGTGAGTTTGTCTATAAATGAACTGCAAAACTCTAATTTATGATGCCAACAAACAAGAAGCTATTACTTTAGGCATCAATAGTTTTCCCTAAAAATGGTAAAAAACTTGAGCGTAGGCATAGCCCGCACTTCTCTGCGAGACGCTGCGCGTAGCTTGCTTCCACTAAATGGTAAGCATGGTTCGACTCCGCTCACCAGCCGCTTAGAGACCACCGCAGGCATCGCTATTTACATATAATTAGGAAACCTGGTTAAACATCAATCAATGATGAAGCCATAATACAAAAGCATCATAAAATTCCTTGTCGTCAAGCTGATAACGATAGATGGAATACAATGTTTGCAGAAAATGACTGCAAAGGCCTACGCTGGAGAACTTAAGCAGTCAGTATTTTGAATAAATGAAAAGTTTTTTGAAACTTACCTTTGACAATGGGCAAACAGCATTAGCTACTCGAGTTGAGCAGCAAGCGGAATTGCCAAATGCTCTTAAGGAAATAGGGCTTGGCGGTTCGCGTCCTGTTTTAGTAGTAGTGGGGGGTGCAAGTAACATCAGTGAAGTTGATTTTCTCCGTATTCAACGGTTGTTTGTGGAAGATTTAGCCCCTATCGCTGAAACTTTGGGGGCTTATGTCGTGGATGGGGGTACGGATGCAGGAATCATGCGAATGATGGGTGCGGCTCGTACCCAGATAGGTGCTAAGTTTGCTTTGGTTGGTGTGGCACCCGAAAGCAAAGTGGCTTTATCTAATCATTCAGAAACTGCTGCTGATTTAACATTGTTAGAGCCAAACCATAGTCATTTTGTGCTAGTTCCCGGTAATAATTGGGGCGACGAGTCTCCTTGGATATCTCGCACTGCGACTGTGCTGGCCAATGGTGCACCTTCGGTAACAGTACTATTGAACGGTGGTGAAATTACCTTTCAGGATGCGTTTTCTAGCGTTAATACTGGAAGGTTAGTTATTGTGATTGCTGGTAGTGGTAGAACCGCAGATATACTTACAGATGCTTTGCGTGGAAAGGCTACCGATGAGCGAGCTAAAAAGCTAGCTAAATCTGGTACATTACAATACATCGACTTAATCGATATAGAGAGCGGAGTTGAGAATTTAGGCAAATTAATTAAGGATTTACTATCTAATTAGGAGTAAATAATGGTAAAAAAAGATAGTTATCAAGAGTTTTTAAAGGAAGATTTTAATAAGTTATTTGCGGGTATGAAGTTAGGCGATGTGCAAAAACATTTTTTGCGATCGCGCTGGTTAGACCAAGTCCTCTGGATGGAAGGTAAGGCAAATTCATCACGCGATCGCCATTATTTTTTGCGGATTACAACTATTATTGGTGGTGTAATTCTCCCGGCATTGGTGAGTCTAAACATTAACACTACAAATTTTAAAGTTAACAATATTGAAACTAGTACTAGAATCAGGGATGTCATTATCTGGTCAACTTTTGGTTTGAGCCAAATAGTTGCTATTAGTGCTGCCATTGAAGAGTTTTTTCATTATGGAGAACGTTGGCGACACTATCGCCGTACAGTTGAATCTTTGAAAACTCAAGGGTGGCAATTCTCGCAGTTAACAGGTCCATATCGGAATTATACAAGTCATGAAGAAGCATTTAATCTGTTTGCAGATCATGTAGAAGATATTATTCAGCGAGATGTGGAAATATATGCCACTCAAGTTATACAAGAAAAGAAAGAAGAAAAACAGAATCAGGAAGACTATATCCTTCTGCAAAATACAAAGACAACCAGTTTAGTAGAAAAGAAAGAGGAAGAATAACATCGACGAAACAATAGTTAGTTTCTAAAAATAATTTGTAATTGATAATAACACTCCTTCTATTCTCTACTACTGGCTGTGTCAAAAAAATGCTACACGAATGTTGCTAATATAATTTGTAATTGAATTAGTTGGGCATTGAGACCCCTACTAATTCAAGAGCACCAATTTGACCATTTGGTGGAGTACTTAAACCCAATAATTGCGAATTCCAAATTAGTGATTAGTTAAATAAACTCTCCCCCGTCAGATAAAAACATGAGGAGAGCTAGAACTAAAGTCCGGTAGGGTAATCGGGCTACTTAAGTTTTTATTATTTTTCGACTTTATCTTATTCCTCCTTAAGGCAGATAAATATCTGTTTTGAATTCGACGTTGGTAGCTTTTGAAAAAAAATCCCCATTGCTAGATAGAAATGAGGAAATATAAGTTAAAGTTCGTCAGGTGATCGGAATATCTGTTTATTTTGTCTTGATACTATCTTTCTCAATTCCTCCGTTAGATAGAGAAATATTCTATTAATATGTTCATCTATGTATTTATTGGCACTATAAGGTGAATTTGAAGAAAAATATAAAATTTTTAAGTATCTAGACGCAAATAATTAAAAGATATTTAGTGTCCGTCCAATTAGCTGGATAAAAAGCAATACGGTTCAGTTAGCGCCAAAAACCTTAAACTACGTAGGTCGGGTTGAGGAACGTAGACTCAAAGAGGCTTCCCGCAGGGTAACCCAACATTTCCAGGACTTTGTTGGGTTGCGCTTTGCTTAACCCAACCTAAAATTTTTGTTAACTGAACCGTATTGGGATAAAAAGACCTCTCCCTGGTTTTACCACACAAAACCGTCCCTCTCCGATTCGGAGAGGGACAGATTTGAACTTTAGTTTAAGGCAGGGAGAGATTCGTCGAATTCACGTTAATTGCGTGCTGTACTAGCTGTGTACCCCTACAAATTGCTGTTCACGCAATTGAAAACTGCCATAACTTAATCCTTTAAAATCTCGATTTCATCGAATTGATTAATCACCACATCCGCACCTCGGACATTATCTGACTTACCCACCCAAGTGATACCAATACAACCTGCGGCTTTGGCATTACGCGCCATTTGCATATCACCAACTGAATCACCCACCATCAATGTAGCGCCTGGCTCGACTCCCAAAGCTTGGCAAGCTTGCAAAAATAGCACTGGATCTGGTTTACTCGGCCCTTCATCTACTCCCATTTCCAACTGGATATAATCACTTAACTGGTGATTAGCGACAAAGTTTCGTACTTCTTTAGTTGTCGCAGCTGAAAGGATACCAAGTTTTAATCCGCCTTCCCGTAAGTATTTCAAAATTTCTAAGCTACCCACAAACAGTGGTGAAGGGGTTTGTCCAATGTATTTCTCCGCTTCATCTAAAGCTTGACGGGCTATTTTTAAGCACTCAAACCATCCTCTTCCAGTTTCAGCAATATATGCCGCAGCCGCAACTTCTGTTTCGCGGCGACTCGCTACTGATATTAAACCTGCGGGATCTAGAAGATTGCCATTGACGCCAAATGCCATTAATAGGGGTTCCCCAGTTCCAGGGATTTGAGCATCTATTAACCTTGCAGCCTTTTGTGCGATCGCTCGCAAATACGTTTCTGAATCTTCTAGAGTACCGTTTTTGTCAAACAAAATTGCCTGGATATTATCAAAAGTGATATTTCTACATTTAATGGTCACCACAATATTTCACCCCACTTATTTAGTTAAAAGTTAAAACCTAGGAGTTATTATTCCTAATTTTTAACTTCTACCACTCTTCACTTTTACCGATTCTCCACATAAAAAAAGAGGGAAAAACCCTCTTTATAAAATGATTTGATACTCTTACTTTAAGACAAGTAAAATTATAAAAAATCTATTACTCTTCAATAGCTGCTGGAATTTCTTCTTCAGTTTCTGTCGCTGCTGGAATTTCCTTTTCAATTTCCGCAACTACTGGAATTTCTTCTTCAAGTTCCGCTGCTGGTGGTATTTCTTCTTCAAGTTCTGCTGCTGGTGGTATTTCTTCCTCTGCTACAACTTCCACAGATGCCGCCGCCGCAGTAGCACCTTGCTGCTTGGCTAGTAGCTGTTCACGATACTTAGCAGCCATTTCTTCTGCTTTATCGTAGACCAAATCCCGGTTTTTAATCATGTCGCCGGGTTCGGGTTCTAGCTGCTTGGTAGATAGGGAAATCCGACCCCTTTCTGCATCCAAGTCAATGATCATAACTTTTACTTCATCATTGACATTGAACACGCTATGAGGTGTATCAATATGTTCGTGAGAAATCTCAGAGATATGCAGTAGACCACTGACGCCGCCGATGTCGATGAAAGCACCGTAGGGTTTGATCCCACGAACTGTACCAATTACTACTTCGCCGACTTCTAGGCGGTTCATCTTGCGCTCAACTAACGCCCTACGGTGAGATAGAACTAAGCGATTACGTTCTTCGTCCACCTCTAGGAATTTCAATGGCAGTTCTTCGCCGACCAATTCTTCTTTAGGTTTACGGGTACTAATGTGGGAACCTGGGATAAAGCCACGTAATCCCTCAATCCGCACCAATGCTCCACCGCGATTGGTTGCAAATACGCCAGAACGGACAGTAGCATCTTCTGCTTGTAGCTGTCGCACGCGTTCCCAAGCCCGCATATACTCAATACGGCGAATGGAAAGGGTTAATTGACCATCTTCGTTTTCATCGGTAAGGATGAAAAATTCCCGCGTTTCGTTTGACTGTAATACTTCTTCCGGGCTATCAACCCGGTTAATAGACATTTCTTGTATAGGTATATATGCTGCGGTTTTAGCACCAATGTCAATCAGAGCGCCGCGCGGCTCTATACTGAAAACTGTTCCTGGGACAACATCACCAGGGCTAAAATGGTAGTCGTATTTGTCAAGTAGAGCAGCGAAATCTTCGTGAGTGAATCCAATTTCTGTAGCGGTTAAATTCTGATTGACCATGCTGATTTGTTCCTGGTTCTAGTCTCCGTAAAGGTTGTGCGACAAGCGCGATGTGCTATGCAAGCATTTCTATGGCAGCTTACACAAAACATCCATTTTCATCCTAGCGCAGAAAAGCTAGTATTAACACATATCTACTCCCAAGATTGGAAATTATATCATAATATAAAAATGAATGGTTATTTACTTAGTAGTTAAAACCAATAAAGGACAAACACAATAATATCCGTTGCTACCACGAGTAGTAGCAACGGATACTAACTTCTTTAAATCAGCTTAAAGGTCTGGTAATAGGATCTACTTATCTTTTGGTTTCTCAAAACGAGGGGGTTCGCGAAATGCGATCGCAAAAAAGAGAGTACCTATACACAGAGTAAAAATCAAGATGTACGCGACGCTTTCCATATTACGGTTTCCTGCCTATCGAGCCAGTAATTTAAGTTACGAATGCTGTTAGCGGTAGCGGGGCGTTTAGCCCGTACTGAGTGCTGAATCAGAGCATTAACTCGGAACTCAGCACTCATAACTCAGCACTGAAAATTAGAGGGCTTCCTTCCGGCGGGTTGACTTGTCACCCACTTTCTGGAACAGACCCCACTCAACTTGCTCTTCTAGATCCGCATCAACACCAGCAAATACGTCTCGGTAGATTGTCCGAGCACCATGCCAGAGGTGACCAAAGAAGAACAGCAGAGCAAATACGGCGTGTCCAAAGGTAAACCAACCTCTAGGACTGGTGCGGAATACACCATCAGAGTTCAAGGTTTCTCGGTCAAATTCAAAGATTTCACCACCTTGAGCTTTACGGGCATACTTCTTCACATCAGCTGGCTCTGTAAAGGTTTTACCATTCAGATCGCCACCGTAGAAACTAACAGTGACACCAGATTGCTCGAAGCTATACTTAGATTCTGCCCGACGGAAGGGAATGTCAGCGCGGACAATTCCATCTGCATCAGTCAAAATCACTGGGAACGTTTCAAAGAAGTTGGGGAGACGACGCACGGTCAATTCCCGTCCTTCTGAATCTTTGAATACGGCATGACCTTGCCAAGACTGGGCAATGCCATCACCTTTCACCATTGGCCCTGTACGGAATAGACCGCCTTTTGCGGGGCTATTACCGACGTAATCATAGAAAGCCAGTTTTTCTGGAATCTGCGACCAAGCTTGATCAAGAGTTGCACCTTGAGAGACGCTTGTTTGGACACGACGCTGAATTTCTTGACGGAAGTAGCCTTGATCCCACTGATAACGGGTAGGGCCAAACAATTCGATGGGTGTGGCGGCGTTACCGTACCACATAGTACCAGCAACAACGAAAGCAGCGAAGAAGACTGCTGCAATACTGCTAGAAAGTACTGTTTCAATGTTCCCCATCCGTAGGGCTTTATAGAGCCGTTCGGGGGGTCTAACTGTGAGGTGGAATAAGCCTGCAATAATACCAACAACACCAGCGGCAATGTGGTGAGCCGCAATCCCACCAGGGTTATATGGGTTAAAACCATCTGGGCCCCATTCTGGTGCTACTGCCTGGACGGTGCCAGTTATACCATAGGGGTCAGAAACCCATATTCCCGGCCCAAATAGTCCGGTGAGATGAAAAGCACCAAATCCAAAACAAAGTAGACCAGATAAGAACAGGTGAATGCCAAACATCTTTGGCAAGTCTAGGGCGGGTTCACCAGTGCGAGGATCTCTAAAGAGTTCCAAATCCCAGTAAACCCAGTGCCATACGGCAGCTAGGAACAGCAAACCGGAAAGAACAATGTGAGCGGCAGCAACCCCTTCAAATGACCAGAAGCCAGGATCAGTTGATGGGCCACCAGTAACGTTCCAACCACCCCAAGATTGGGTGACGCCCAGACGTGACATGAACGGCAGGACGAACATTCCTTGACGCCACATCGGGTTGAGAACGGGATCGCTAGGGTCAAAAACAGCCAGTTCGTAGAGTGCCATCGAACCAGCCCAGCCTGCTACTAAGGCTGTGTGCATTAAGTGTACAGAAATCAGTCGCCCTGGATCATTCAGAACGACTGTATGTACTCGGTACCAGGGTAGTCCCATCGACTACGCTCCTCCTCGATGAGTTAGTTTACAAAGCAATTTTCTTACTGAGGTTCTGAGAGACGAAAGTCGTTACTCAGAAAACTCTCTCTTGTTTTTTGTTATTGCCAGAGCCAGAGTCTTACCACAGCTTAGTCTTATAAGTCAGACAGCGTGGGTGCTTTGGCAATGCTTACTCGCTTCGGGAGGTTTACCTTGTAGGGTAGCCATCGCCAAGCAAAAATGAGAATGTTTTAAAAAGTGTAACTATTGATGGAATTGTTTGCAAGCGTGTAAATTGATGCGATCGCGTAGCATGTCCAAGTTTTTTCGCTACCAAGACCTGTCACAGATTAAATTTGCTTATCTTTTCTTTACGAGGACGGTGGGAAATGGGGATGAAGCAGGGGAGTATACTTCGACTCCTTTCGACTTCGCTCAAGGCAAGTCGCTCAGTAACCGGGGAGCAGGGGGCAAGGGGGAAAATAAGAAAATCACCTCTTTCTCCTCTGCTCCCTGCCTCTTCCCAATGTCCAATGCCCTAATATCTACTGAACCACTAACTGGATATTTTGCAGTTGACACTTCGTCTCAGCTGTACCTAGGCGTTCGATTACCTGTTCGGCGCTCATCAAACGCTTGAGTACTACTTGACCTATGGTCTTACTGACAATCACTGGTGTTGTTGGCTTCACTTCCACGGTTAAAACAGCTTCTTCTACTCGATAAAGCCATAGCAATTCGTTTTGTTCAACTATACAAATATTCATTCGCTGAATATCTGGTTGGCGTCGCCATGCAGTTATTTGCCAGAGTCCATCAGATGCCCAGACTCTAGCAACTGCCCATCCCTCAGATAGAAAGAAATACTTCACGGTCTTAGTCTCACTATTAGACTTTCAATCTGCTGTTAACGATATCGCGATCGCTTTAGTCGCTGATGTACAAACACTTTTCTTTTTGACAATACAGCTGAACTTGGCGATCGCTGCTCTATCGATGTCTGTACCCAAGCAGCAACAGGCAAAGTCTTAATGTACACTACTTGGGCTAAGGTCAAAGTTTAACAGACCTATTTTCCTAGTAACTATAGAATTTACGACAAATTTAGCCAATGTTGAAAATCTTAATTAAATAAAAATTTTTCAGTACATAAAAAAGGTCAATTTTTGTATTTCTGTCAAGGTTTTTTTGTAACAAAATAGTGCAATCCTACAGTATGAATAAACTTAACTATGAAATTGAGTAGCCGCCACAAATTTTTGATTTAGATGCCTACAGAGTCATAATGTAAAATCAAGTTTTCTCTCATGTGGCTGTACAAGTTATGCTTTTTATACGTATATACTTAGCCGTAGGCATTGCCATTCAAAGCGCGTGTTCCATCAAATCAAGAACTACTATAAATTGTGAATGTTTAGCACAATAGTCATAAATGTAGTAAAATTGCTGACCGCTGGTATCAAAAATATAATTGCTATGACCTGGTTTTCCTTGTCTGTAAAACGGTGGGGTCGGATTACACAATTCCTATCTTTGTTCTGTCTATGTTTATTTTTGGTTGTTAGTTGTGCTCCTCGTCCACAAACAACTACGCCACCATCTGGTTCTGTAAATAGCCCTACAGGTGATGGTCGTATTACTATAGGTACAACAGCAAAGCCAAGAACTCTTGATCCAGCTGATGCCTATGAGTTAGCATCCTTAGGTTTGGTGTTTAATATGAGCGATCGCCTCTACACCTACGAACCAGGAAGCACAGAAATTAAGCCCCAGCTAGCCACAGCATTACCCAAAGTCAGTCAAGATGGCTTAACTTATACCATTCCCTTACGTCAGAGAGTAGTTTTTCACGATGGGACTCCCTTCAACGCCCAAGCAATGGCCTTTACCATCCAGCGCTTTATTGAAAATAAAGGAAAACCCTCTTTTTTACTAGGTGATATAGTAGATTCGGTAAAAAGTACAAACGAGTATGAGTTAACTATTAAGCTGAAAAAGCCCTTTGCAGCGTTTCCCTCACTGCTGGCGTTTCCTGGGGTGTGTGCAGTTTCACCAAAAGCTTACGAACTCGGTGCTGGTAAATTCAAGCCGAATATTTTTGTGGGGACTGGGCCTTACAAGTTAGGACAGTATGGTACTGATTCAATCCGATTTGATACGTTTGATAAGTATTGGGGAGAAAAACCAGCTAACAAGGGTGTTAACCTCCAAATTCAAACTAGTCCAGTTAATTTGTTTAATGCTTTCCGTACAGGCGCAATCGATGTAGCTTATCTGTCGCTACAGCCAGATCAAAATCGGAGCTTGGAAGAAGGTGCCAAAAAAGGTGATTGGCAAGCGATCGCTGCTCAAGGTAGCGTAGTAAGTTATCTGGTATTAAACCGGAATCAAAAGCCTTTAGATAAACCAGAGGTTAGAGCTGCGATCGCGTCAATAATTGACCGTCCACTTTTAAATCAGCGGGCCTTACTTGGTCAAGCAGATCCGCTTTATAGCATGATTCCTACGACGTTTAATGTTTCTGTGCCATTATTTAAAGATAAATATGGTGATGCTAACTTTGATCAAGCTAAAAAATTGTTAACTACTGCTGGTTTTTCCAAAGAAAATCCGGCAAAAGTACAAATTTGGTACCCTTCTAGTTCACCTACTCGTAGTTTGGCAGCACAGACACTCAAATCCCTTGTTGATGCCAAGATGGATGGAATACTGCAATTTGAAGTCAGTCAAGCAGAAGGACCAGCCTTTTTTAAAGACATTTCCAAGGGATTATATCCAGGAGCTTTACTTGATTGGTATCCAGATTTTTTAGACCCAGATAATTACGTCCAGCCGTTTTTGTCTTGTGATAAAGGTTCAGTTGCTAAAGGATGCGAAGATGGAGCCAGTCAAACTCAGGGTTCGTTTTACTATAGCGAAGTCATCAATAAACTGATTGATCGGCAACGCAAAGAACTAAATCCCGAAGCGCGTCAGAAAATTTTTACCGAAATCCAAACGCAAGTAGCTACTGATGTACCTTATGTTCCTTTATGGCAAAGCAAAGACTATGTATTTGCCCGAAATGGTGTGAACAGCGTACAACTTAACCCTACCCAAATTCTGGTTTATCAAAGAATTAAAAAGTAGTCATTAGTTATTGGTCAAAAGTCATTAGTCAATTGACTTTTGACTTTTGACTCTTAAATAAAATATTTCATGTTTAATATATTTCTAGTGAATAGCTAAGATAGTTCCAAAAACTGCATTTTTAATTTTAAACTTTGAATTGCTTATGTCTCGTTCTAAAGCTTTACAATATTACATTGTTTCTCGGTTGCTTCTCGCGCCTCTTCAGCTATTAACGATCATCACCATTGTATTTCTCTTACTAAGAGCAACACCAGGAGATCCAGCAGATGCAATTCTCGGTGGACGTGCGCCAGAAGCTGCTAAAGAAGAATTGCGAAAACAACTAGGTTTAAACCTTCCCCTCTGGCTACAGTACCTAAATTATTTGGGAAGCATACTGCGCTTTGACTTGGGAACATCTTTAATGAGTCGCGGACAGAATGTTTGGGACATAATTGGGCAATATTTCCCAGCGACGGTGGAGTTAGCAGTGTGTAGTATGGCGGTTGCACTCATCGTCGGAATTGCGGTTGGGACTCTTTCTGCCTCTCGTCCTGGGACATATTTTGATGTCGGTGGGCGCTTATTTGGGATCATCACCTACGCACTCCCCATGTTTTGGGCGGGAATGCTTTTGCAGTTGATTTTCTCAGTCCAACTGGGTTGGTTTCCTAATTCCAACCGCTTTCCGCCCAATCTTCCAGCGCCTACTCCTGTGACTGGATTGTATACAATTGACAGCTTACTCGGTGGAAATTTTACCCAGTTTTTCACATCTTTGCACCATCTTGCCCTACCGAGTCTCACACTAGGAATTTTGCTCAGTGGAATTTTTGAGCGAATTGTGCGAGTGAATTTAAAGCAAACCTTGCAAGCCGATTATGTAGAAGCAGCTAGAGCCAGAGGTATTGGTGAAAATAAGATTTTAGCCTCCCACGCTTTAAAAAATGCGCTAATTCCAGTGATTACAGTCTTGGGATTAACCTTTGCGTCTCTGTTAGGTGGGGCGATTTTGACAGAGGTGACATTTTCTTGGCCTGGGTTAGCAAATCGACTGTATCAAGCGATCGCTGATCGCGATTATCCCACAGTCCAGGGAGTGCTAGTCTTTTTTGGTGCGATCGTTGTGAGTGCCAGCATTTTGATTGATATTTTAAATGCTTATGTAGATCCGCGAATTCGATATTAAGCTGTTGGACATTTTGTTAAATTTCTTGAGAAATACCACTGGCTAAAATCCCAAGAATTTTGTTCACATCTTTGAGATAATATTCGCTTAAATCAATAGTCAATGTTTGTTCTTCTAGTTTCAGGAATTGCCAAATACTGCCCGTTGTGACTGCTCCGTAAATTGTTTTAATCTCGCTTGCAGCTTGCTCATTAAAAATTTGGGCTGCTACCATTTCCGCCGCACACTGACCTAAACCCCCATTAATATTTTCTTTTTTAGCTTCTACAACTGTAATTACTGGTGCTGTCAAAATGAGAATTTCTGGAGATTTAGTAATAATAAAATCGCAAGTGCCGTTTAATCCTTTGCTATTATCGACAGTAAAATCTACTCCAGAAAATAAACTAACTTGTTCGTGTAATTGTCGGCGTAAATCAACTAAAATTGGAGCAATAATTAACTCGGAACGAGCTTTTTCACTATTACTTCCTAAAGCGATATCCAGGTTATAGTTGAGTGTTTCTACAAGTAAGTTACTCGCTGTTAATTCAGAAACACCAGCGAAGATATTGCGTTTTTCTAATGTGCTTAAACTAAAGTCTTGTTTTGCTTTAGCTAAACTAAACTCGCTGTAAGCCATAAAACTATTACTCTCTTTCGCTTTTAAATAGAAGACTGAAATTACCGTCCAACATCCAAGTCAAAGTAGAAACCACCGTCAACAATTCTGTTGCTGCCAACATATTTGATAATAGGTATACTAACTCGGTGCTGTCCTGGCTTAAGCGTCAAAGTTTGTTGGAAATTACCAATATTATGACAAGCAGCATTAATCGGGAAGTTACTAGGAGTGAAAAGTCCATTTTTATAACTCTCAACTCCATTTGGAAACAGAAAAACTTTTACTTCTACTCGATTGACCGGAGCTTTCGATGGTATGCAATAGGTTAGATTTGATAATCTTAGAGTATCTCCAGCTTTTAGAGGTATGCGATCGCGATTTTTTACTTGCTGAGGTTCGTTGCTATTAAACTGCACTGTAAGATTATCAACGCATACTTTAGCCACAGTAACTTTATCACACGTTGTAGAAGTGGCGGTGACAGAGGGTAACTCTAGAGAAGGTTTGTTCCCAAGCCCCATAATGGCAGGCACTCCGGCAGCTGCTATGGTGGCAGTGGCAGCGATAAGAGCAAGTGCAAGCTGTTGTCTAAAAGTTGTCATTTCTCAAACTCCTCAACTTTTGTGCTGTAAAACCATCATCACTTGAGACACAGACTCTATAGGTAGGCGCTAGTAGGAAGCTTGAGTGATTAAATTGTTGTAAGGGAAAGTAGGCAAATGTAGGTTTGTAGGGTAAAGTATTACGCTAATAGCTGATTTTAAAATTTACTCTGCCAGTTCAAGTCAGTCGAATGAACTCAAAAGAAGCATTGGAATTCATTAATAATATGTTTGTAAAAAAGAATAAGCAAGTCTTAAATGACTTGGAAACCAGCCTCTTTTTAGGAATATGGCAGCATAAGAGTTACAAAGATATTGCTAGTCAGGTTGATTACAGCGAACAACATTTGAGAGAGGCAGGTGCAAACTTATGCAAAAAGATTACAGAAGAGATAGGAATAAAAGTTAGTAAGAGAAATTTTAAAAACCCAATAGAACATCAATATCAACAGCTTTATGCACAAGTTTTATCTTTACAAAAATCAATTGCAGAACCAACTAATTTAGCTCAACAAGATGAATCAGAGCCTACTTCCATTCCACAGCAAAATTATAATCCTTTTATTCCCCTACAAGGCAGAGTAAATCCGCAGCAGTTCTTTGCACGAGAACGAGAAATGCGACGCATATTTGAAGCATTTAACAGTGGTAGTAGTATTGCACTTATAGGCAAGAAGGGTCTCGGTAAATCCTCTCTGCTATGGAGAATTTGCCAACAAGTAAAAACTTTTGTTGAATCGCCTTGTCAAGCAGTATTTTTAGACTTGAATTTGGTTGATGATGAAGATGACTTCTACAGTGCTTTATGTAACGAAATTGGCATTCCTAACAGTAAAGGTCATATGCTAGCCCGCAATTTACGAAATTGTAGAATTATTCTAGCTACAGATAATGTAGGCAATATCACCTCAAAAGGGTTTTCTCGCCATGTGTTTGAACAACTGCGCGGTTTAGCAGAGGGGAGCGATCCTTTTTTTCGGCTGATTCTTGCTGCTCGTGTACCATTGAATGAATTGTTTAACGATAGTCACAATCAAGGTAATACATCACCGCTAGAAGGTATTTGTCAAGAAGAAAACATTGAACCTTGGGACGAAAATACTATCCGTGCTTTTATTGCATCTCGTCTAAGTATGACTTCTGTAAGTTTTACTAGGGAAGAAATAGAAGAACTTGTACAAGAAAGTGGTGGTCATCCCCAGCGATTGATGCAACTCTGCCATCAAACTTATGCCCAATATGTAGAATATCTACAATGAGCCAAAACCACTCTGTTCCTCGCTTAAACTTAGCTCCTAATCTTAGACAACCTTTGTCTTTATGGAATCCGTTGGACTATTTGCGGCTACTGTATTGGGTGTTTTTCTTTCCGCAAGCTTTGCAGTGGTATGTGGATACCTTCAGAAGTCAACAACGTTATAATCATATTCAACTTCAGTTAGCTATACAAAGTTGGCTATTAGTAATATTTAGTAACTATTTTCTCAATATTCTTCTTAAAAATACAAAGTTTCCATTTAATTGGCAGAGTGTCATAATAAGTGTATTTTTTAGTATAGGTTACTTAGGCAACTTTTTTTCTGACTTAGATCATCAAATAGAGAAAGTACACTGGCTTGGAAATTTTATAGGTTTAAATATAATGCTGGGCTGTGTTTTAAGTGTACTTCCTGGAAACATAGATGTTCTTATTAATACAGGCATAGATGAAATTAATCTATCCTTTAAAGCAGAAAATAATGTGGCTTTTGGTATATTATTTGGCCTAATGAATGGTGTCATTAGAAGTCTAGATTATAAAAATAATAATAATAATAAATTTAATTCTATCAGAAAATTAGTAAAAGTTTGGATTAGTCGTGTAGTTTTTATTTTTACAATAGTATTATTTTTTAGAATATCTCTCTTAAATATTATTGCAATAAGTTTAATAAATTTTTTTATAGCATTTTACATAGCAAATGACTTAGCAACGCATAGGCTAGATGATTGGCTGATTAATATTCTCCTATCTCAACTAATTCCTAGCAGAAAAAGCAGGCTAGTTGCTCATATAACTTCACTCAGACTTCCGCATCTATCACCTCAATTAACAAACTGGCTGCTGCATGATTGGGAAAGTGGCCTTTACAACATCAATCAAATTTTAGCTTACAGTCTCCAATTGTTCGTCGTTACTGAGGCTATTAATCGCGCCCTTGCAAAAACACCTCCAGAACAACTTTTATTACGCTTATCGCAGTTATCATCTGAACATCTAGAACAACTCCGCTATACTTGGGAAGGAAATCTAGAGTCATATTCAAACATCCGTTTTGATAGTCCATATCATGCTGCTTTATATGGTTTTTGGGAACTGTATAAAATTAATGACTATTGGGGTGAAGAATATAGAGAAAAGGGATGTCTTCAAGAGGCGATTAAAGCTTTTTATCAAGTTCGTTCTTGTCCTTACGGTGAGGAAATGTTGACTTTAACTCAAACCCTTGCTGCTTTTTTAGATGCTGATGAATTAGTAACTATTGCTATGCTTCAATCACCAGTAATTCCTCCAGCACCTCTACTCCGCTATAGTACTTGGGAAGCTCTTGATTATCTTGTTTCAATCATTCAGGATGCTCGTACCATCCAAAGAAGTGCATCTCCTGTATCCCGTTCTTTTGCTCTTAACCAAGCTTTGCAGAAGTTAAAAACTCTTTCAGAAAAGACTAATAGTTTACTTCAATATGCTGATATAAGAATAGTACAGTTAATTGCCAGTTCTTGGGAGAAATCTTTGCTACGAGTAGCTGAGAAGTTAAAGGAGAATTCAATTACTGAGCATGTACGTAATCCCTACATTGTAGGTAATCCAGTTGAGGGCAAGCGGTTTGTTGGGCGAGAAGACGTGATGAGACAGCTAGAGGAATTATGGATTATGGATCATCAACTCCAATCTGTAGTTCTCTATGGTCACAGACGCATGGGCAAAACCTCTATTCTAGTTAATGTTGCTAGCCGTTTAGAGTCAAAAATACAGCTAGCTTATGTTAACCTTCTACGTTTGGGAGATAGCCCCCAAGGAGTTGGTGAGGTGCTGATGGCAATTTGTGATGAAATTTCTCAAACTGTAAAACTTCCACCGCCAGCTGACACTGATTTACTAAATCTCCCCTACCGGACTTTTGAACGTTATTTAAAGCAGGTTGAAGCACAACTAGATGGTGGGTTAATCATCGCCTTAGACGAATTCGAGAAAATTGAAGATTTGATTGAAGCGAAAAAAATCCCTGTGGACTTTATGGGTTTTCTGCGAGGGTTAGTGCAAATGAGTTCTAAAATCGCTTTTGCTTTTGCTGGTTTGCACACCTTAGAAGAGATGACAACAGATTACTTCCAACCATTCTTTGCCAGTGTCATCCCCATCCATGTTGGCTTTCAAGAACGCGCAGCTACTCGCCAAATTTTAGCTAACCCAGGTGATGATTTCCCCCTCGACTACACTTTGGAAGCCTTAGATGAAATCTACGCCCTAACACATGGTCAACCATATTTAGTACAACTGCTGGGTTTTCAGCTAGTGCGCCGCTACAATAACTTTGTTTTTGAGCAAGGAAAACCCCGTGACCCAGTTTTCACGGTAGAAGATGTGGAAGTAGTTATCAATGAACCTGGGTTTTTCAAGCAGGGACGCTACTATTTTACTGGGGTTTGGGGTCAGGCAGCACGGAGTGTTGAGGGTCAACAAGCAATTCTACGGGTACTTGCACCTCACACGGAGGGGTTAAGTTTGGATGCCTTAGCTCAATCTACAAATATGAACAACGCCGATTTACAGGAAGCGCTGAATACTCTGAAGCGTCATGATGTTGTTGAAGAAACTCAGGGAAGCTGGCGGATTATCGTAGAACTTTTTCGGCGTTGGGTTTTGCAGCAGTAGAGTAAAGCAATACCTACGGCTAGCTACGTCTACGCATTTGGCATTTGTTATTTCAGCGTTCGCATTTGTTACTTCGGCGTTCGCATTTGCTATTTCGGCGTTCGCATTTGTTACTTCGGCGTTCGCATTTGTTATTTCGGAGTTCGCATTTGTTACTTCAGCGATCGCATTTGCTTGTTCGGCGACTCCATTTGCTTATTTGGCGATCGCATTCGCTATTATTGAGTGCTTATCTTCTTAAACTGCGCGGGTCAAGTGCATCTCTCAGCCCATCACCGAGTAGATTGAATGCTAGCACTGTGAGGATAATCAGCACAGCCGGCGGCCAAATTAACCAAGGTTGCAGTACCAAAATTGAAGCATTGCTTGCCAGAGAAAGCATATTGCCCCAAGAGGGGTCTGGTTGTTGAATTCCCAAACCGATAAGACTCAGTATCGCTTCTGCGCCAATAAAGCTGGGAATTGCAAGAGTAGCAGAGATAATTACATAACTAGCCGTTTGCGGCAAAACGTGGCGGAGGATAATATAAATTGGATTCCCGCCCATTGCGCGTGCCGCTTGAACAAATTCTCGCTCTTTAATTGATAATACTTGTCCCCGAATGACCCGTGCTAAACCAGCCCAGCTAATAACCGAAGTAATCACCACAATCAGCAAGAAGCGCTGGGTACTGCTTAAACCAGGTGGTAAAACTGCTCCCAAAGTCACCAAAAGATAAATACTAGGGAAAGTCATTAGTACTTCTGCCAAGCGCATAATGATGCTATCAGTCACACCGCCGAAATAGCCAGAAATTCCCCCAATGAGCAAACCGAGGGGATAGGTAATGATAATGCCAAAAATCCCGATAAACATACTGATGCGACCGCCATGCAGCAAGCGACTGAATTGGTCGCGGCCTTGGTCATCAGTACCCAAGATGTTGAACTTTGCGCCAGTTGTTGTGCCAAATAAATGCCAATTTAAGGGAATACCAGGAAAAATTGTGACTTCATCCCACTTCGGTGGTAATGGCAAACTCATCTGCAACAATCGGTATTCTGGCCCGGAGACAAATAGACGCAGAGGTGAAGGCTTTGTTGAGTCTACAATGAGTTGGCGATCGCCTGTTTCTAAATTAGTATCTCCCTGAGTCGTCGGATAAATATAGGGGCCAATAAACTGCCCTGACTGAGAAACCCAGTGGATCTTAGTTGGTGGCAACAGTGAACCATTAGGCTGTGAGGCATAGGGGTCATAAGGCGCTACAAAATCAGCTGCAATTACTGCTATGTAAAAAATCAACAGTAAAATTGCCCCAAATCGTGCCAAAGGATTTTTCTTCAGTCTTCGCCACCAATCCATAGTAGTTAGGAGTTATAAGTTATGAGCTATGAGTAATTAAGCTTTTATTTTAATTCATAATTCATCATTAATAGTTCTTAACTTCTAAGTCTGCCAATTTTGGATTTTGAATTTTAGATTGAAAGAAAAATCTAAAATCTAAAATCCAAAATTGAATAACTCCTAACTTCCAACTCCTAACTTCTCTAAATACCGCTGCTGTTCTTCCTGTTGTTTTTCATGTTCCACAACAAACACGTTTGAGTAGAGATTAGCAAGAATTTGTTTTCCCTGCTGTGTTAGTGATAAATAATGCAGTCCCTCTTGGATATAGGGATAGACGCCATTCCAGTAAAACTTAGCGTAGTTATTACGTAAATCGGCAGGAGTTTTATAGCCCAAAACTTTATTTACCCCAGTTTCTTCAAACTCGTAAAATAAAGAAGTAATTTTCTTCAGGTAACGCGGGTCGCTTAGTTGACCAATCAAATCAGCAGCACGTACTAATCCTGCAAAACACCTTGTATCTTGATGATCTTCTGCCGCAGGCACGGGAAATCTAGTCAGTTCAATATTGCTCTTAATTGCCTCAGCATCTATTAACTTGTGACCTCCAAAACGCTCATCAATAAAAAGCTTGGCTCTATCAACATGATACGGCGTCAGACTAGCATCAGAAGCGCCAGCAGCCACAGTAATCATTCTGCCATTTTTACCTGTGGCATATAAGTTTGCTGTTTCTCGGTCTTGCCGACAAACTCCCTTAACGTAGCCAATATCATGACACACTAAGGAAATAATACAATGCAACCAGTCTTCACTGGAAACACCGCCTTCTCTGATGTGTTTTCCACGTAAAATTTCTTGCCCCACCAGGGCGACTAAGACAGTGTGTTCAACATTGTGATAAAGGGCGTCACTATTGGCAATGTTTTCCAAAGCCATGTTACCAGCCCAGGCGATAATGTCCTGATAATCATTTTTAAAGCAGCCGTAGGTGCGACGGTAGCCTTCTCGAATTTCATTTACAAAGGCATCAATTAAAATTTCAGTTGCATTGAACATATCTGGTTACTCTGGTAAATACCAATTATTTATTGATTTGATTGATTTCAAAATTCCATAATCAGGGCCACCCTTGCTGGAATTTAGGGCAATGGAGTTTGAGTTTGCTCCTTTGTAACTCACGTGTCGCTGTGGACGCTAGCTTGACTTATACTTGGCTGACATGGTACTGCATGGCTTCCGGGCAACACAAAGGCTTTAGAGGAATTATAGCTTGCGTAAAAAAGTATTTTTATTAGTATTAAATAGTACAATTGCAAGTTGAATTTTTATTAAATAAATCTAGATTAGCTTCATCAGTTTTTCATATCTAAGGATTGGTTGACAGTGATCTAAATACATCTGGTGTGTGACCTAGAGTAATTATATGAAGATGAGATATTTTTTGTATCATAATCTACATTAGATGTTTAAGCACTATTTAGTAGTAATTACTCTTAGCAAGATAACTATATTTTATACGGTTGCATTTGAAAGACATTTACTATGAAATGCGTCATAGTTGATATGAAGTAAATAAATTTTAAGTTTTCTTAAGAAAATACCAAGATTGGTATGCATAGACAGAAAGTGGAGGTGGGACTGTGAGCGATGAAAGTGTTTCAGAAGTCGAAGTGAAAGAACCTGTATCCTCTGAAGATGCTAGCTTTTCGAGCAAATCAGCTCAAAAACCAACCAGGGCATGGTTGAAGCCATTATTCTTGGGTGCTGGTTTAGGAATCGCGATCGCCTTGGGTGGGATGGGTATATTAAGTCGTCTTCCATCCCGTCAACAAAGCGCGGTAGCGGATAAAAAAGTTAACCCAACCATGACAGTTACCATCGCCACAGTAGAAACTGCCCGTGTTTTCCGTACCCTCAAAACTACTGGGACTGTTGCAGCACGTGATTTAATTCCAGTGCTACCGCAGACAAACGGCTTACAAATCAAAAGCATCCCTGAAGATGTAAAAGAAGGGGCTTTTGTCAAAAAAGGTCAAGTGTTGGCAGTGTTGGATGGTTCCATACTGCAAAACCAAATTAGCCAAGCAAAAGCAGATGTGGAATCAAAACAAGCAGATGTGGAATCAAAACAAGCAGATTTAGCAGCCAAGCAGGCAGATTTGGCATCAAATAAAGCCATAGTCCAACAAAAACAAGCAGATTTAGCTCAAGCTAAGGCGAAGTTAGAAGAAGCAGCCAAGAATTATCAGCGCTATCAACAACTCGCTGACTCTGGAACGATTAGTAAGCAAGAACTCGATACTCGTTCCTACGCAGTGAAAACTGCCATAGAAGTTGTGAATCTGTCCCAAGAAAATGTGCGTAGTGCCCAGGCCAATATCGGCAGCGCTCAAGCTAATATTGGTAACGCCCAAGCGATCATCAACAAAGCCAAAGCCGATGTTCGCAGCAGTGCTGCTAAGGTGCAACAACTACAAACTCAGTTGGGACAAACTGTGGTGCGATCGCCTGTTTCTGGAGTAATCGCCGAGAAACTTGCCAGAGTAGGTGATGTGACTGGTGTGCCGCCACAAACTCAGGTTGGAACCGTGATTGGTGGCACACAAAAGCTATTTTCGATTATCCGAGATGAAAAATTAGAACTTCAGGCGAAGGTGCCCGAAATTCAACTAAATCAAGTGAAAATTGGCGCATCCGTGCAAATTACTTCTGATGTCGATCGGCGCGTGCGATCGCAGGGACGAGTCAGGGACATACAACCACAGGTGAACGATCAAAGACGGGAGGCTACGGTAAAAATTGACCTACCGCCAACAACTTTACTTAAACCAGGGATGTTTGCTAGTGCAGCAATTACTACGAACTCAGGGATGCGGATGGTGGTGCCGCAAAAAGCAGTGCAATCCCAAGCAGACTCAAGTGTAATTGTATTTATCTTGTCGGGTGAAAATACAGTCCGCAGCCAGAAAGTAGAGTTAGGAGATCCTGGTAATGGCGACAAAGTGGAAATCAAGAGTGGGTTACAGTTGGGCGATCGCGTCGTAGTTGATGGTGCAGGCTATCTCAAAGATGGCGATCGGGTTCGAGTCACAAATTGAATGGAATAGGGAATGAGAAGAAATAACCAATGACAAATGACCAATGACAAATGACTAATCCAAAATCTAAAATTTCCCAATGTCCTTTAATATCTCAGCTTGGTCGATCAAAAAACCTGTTCCCACAATAGTTTTATTTTTAATTTTGACAGTAGTTGGTTGGTTCTCCTTCATATCCTTGGGGATTGATACTAACCCAAATATTGATGTACCAACAGTTTTAATAAAAGTCACCCAACCAGGTGCAGGCCCAGCAGAACTAGAATCCCAAGTGACGAAAAAAATTGAAGATGCCGTCGCGGGGTTGGGCAATATCGATTATATGATTTCCACCGTCAGCGATGGGAATTCTAAGACCACAATCAATTTTGTTTTGGGTACAGATAGCGATCGCGCCACCAATGATGTTCGGAATGCGATCGCTCAAATTCGCCAAGATTTACCCCAAGATATCAACGACCCAATTGTGGAACGCCTAGAATTTGCCGGCGGCCCGGTGATTACTTACGCAGTTAAATCAGATCGGCGTTCTGTAGAAGAATTAAGCAATCTCGTAGACCAAACCATTAGCCGCGCCTTATTGGGAGTCCGTGGTGTCGCACAAATTCAGCGTGTGGGTGGGGTTGACCGAGAAATTCGGATTAACCTCAATCCAAACCGCTTAGAAGCTCTAGCTATCACTGCCACTCAGGTAAACGATCAAATCCGCGCTTTGAACATTAACTTACCCGGTGGACGCGCCGAAGTTGGTGGTAGCGAACAAAGTATCCGCACTTTAGGGAGTGCCGCCAGTGTGGATCTGTTGAAAACCTACGAAATCCTTTTACCACAAGGTGGTTCCGTACCCTTATCCACCTTGGGAACCATAGAAGATAAATTTGGTGATGTGCGCCAAGCTGCCCGCTTGAATAATCAACCCGTGGTAGCTTTCCAAGTCTTGCGTAGTACTGGCAGCGTTCTGGTGACAGTCGAAGAAGGAGTGAAAGCAGCAATCAAACAACTGGAAAAAACCCTTCCCGCAGATGTCAAGCTAGATTTAATTTTTACTAGAGCCGATATTGTCCGCCAATCTTACCAAAGCACCATTGATGAATTGATTCAAGCTTCGGTGCTGGCAGTCATCGTTATTTTAGTGTTTTTACGAGACTGGCGAGCAACATTAATTACGGCTGTTGCCTTGCCCCTATCAATAATTCCCACCTTCGCAGTGCAGCAAGCCCTTGGTTACACTCTCAACAACATGACTTTGTTGGCATTAGCGCTGGCGGTGGGCAACTTGGTAGATGATGCCGTTGTGGAAATTGAAAACATGGAACGGCACATGGCTATGGGTAAGTCAGCTTGGGAAGCTGCTTTTGACTCTTCCGACGAAGTAGGATTAGCGGTAATAGCAAGTTCAGCAACGATTATTGCTGTATTTCTGCCTGTCGCCTTTATGGGGGGGATTCCGGGGCAATTTTTCCAACCATTCGGGGTTACCGTTGCCGTTTCCACAATTTTTTCAACTCTTGTCGCGCGGATGGTTACGCCGATGATGGGGGCGTATCTTTTAAAGGAGGCAGGGGAGCAGAGGGGCAGAGGGGCAGAGGGGCAGGGGGGTAGGGGAGTAATAAAATTCTTTAATTTTAAATTTACACTTCCAGGTAGCGGCAACAGAAGTAAAAAACTCAGAACTGAAAAGCGTCGGCGCTTTCAACCTTATAGATCGCTTTTGGAGTGGGCGTTACGCCATAGATTGACAACAATGGCGATCGCTTTAGCTTTCTTTATTGCCAGTCTGACGCTGGTTCCCTTAATCCCCAAGGGTTTCGTTGATGATGGCGACTTCGGGATTTCTAACGTATCTATAGAACTACCTCCTGGTTCGACTTTGTCAGACGTTAACAAGGTAGTCACACAAGCGACTGACATCATCCGACAAAACCCAATAGTTGAACGTGTACTAGCAACGGAAGAGATCAATTCTGCAACCCTTGCGATTAATCTCAAACCCAGAGAAGAACGGAATATTTCCCAAAAACAGTTTGAGGAACAAGTGCGCCCTGACTTTGAGCAAATACCAGGAGCTAGAATTAGTTTTCAAAGTCAGTCACCAGGTGATAGCCGTAAAGGTTTATCAATTGTTCTGAGGAGTGAAAATCCCCAAGCATTGAATCAAGCTGCTGATGCGCTAGAAAAACAGATGCGATCCATAACTGGATTGGTAGAAGTGTCTTCTACTGCAAGTTTGGTTAAACCAGAGATTTTGATCGTTCCCAACCCACAACGGGCAGCAGATTTGGGGGTGACAGTGCAAGCGATCGCTCGGACTGCTTCCCTTGCCACCATCGGCGATAATGAGGCCAACTTGGCAAAATTTAATTTGAGCGATCGCCAAATCCCCATTCGTGTGCAAATCGACCCGGAAGCGCGGGCTGACATCAACACAATCACAAATCTCCAAGTCCCCAGTCAAAATGGCAGATTAGTTCCCCTTGTCGCAGTGGCAGATATCCGCTTTGGTAGTGGCCCTGCTACCATCAACCGCTACGATCGCGCCCGTCAAGTTGCCGTAGAAGCTAACTTGCAAGGAATTTCTTTAGGAGAGGCAGTCCAGACAATCAACAAACTACCTGCAATGCAAAACTTACCGCCAGGAGTAGTACAGCAACCATCAGGCAGTGCCAAAATTATGCAAGACATTTTCGGTCGCTTTGGCGGAGCATTAGGGCTGGCATTAATGTGTATCTATGCGATTCTGGTGCTGCTGTATAACAACTTCCTGCATCCATTATCGATTATGGCGGCCTTGCCCTTTTGTTTAGGCGGCGCATTGGTAGCGTTGATGGTTGCCCAAAAACCTTTGGGACTTTATGCCCTGATTGGTGTCGTGTTGCTGTTGGGGATTGTCACCAAAAACTCGATTCTGTTAGTTGACTACACAATCATCAATATGCAGGAAGGCAAAACCCAGCGTCAGGCACTCGTAGAATCGGGCGTATCACGTCTGCGCCCAATTATGATGACTTCTTTGGCAACGATCGCAGGTACTCTGCCCCTAGCATTGGGAATTGGCGCAGGTTCTGAAGTTCGCCAACCAATGGGAATTGCCATTATGGGCGGTTTCACAACTTCCACCCTGCTGACACTGGTGGTAGTGCCAGTAATATTTAGCTACATTGATAACTTTCAAACTTGGATTATGAATACATTGCGCTATGGCTTTGGCAAGAAACCATCGCGTTAATAATTAATTGTAGAGACGGCGATTTATCGCCGTCTCCTTAACCGAACCGTATTGCTTCCGCCTCTCTGCCTATTGTGCGATCGCATTTACCACTGGGAATCATAACAAACAGATTCACCTGAGTAAATAACCAATGGCTTACCAAAACATCACTGCTTCCCTTTCCCCAGCAGATATCCAAGAAATTAAAGCAGCCTTTGCGACTATCCAAGCAAAGATGCCTTTTCTCGTAACCCTGAGTGTGGAAGAACGACGCAAGTTATTTAAGATGGGCGATAAAAGACTCGCTTTTGTCAACACTAGCCTGATTGCTGCCCAGTCTAACAAGGAAATCTTACCAGCCAGCTTCGATTTAGATGAGTTTGTCCGGGATTATCAACTAGCCGCGAACCTCACCGAACTGTTGATTGGACTGCAACAACTGACAGAACAAGTAGATGATACGCTAATGGCAGTCGGTAGCGAAGCAATGGGCAGCAGCTTGACAGTTTATGATTACGTCAAGACAGCAGCTAAGAAAACTCCAGGGTTAAAAAGTATAGCTCAACAATTAGGCGATCGCTTTAAGGCTATAAAAAGTAAACCTGCCAAAGCTGCTGTCGATTCTTAAAGGATTTTTAAAAGCCTTTAGTGATGTAGCAAATACTTTGAGATCCCCCTAAATCCCCCTTAAAAAGGGGGACTTTGATTCTAGTTCCCCCTTTTTTAAGGGGAACTTTGACTTTACTCCGGTTCCCCCCTTTTTAAGGGGGGTTAGGGGGGATCTCCAATAACTATGCACCTTAACCAAGCAGTATTGGGTAGGGGGTATAAACACTAGAAAATATGACAAACAAACTCAATAGCAGCAATCACCATTTACCTTACAATCCAAAGCTTGTAGAAAGAGCGAAAGAACTTCGTAAAAATATGACCCCAGCAGAAAAAAAGCTGTGGTATGAATATTTGATAAATTTTCAATTTCGGGTTTTAAGACAACGACCGATTAATCATTTCATAGTTGATTTCTACTGCCCTACTTTAAAAACAGTGATTGAAGTTGATGGGGATAGCCATTTTACAGATGAAGGTCAAGATTATGATCTAGAGAGAACAAACATTTTGGAAGGCTATGGTTTAAAGATTATTAGGTTTACAAATAGTCAAGTTTTAAATCACTTTGATAGTGTGTGTGAGCAGATACAGCGTCTGATCCCCCCTAGCACCCCTTAAAAAGCTACGGTGTACACACAAGTCTTCTAGAGTTGCGCCACAGGCTTTTGATCCCCCCAACCCCCCTTAAAAAGGGGGGCAAAAAGCTCTTAAAGTCCCCCTTCTTAAGGGGGATTTAGGGGATCTCAAAGTATTTGCTACTGAGCAGAGGACAGATCTTAAAGTCCCCCTTCTTAAGGGGGATTTAGGGGGATCTCAAAGTATTTGCTACCGAGCAGAGGACTTTTCAAATATCCTCTTAACCGAATCGTATTGAGAGTCTCCTAATTGGCAAAACGAGATGTATCTTTTGGTCGATGAACATCAAAGATTCAGCAATGAACCTCAAAGATTCAGCAATGAACCTCAAAGCTTCGTCGATGAATATCAAACATTCAGCGATGAATATCAAACATTCGTCGCCGAATATCAAACATTCGTCGCCGAATATCAAACATTCGTCGCCGAATATCAAACATTCGGCGATGAATATCAAACATTCGGCGATGAATATCAAAGCTTCGTTAATGAGTATTTAATACTCGCCCACGAACATTAAAGGCTCTCAATCAGGAATTAGGAATTGCAAGCTTGGTATTATACCCATAACCGCGTGTAATCTGCCGCCTTGCCCCAAATTATGCTCACCACACCCCGCCACAGCAGCAAGCCTTCTCCCTTTATCCTTTATGCTTTAGCCTTTATCTTCTCCTTCCTCCTCTGTCTACCTTGGGTAAACGCCAAAGAAACCCCCAAACCCAAACCGCAACAGTGGCAGATTGACGGCATAGTAGCAGCCCTTGACGACAGCTACCCCAAAGTAAAGGGATATGCTTTTGACAAATTAGCTGAATATAAGCCGCAAGATTTAAAAATTCTGCTTAAAAAACCGGAGGAAATTGCCCAGAAAGCCGCCAACATCCTCAAGGATGAAAAGGTTGATTCATCTGTTCGTAGCAGTGCGGCATCGGCATTGGGCAACCTGGGAGAGGCGGCAACCAAGTATATCCCTGACATCCTTAACATCCTCAAGGATGAAAAGGTTAACTCATATATTCGTGGCAGTGCGGCATCGGCATTGGGCAACCTGGGAGAGGCGGCAACCAAGTATATCCCTGACATCCTTAACTTCCTCAAGGATGAAAAGGTTTACTCAGTTGTTCGTGGCAGTGCGGCATCGGCATTGGGCAACCTGGGAAAGGCGGCAACCAAGTATATCCCTGACATCGTTAACATCCTCAAGGATGAAAAGGTTGACTCAGGTGTTCGTCGCAGTGCGGCATCGGCATTGGGCAACCTGGGAGAGGCGGCTACCAAGTATATCCCTAACATCCTTAACTTCCTCAAGGATGAAAAGGTTAACTCATATATTCGTGGCAGTGCGGCATCGGCATTGGAAAATATAAAACAACTCAAGTTGGAAGAGGTTGTTGTAGTTTTGAATTATATCTATGAACCAAACCAGGAAAGCCTTAAAGACAACGGAACTTTTGAATATTGGCGGTTTTTGACTTATTTCCTTAGTGGTGGCAATGATGAAGTAAAAACGCTACTCACATGGGTAGGCAAACCTGAGAGAAAAGCAGTTCCTCCTAAACTTACCCACGAACAGGGCAAGACAACACTAGAGGTTTTTCTCAAAGCCTGGGAACCTACTCAGGGGTTTACAGAATTAAGAGAAGACTTAGCCAAGCAAATTTCCGAAGTTGCCACTAACAAAAAGGTGACTTGGAAATTAGATAATCTTCTCTTACTGCAAAGCCATTACAACAACCTCAAACAAGTCAGATCCACCCATGCTAATGCGGTGCAGTCAGTTATAGATAATCTGGAGGTGTGGCGATGGTTTGTCCGCGCCAGAAATACAATCCTCATCCATGCTGCCTTGTGGCTAGCCCTCATCTTTGCCTACCCCAAATTTCCCCAAGTCCAAGCCATCTTCTTCTGGAACCCGTGGGTACGCCGAATTTTCGGTGTCGGCTATGTCGGCTTTCTCCTTGCCTGGGTTCCGTTCCTGCGCCGCAAACTGTTTGAGCCGTTCCAGCCTTCTCTATTAGCCGATGCAGGCTTAGATAACTTTAATGACCAATCATACTTCCCAGAGTCCAGAGTCAAAATTCCCATTTCCGAAGAAATCCTCCCTGTCACCGCAGCCTTACCCAGTATCAAAGGGCAAATAGTCTTAGAAGGCGATTCTGGTTTAGGCAAGTCGATGTTTTTGCGCCATCTCGTCAAAAACTCCCAGCAAATTCTTGTCTATCTCCCCGCCCAAAAGTGTCATAAAGGCGTAATTGAAGCCATCCAAGACAAGCTACACGGCCAAGCCCAAGATGCCGGCTTCTTAAAAAACCTGATTTACAGTGGTGCAATTGACATCTGCATCGACGGACTCAACGAAGTCACCGCCGAAACCCGCGCCAAAATCTGCCAGTTTGTGGAAAGCTATTTCCGGGGCAACATTATCATGACAACCCAGCCCCTAGAGTGGACAGCGCCCTCAACAGCCAAGATATATAAATTGCAGCCCCTTGAACAACAACAAATTCAAGAGTTTTTGATATCCCGTCAGCCGCGACTCCCCAAAGATGCCCAACTTCAAGGTGCTGATTACGCCAAAGCCTGCACCAACTATTTAACAGAAGTCTTCCAACAGCCACAGGCCAAAGAAGAGTTAGATGCTGTCCGCCGAATTCTTTCCAATCCAATGGATCTAACTGTGGTAGCGCTGATGTTATCACAAGGCAAACACCCTAATTTATTTCGGCTGCAAGAACAGCAATACAATTTAATAGCGGCAGAATACCTCAAAGAATGGAATCAAGAATTTCCCTTAAAGAAATTCTCCGCCGCCGTCTACGAAATGCGACTCGCAGACAAACAAGCCTTACCCGCAGATGAATTTTATCAAGTCGCCATGTCTTTGTCAGACGAGAAATACAAGATGGTAGTCAGCCGTCAGTGGCAAGATGAAAAAGGCGAAGCCAAAAAAGAATGGTACTTCCGCCACGATAAAATCATGGATTTCTTCTTAGTGCAGAACTTTCTCGGCGAAACTGATGCCGCCGAAGGACTCTTAGTTGATAGAATGGGCGACCCGCGTTTTCGTGGCGTTTACTTCTTACTAGCAACCTTACTTGAGATAGATGCAGCCAAAAAACTGCGGGAAGAATTGATTCAATACGCCGCTGACACCAAAGACAATACAGTGAGTAATACCTTTGTGCAGTTGTTGCGAACTAGATAATTCGTAATTTAACAGTGGAGTAAGGGATTTAAATCCCAATACAGTTCAGAATGAGCAACAAAACCCTCATGTAGAGACGCGATTTATCGCGTCTTCAAAGACCGTATGGTGAAGCAAGCTACACGCAGTGTGCCGCAGGCAATTCCATTCGTCTTGGCTCTAAGTGCGATCGCTTTCATCGCTACGATCGAATAAACTTTCGTGCTAGCTGGAATGTTGAATAACTCGGAGTCCTTTTTCGATTGAGCAGATTCTAGATGAGGATTTTTACGGCGATCGAGCGATCGCCGGATAATACATCATTAGGAGCGGACAAAACAGAGATAATTTCAATTAATCGTAAAACATAATATCTACTGCCCCTCAATTCAACCGTTAGCGTCACGATCTGGGAGTGTTTATTGTATGCAAGTAAATGTTATTGCCATGACTCTGCTAGTCTCACTGGTTGCGGCGCAGGGTGCTTACGCGCAAGACATTGATATCACGAGTAAGGCATTCATGCAGGCGGCGCTGACGGTGATGACATTCGACTACTACGCCACAAAATGCCAGCAGGGTAGTGGCTTCGTTGCTAATGATGCTGCCAAGATCGACGCGTGGCAAACCGCAAACGGTGTCGCCCAGATCCGCATACGCCTACGCGACCTCGATCGCTACCCCACCCAAAAGCAGCAACTCGACCAGGCTGTAGCCAATATCACTCAAAAGATCGCAGGTCAGTACGTCAATCTTGATGCCTGCACTGCGGCATTGTCGGTGTCAAAACTACCTGACGCGCAGTTTGCAACGGTGTCACCACAACTCCTCGCGTCGGTGAGCAACCCCCCCAAAACACCCAACAAGGCCGAGCGATCGCCTTCCGCCACACCTGCGATTGTTTCTTCCCAATCGAACGCCAAAATTGTGGCTCAGATCGATAGTTTTGGCTTCAATTCGCGTCCGAAGATGGGTATTGGTGGCTTCATAGCCCTCGATATCTATCCCGTTGTCCTCTTTCGCAACGGCGATGCGCTCACCAACGTCGAAGGGCTTTCTTTCGGAGGCGGTCTCGAAGCCCACAAAGGTGTAAATCCGGACGAATGGACACGTTGGCGTCGTCAGGGTGGCAAACTGCAACTTGCACAAAAGGACGGCTGGAAAGCGTTACCTTTCCAAACGACGTATCCGAAATTGCCGAATGACTTCAGGCTTGACGGACTCTTCCGCTCGCTCTCTGGCACGGGGACGGTTGCGATCGGAGGCAACCAATCCATCGCTGCTTGGCAGGACTATCGCTTCTCGGCTGATGGCCGAGTCGTGCGCGGCAACGGTGTCGGTGGACGCGCACAGTCCGGTGGCACATCGATCGCTACTAGCAACACAGCACCAAATCAGCGCGGTCGCTATCGCGTTGAAGGACTGACGCTGGACATCACCTACGACGATGGCTCAAGCGAGCGTCGCATCTTAATCACCGATCCGAAAGATCCCAAGAGTGTCATCTGGCTCGATGGAGTTAGCTATGTACGCCGGAAGCAGTGACCTTTGTTGAATTAAAAACAGTCTTTACCTGGACGCGATATCATTTCTAAATGGATAGACAGGTGAACCGAAAGGTTCTACAATCTGACTGATTGCGGTAAATTTACCTATTGCCCAATCCACATAAGCATAGTAAAGATTTTCTAGTGATTGCGTTTGATTGCGGAAGCACTAAATTAATATAGGAAAGTCTTGAGTAAAGGGCAGCAAACTAATGGATGTAAAGCTGATTCTAGCTGGATTAACAGTTATATTTACGCTTTCGTGCTTGTTTTTTGGCACGAAAAATGGATTCTATGATTCAGATAACTATCACGGCAATGGCTCCGCACATTGAGATAAATCTGTAGACGCTTGGGCGACTTACCGTAGGATGAGTTGGCTAAGAGCGCTCAAAACTTGCAAAGGGAAAATAAACAAGAGGCATCCTTTAGCTCCTAGTTTGTTGGCTTGTTGTTAGTCCACCTTTCCGAACCAGTGCGGGTTCGGTGGAGGCGTCCTCCCCAATCAAAAATCTGTATTCTCAGGGTGTAGGGGCGCACGATAAAACTTACCCCTAAGTCACAAAACCAAAATTTGTGTAACTTTTGGATTTTGGGATATGTCCATGATGATGAGGTTTGAGGGGAGGAGAGCATGAGGGATAATCTGTCGGCATCCTCTCGCGTAGATGCTGCGGAAACGGGTAGTGAATTAGAATGTTTGCCCTATAGTGTCCAGCATTACGATGAGGGCGTGTGTTTATTGGTGAAAATGGGCCCACACCGCATATTGCTGGACTGTGGTTTGGAGGATATTTCATCGCTGGCTAAGGGGCTTACTAAGTCGGTACGTGGAGCTAGTTCGCCCCTACCAGCAGATTTAGTTTTGATTAGTCACGCCCACCCAGATCACTCCAGAGGCTTACTGGCACTGCATAAGGCTTTTCCAAAGTTACCTATTTATGGTAGCGAAGTAACCAGCAAATTACTGCCGCTGAATTGGCTAGACCAAGATCCTCAGGAAATTTCCCAATTTTGTCATGCCTTGCCGTTGCGATCGCCTGTAGAATTCCAAGATGGTCTGGTAGCAGAATTATTTCCCGCAGGGCATCTACCAGGGGCAGTGGCAATTCTACTTACCTACACTACCCAGCAGCGTACCTACAAACTACTGTATACAGGAGACTTTTTCCTATCTAACTCCCGATTGGTAGAAGGTTTGCGTTTAGAAGAACTGCGGGGCTTAGACTTAGATGTGCTAATCATTGAAGGCACTTATGGCACATCCCGACATCCCCATCGCCGCAACCAAGAAAATCAACTAGCAGAGCGAATTAATCGCGCGATCGCTGACCATTGTTCTGTAATCCTTCCCACTCCTGCTTTAGGATTGGGTCAAGAACTGCTAATGCTCTTACGGTCTCATCACCACTTCACCGGACGAGATTTAGATATCTGGGTAGATGGGGCTGTCGCCACTGGGTGTGATGCATACCTAGAACTGCTATCTCACCTCCCCCCATCCGTGCAGAACTTCGCCCGCCATCAACCCTTATTTTGGGATGAACGGGTGCGTCCCCGCGTGCGTCGTTTACAACCAGAACATCGTCCTACTGTAGGTAAGTCACCTTGTATTGTCCTCACCGACTCTACAGATGATTTGGGTAAGCACTGCCAACTAGACACAGGCCCTTGGCTAATCCTCCTACCAGAAAAAATTGATATAAAAGTTAACAAAGAATATTTAGCACCCACCACTGTCGAAACCTATCTCTTGGCTCAACATAGTGACGGCCCTGGTACTACGCAGCTAATTCATAATTTGCGACCCCAGCACGTCATTTTTGTCCACGGTTCTCCTGCCTACTTGGCAGACCTGACTAGCTTAGAGGAGTTGCAAAACCGCTACCATATACATTCCCCGGCGGCTGAAACCTTAGTAGAACTGCCCATCGGCGACACATTTTTACAACCGGCAGCGCCAGAGACTAACTACGAAGGCGAACTGACAGAGTTAGGAACAGTAATCACAATCACCCTCCCCGATGTGATTACTGCTGATCCGCGTTGGCGGCAGTTTGCCGATACTGGGTTAATCGAAGCTCGTTGGCAAGGGGAAGAATTAGTATTAAGGGGATTGTCTCAACGAGAACTGCTCAACCAAAATAGCGATCGCTATACATGGACAGATGTCGACTGTTGCGGTACTTGCCGATATCAAAGGGGGCAGCGGTGTTGGAACCCAGCTTCCCCGTTGTTTAACTTCAAGGTAACTCTCGAAGGTTACTGTCCTGCCTTTGAAGGTTTGAATGATAGTCAATAGTCATTAGCTCTTTGTCCTTTGTCATTTTTGACTAATGACTAATAACTAATGACTAATGACAATTATTCTGGATTCGAGTCAGTGTAACGGTTGTGGATGCGTTCAGCTTCGGGACAGTCCTCAGTCATCAGAGGTTCCACATTCCCGCGTGGTACTGAAGCCAATTTTTGCGTTACAGCACCAATGCTCTCGAGGCGAACCATTTCTTCCCAAGAACAAACTTCATCCTCTTCTTCTGTTTCATAGCGTAGGGTCACTAAATCTCCCTCTATGTCGATGATGCGGGCGCGTTCAATCCAGCGTTGCTGGTCCCGCAAGAAAACACATACCTCGCGCCCATCGCAACAGAGTTGATAAATCTTGCGGTGTAGCATGTATTGTTTCTGCCTTTTTAAACAACGTAGTTAAACCTGTCAAAATCTGGGTTCTACCCCATTAGATTACACCTTTAAGAGGTTAATTTCACCGTTTAGAACAAGTACGCTTCATAACTCAATCCCAAGACTTGCTTGTAGTTGTCAAAATATTGGGAAATGTTGGGTCATCAATCAATAGTTGCTGTACCAATGAACTTAATCTCCCTCTGGCTTATTTTAGGGAATGTCTGCTTCATAGAAGTCAAACAATTCAGTACCTGTCCTAACCAGGTTAATATTTACTGGTGAGTCATTCTTACCATTATGTAATAAAGAATACTCCAAAACAATCGTTGATTGCGGTTGTTTAACTTGCCTACTTTTAATCATTGGCATTACTGGGAAGTCCGGGGACTTGATTTTACTTTTACCCACTTGTATCTGATCTTAACTCATTCTCTTGCTGACCTTGATGGTTTTCAACAATAACACCCAAAGAGTTTTGAGTTTTTAAGATTTTTGCCCGATTATAGAAAGCGAGTTGGGGAAAAGGCAGATAGACAAAGGAGATAAAGAGCAAAGGGTAAAGACCTTGAGAAGATTCCCCTCTGCTTCAGTAAAGCAAGCAGAGCAAGCTTGCAGTTTAAGGCTGTTACTGAATTTCTGTTCAGTGACTCCAAATCATCCGGGGTCGAATCCCCTTGGAGTTTGCTCCTCCTGGCTCCCGCCTCCTGACTCCCGCCTCCTGCCTCCTTCAACCGATAGAGGAAATTCCATAAGCACGTTCGACGAGGACGCTTCTCGTTTAATTTCACCTGCGCGAACTGCATTGTATAAGGCTGCGAGGGCTGGCAAATCCTCTGACTGATAGCATTTAGTGGACAGCACTTGCTGGAGTAAACCCTCAGATTCAACACTAAGATATCCAGTTTGGAAAGCAGATTCAACGAGTGTGCGAATCATGTTGATTAGGGCAGAGTAAACAATTTATTACGTCAAGTGTGGAACATTTTTCTTTGCTATTAATTGATATGGAACATTAATAGTATGTGATTATAATTACACGTAGATAGTGATTGCCATCACAAGAATGTTTAAGAATATGAGCTTTAGGTGCATCTCCCTCTTAAATGTACTTAGATAGGTAGCCCGAAAAGCTTAAGTATTAATATTGAGAAGCCAAATAATTTAACAATATTAAAATATAAAAAAACTTTTAGGCAAGCATCCAAAAAATATAGTTGGGTCTTGTAAGCAATCAAGCAAAAAACTGGCGGAAATCTTCATCCTTTTTACTTAATTGCACCCAGTCTAGATTTAAAGACTGAAATTTTTGCACCAAGCGATCGCAAGCCGGACGTTCGGTAGCGTAATGTCCGGCATCGATTAAAATAAGACTGCGATCGCGGCTTTCTTGAAATTGATGGAACTTACAGTCAGAAGTTAGATAAGCTTGAGCACCACTTTTGGCGACGGCTGAAATAAAACTAGCCCCCGAACCACCCAAAACCGCAACTCGTGAAATTGTTTGCTGTAAATCAGCACTTGGGGAAAAAATCAAATTAGGGGGAGCAAGTCGCGTTTGAATTGTCGCGAGTAATTCCTGTAGTGTTAAAAATGGTTCTAGCAAACCAATACGACCATATCCTAAACCTGCTTGTGTAGGTAATATAGGAGTAACTTCCTTAAGTTCTAAAATTTGAGCTAAAACGTCAGCAGTACCATCCTGTACTTGGTCAAAATTCGTGTGGGCGCTGTAAATACCAATATTGTGGGTAAAGGCGAACCTTACCATTTCTGCGATCGCTTCACCAGTGCGTAAGGACTTGAGAGGATTAAAAATTAAGGGATGATGGGCAAAAATCAGATTAGCATTAAGAGCGATCGCTTCCTGCATTACTGCCAAAGTCGGTGTCAAACATACCAAAACCCGTGCTTTTTCCTGCAACACTCCTGGTTCAATCTGCCAGCCACAATTATCCCAGCTTTCACACCAAGTGGGATTTGCCCATGCTTCAAACCAAGTAATTAAATCAGCAATTTTCATAATTATTTTCTTCAGCAATTTCTAATTGCTAATCAGTGTCTCTGTGGTTGAATATTTAATTTTAATGCTAATTGCTGACGCATTTCTTGGAAAGGTTTGTTCCATACAGGGCTAGCATTCCAGTCCCATACTGCTACTGGGATAAGTTGTTCCTCAGCAAGATAAGTTAGCAGACGGTATTCATCTTCTGGTTCACGAGAAAATGTGAAGGGATTGCGGTAACCTGTGTCACATAGTTTATAAGATGTGATCTGACCGTGATTAATCCGTTGTAAAAGTTCTTTACCTTTGATAAGCAAATAATCCAAAAAAAGCAGACTAAAAGGCTCTATATGTGCGCGTTTTTGTGGCTCTTTTTGTACCCATCTTGCCCACTCAAATCCATACATAAAATCATGAACATAACGGAAGCGCATTTCCGTTTTATTTCCGAACATCTCCGTTAGGTAAACCATCTTTTTACCAAAACTTTTTAAGAAAGGAACAGCTCCCTCCTCCGCAATTAAAGCCTGCTTAATCATACTACTTACCAGAAAATCAAAATCCCAGAAGATATTTTCTGGGAAGTTTTGCAACTGAGTAAAGACTATGCTTTCGAGAGTTTCTTGTAGGGTTATGATAATTTGAACGTCGGTGTTTCGTTCAGCACTCAAATTTCCCAATTCTGCAAAGCTGGTAATTAACGTTTTTTGGGGATTAAGTGACAATAAGTTAACAGACTGTTGGGCAAGGATTTCATCAATAAATTGAAAAGTATGAGTTGGTGTTAGTTTTTGCTTCATATTAATTGAAATCGCCCATATAACTTACACTAAATATTAGTATATATCTAAGTAATTAGAATTTTTAATAACCATAAATAATCTTAACTTTTGAATTTACAAATTTACACGAATTATTTGGTCTATATCTGCTTAAATTACCATCAATAATTTTCATGACAAAGCTATCACGGCAAAATTTATTTAATGCATATTACCGTGTGGTTTACTATGTTATGTCCAAAGGTTAGGCAGTATAAACAGAGTATTTAAACTCTACTAAACTAGACTTTAAATAAATAAAACTTGAGAATCGGCTATCCAGAGATGTGAACAACCAATTCTCTTAGATGACTTCGCTGGCGGTGTTCCCAAATATAAATTCCCTGCCAAGTTCCCAGTACTAAATGACCTTGATTAATGGGGATATGCTCAGAAGTTTGGGTGAGTGCAGTACGAATGTGTGCTGGCATATCATCGGGACCTTCAGCATCGTGGATGTATTTTCCCGATTCTGGTACGAGTTTTGCCATAAAGTTAGCTAAATCCACAAGGACATCAGGATCGGCATTTTCTTGGATCACTAAACTGGCTGAAGTGTGGCGCAAAAATAGAGTACAAAGACCAGTTTCGACTCCCGATTCTGCAACGGTGTCCTCAATTTTTGCAGTGATGTTGTAAAAAGATTTACCAGTGGTGGAAATTTTTAGTAACTTTTGGTAGTGAGTCATCTGTAATTTGATTAATTATTGACTAATAACCGTTAATTTTTTAGTTTGGATGATTTGTCTCACCATATAACTAAAGTTTATAGCGCTTCTCATTTGGATGCAATACGCGCTATGGACGCACAGATGTACGCCCATACTATATTTTACGTAATTGAGAACAGCTATAATCTTCCCATAGGAAAGCTAGCAGCGGATGAGACGCTATCAGTTAAGTAAAGTTTAATTACTGCGAAAATGGTTGAGAATAGCATGAGCGATCGCTTCATTACCATTCTTTGCAATTGGTTGAGATTGCTTTGGTGGTTGAGGTAAGTCACATAGAAAATCCCAAGTCCCTTGAAAAAACTCAGATGGGGTGATGATTTGATGCTGGTTATAATTAGTTATGCCTTTTAGTATAAAATTTGCTTCGGCAAAGTCATCACGCGGTATGGTAATAATAGGCACTCCTAGTATTGTGGCTTCAGAAAAAGTGCTGTAACCAGGTTTAGAAACGACTCGTCCACAAATCGGCATAAAATCCACAGGGCGGTATTTGCGGTCATCAATTTTGACTAAATTAGGTAAATCAGGAGCAGATTGATCGAAGACGATAAATTGCCAATCTGGAAATCGCCGCAGGTTATCATAAGGGATTTGCTGTAAACCCAAACCGCCAAAGGTCAACAAAATAGTTTTTTCAACTGGTGCAGTTATTCCCCAAATAGAGCGTAAATCATCAGCAGAGTAACGGGGAGAACCGCCTGTTAAGCCAACATCTGTGATATTGTTAAAAGCTGGCATTGGTTCGTGGAAAGGAAGACGAAACAGGCGATCGCACTTTGAGTACCAATCACTAATCCAATCAGCAACTGCGGTAAATTCGCCTCCCCAATCTCGGTAGATAAAGTCCCAGCCAAAGTTACTCATCATCCAGCAGGGAATGTTTGCAGCTTTGGCAAACCCAGGAGCCAAGAAGGGAATATCTGCCAAGATGAGATTAACGCGATTTTGGCGGATAAAATTCACTTCTGAGGCAATCAGCGAATTTTGATGCTTCTTAATATCCAGCAACTTTTCTAAAGTCGCTACTTTATCCATTGTCAAACTATCAGTTTGCACCACACCCAAATCAAATGCACGGGGACGATAGATAAAATCGCCTTCTATATAGCACTCTAGCAACCAGCGTGGGGCAGTACTCACCATAATTAGCAGAACTTCTGGACATAATTTTTGAATTGTTGCAGCTACAGAAGCCGTGCGGGTAGCATGACCAAAGCCGTGGTTAGTTATGGCTAAGTATAATATTGGGCGTTCCATTTTATAATTAGGAGATTAGGAGAGATGCGATTAATCGCGTCTGTACAAGAGTTAGGAGTAGAGACGCGATTAATCGCGTCTGTTAAGAGTTAAAATCATAATTTCGAAACTGATAACTTATAACTCCTAACTTTTAATTAAGTTTACAAAAACTTTGAATTGCCTCAATCAATTGGTCGATTTCCGATTCTAAAGTAAGGTAATGGACGGTGGCGCGTATACAGCTAGGATCGGCAATTGTCCGAGTTAATATGCTTTGTGAGTCTAAAAATTGTACTAACTTCAAATGAGGTTGGGGCTGATTATTTGTGAGTTGAAAAGAAACTATACCGCTTTCGGGTGGGGAAGTTCGCAGACACTTGACATTAGGTAACGCTACTAACTGCCGCCAAAGGTAGTCACTGTTGTGGCAAATTTGCTCGTAACGTTCCTGTGATGTTCCCCATTGCTGATGGATAGCGATCGCTTCCTTCAAGCCAACATACAACGGATAAGCTAATGTAGACACTTCATATCGCCGTCCATCGGGAAGCCAATCCACAGGTTGAGATTGACTATCCACAACAATACCATTCAAACCAATAAACGTAGGTTTCAGGTTTTCTCGTGCTTCTGGTCGGACGTACAAGCCACCAGCACCCGCAGGGCCACATAACCATTTGTGACCAGTGAAAGCATAAAAATCTACACCCAATTCTGTCAAGTTTAAAGGCAACAGACCAGCAGATTGGGCAGCATCTATCAGTAAAAAAGAATGATTATTTCTGCATACTTCGGCAATTTTATCAAGAGGTAAAACTTGACCAGTATTCCAGAAAACATGACTCAATATTACAAGACGCGTATTAGGACGTAAGTGCTGGGCAATGACGGTTACGGGGTCGCCCTCATTTAAAGTTGCCTTGAGGGGACAGGTAGTAACTTCCACAGAGAATCTCCGCGAGATTTCTTGGGATGTGGCAATTACACCTGGATGTTCGCAGTCTGAGAGCAGTATGTGGTCGCCAGCACGCCACTCAATGCCCCACATGGCGATATTACAGCCAACAGTGACATTCTGGGTGAGAGTAATTGTTTGACTTGGTGCATGTAACTCCGAAGCGATCGCAACTCTAGCGGCTTGAGTCTGGGGCGCTATCCAGCGATACGCCTCATTGCCAAAGGGGCCTATTTGCTGAACATAAGCTTGAGTTTGGGCCATAGCATCCATTGCTCTTTGGGGCATCGGCCCTTGTCCCCCATAATTAAAATAAGTCTTATTCGCTAAAGCGGGAAATTGCTCTCGATGCTGATGCAGCTTGATTGGTGATGCAGAAATAGTCATAATTTACAAGGGATATCTGCTGTTTGCAGGCTATTGATATTAGAGGTATTTGTACTTTGTGTAGGAGCGACGCTAAAAATAGGGATGAGATTAATTTAAGACCTCGCTGCCAAATCTCATTTTGTAATCAGTAACGATAAATGCTCTGTGACTTTTTGTCCGAGATTCTGGGCTGTTTGAGAAGTAATCAGATGGTGTTTGAACTCTGATGCATGACGCCACGGATTAGCCTTGCGATCTGGATCGGACTCGTAGCGGGGAAAGAGATGCCAATGAATATGTGGCTCACTATTTCCATAACAGGCATAATTCATTTTCCACGGACTAAAAGCGTTAACAATAGCTTGTCCTGCCAGCATCACTTCTTTAAATAGGGCAGACTGGATAGGTGAGGGAACTTCATGCAACTCTCTAATATGTTTTTTCAGAAGAATAAGGGAGTATCCGCGATGAAACTGATGATCGCCAATCACAAAGATTGAATGCTCGAATTCGTGAATAAAGTAGGGATTCTGACCGTTCCTCCAGAGTGTGACACGCTCACAGATGAGACACGGCTCATGTTGTTCTGTCATGTACCCTTGTAATAATGAATAAACAAACCGTGGTTGTGTTACTTTCCCTCAGTTGTAACTTGGGAGAAAAGCAAACGCTTGTGCTGTTTACGCCAATGGCTAGCTGTTGACAGTATAGAATAAACAGCAAATTAGGTGTGGACGCGTTGGCGTAGCCCACCGTACCCCTAGGGGGAAGCAAGCTACGCGTAGCGTCTGTCTACGACACGCTGCGCGAACGCAGAGAAGGTATCGCCACCTTAAGACTTTAATTGTCTGAGTTACTCCCAGAGTGTGCTAATTCTTGTTAACTTAAAAGGATGCTAATTAATGCTGAACTCCTACTGCAATACCAACGCTGTAAACGCCGACCTTTTCTAGATATCCACGGTGACAAAAGTCAGCGCGATGCTCCCAATGAGTTGCTACAGAAACTGCAAGAGGACAAAATCGCTCATCAGCTGAGTGCTTTAGCACAGATGACTTATCACCAACCAGATTACTCTTATGGAAACTGGGAAAAAGCAGAGAAGGCAACTTTAGAATTGATGCAGCGCGGGGTTGAGTACATTTATAAGGGAGTACTGTTAGCAACTTATTCTGAAAAATACACTCTGCTAAGTCGTCCAAATTTACTTGTGAAACAACCAGGACAATCCCATTTTGGAGATTGGATCTACGTCCCGGCTAGTATTGAACTGGGTAAGCGTCCTAAGCAAGAATATCAAGTTGTCGCTGCATTTCATGCCCAAGTGTTGGCAACAGTGCAGGGAGTTATACCAGAAACAGCTTGGCTCATATTGCGAACTAAAAACACCAATTATGCAATTGATCTGTTCAAATGGACACCACGAATGCAGCAGATTCTGGAGGAGTTTATTCAAGTTTTAGAGTTACCAAATCCGCCAGAGGTGTTTATTTCGCGGCAAAAGTGCAATCTTTGTCATTGGTATAGTGAATGTTATGCGATCGCTCAATCTGAAAAACACCTTTCACTGCTACCAGGCGTAACACCGATTCGCTACACTCAACTTCAAGCTTTAGGCATCACTACACTGGAATCTCTTGCGAACACCAGTTCCAGCACCTTAGAAAACCTCCTTGGTTTTGACAGCGAAGTAGCGCCCAAGCTGTTAGTGCAAGCTCAATCTGCCCTGGAAAGACGACCGTTAATCTTACCCTACCCGCTACCAATAGAAGATATTACATTCACAGCACCCATAGAGCTTTACTTTGATATTGAAGCACAGCCAGACTTGGATTTAAATTATCTCTTGGGAGTTTTGGTCGTTGATAGACAAGCCAATACGGAACAGTTTTATTCGTTTTTGGCAGACAAACCAGAAGATGAAGAATTAGTTTGGCAGCAATTTTTGGATTTGGTTTGGCAATATCCCGAAGCGCCAATTTATCATTTTTGTGTCTACGAGTTTGATACAGTCAAACGGCTAGCAAAGCTTTACCACACACCGCACTCCTCAGTGCGTCCTGTACTGAATCGATTTGTGGATGTATATGAACAATTAACCCAAAGTGTAGCATTGCCAGTAGAAAGCTATGCCCTGAAAGCGATCGCTCGTTGGTTAGGATTTGAATGGCGGGAAAAAGAAGCTAGTGGTGCCAAGTGTATTTACTGGTACGATCAGTGGCTAGAAACAGGCGATCGCACCTTACTAGAAATTATCCAAAGCTACAACGAAGATGATTGCCGCGCTACCCGCAAAGTGAAAGACTGGCTTGTCAACTTTTTTCAGGATGAATATGGTTTGCGACTAGCTTAAGTAATTTTGTATTTTCTAAAGGTTTTCAATTGGTTGGAAAACATGTTGTTTCTGGCGGCGCACAGATGTGCACCTGATATTTTATTTGAATTTTCATAGTTTCACAAAACAATTCTATGCAGCTAATAAAAAAAATCTTCGCAATTCCCAGAATTATTTACTTTTTTATTACAATTATAATTATTATATTATTATTCAGAATTTTACCTACAAATGCTGTTGAAATCAATAGCATAGAGTTCATAGGAGAAGCTACTTTACCAAAAGGTTTAATCTTTAAAAAAGCTGAACTTGGAGGTTTATCTGGAATTACCTATGATGCAAAAAACAACCTTTTTTATGCTATTTCCGATGACCGGGGACAAAAAGCTAATGCCCGCTTCTACACCCTGAAAATCGACTTAAGCAAGGGTTCCCTACAAAAGGATAGAGTTGTTCCTGTCAGTTTTACCACATTGTTAAATGAAAATGGTCAAACATTTCGCCCTAGTGAAACTGATACAGAAGGTATTGCCTTAACTAATAAAGCAACTGTGTTTATTTCTTCTGAAGGCGATGCTGCCAAATTAATTAATCCTTTTATTAAAGAGTTCTCACTATCCTCTGGCAGAGAAATTACAACACTTCCCGTACCACACAAATTTTTGCCAGAGAAAAGTCGTAAAAAAGGTATCCGCAACAATTTGGCCTTTGAAAGCCTCACCATCACACCCGATAAAAAGCATCTATTCACAGCCACAGAAAATGCTCTACTTCAAGATGGTGTCGCAGCTAAACCGAACATCGGTAGTCCTTGCCGAATTTTGCAATACAACTTGCTCACCAACCAGCCAGAAAAAGAATTTCTTTACCAAACTGAACCAGTTACACCATTTTTGAATCTGATTGGCAAATTTGCGAGTGGATTACCTGATTTAGTTGCTCTTGATAATCAAGGACACTTTCTAAGTTTAGAACGGTCTTTTACTGGTTTAGGATTTGCTATTTCCCTGTTTCAGGTTTCTTTAGAAAAAGCTGACAATATTCATAATATAGATAGTCTTTTAGCAGTCGACTCCAAAAATATTAAACCAGTTCAGAAAAAACTGCTGTTAGATTTGAGAACCCTAGATGTACTGTTAGACAATATCGAAGGCTTAACTCTTGGCCCTAAACTACCCGATGGTCAGCAATCATTAATTCTTATCAGTGATAACAATTTTAACTCCCTGCAACGCACCCAGATCCTAGCCTTTAAAATGAAAATTGAAACACCACTAATCAGATTCTTACGCCGTTTACTGCCAAATCTCAACCGTTAGCTGTACAGAGTTACTGCTATTTACTTGTTTTAAGCTTAATTCTGTGTATTCACGGAATCTACTAGGCAACTTTATCTTGCCTATTCGTAGTTTACGTGTAATTTCTCAACCGTAATCCTTAATAAATATGTTACACAATGTTTAGGATCTTTTGTAGAGAGATCAAGCATGATTACAACAGATGATTAATTATCTCTAAACTCTGAATATATTTTAGATTTAAATTTAAAAATTAGCTAGACTTATTAAAGTATTTTGCCAACAATATTTTTCAAAAATGATTTTTATGAAACAAAATAAAATTGAGAATATGGTAGGGCAAAAAGCAGAAGTAGACAATTACATTGGGCAATTTTTAAACAATCGTTATTTAATCAGAGATTTGATTGGTAAAGGAGGAATGGGTAGAGTTTATCTAGCTGAAGATACTGCTAAAGGTGGTATGCCGATCGCAGTCAAAATCTTGTCACTCAGTTTGGCGAACCAACAAATGTCTCAACGCTTTGCCAGAGAGATTTTTATTGGCGCTCAATTGGGTCGCAAAAGTAAACATATTGTTCGCATTTTAAGTTATGGCGTTACTGAGGATAAAACTCCATTTTATGTAATGGAATACCTCCAAGGGAAAAATCTCAAACAAATTCTCAAAATTCAGCCCTTAACAATATCAAAATTTTTGGATATTTGTAATCAAATTTGTTTAGGTTTACAATGTGCCCACCAAGGTATTAGCCTTAAAGGAGAGATTTATCCTATTGTTCATAGGGATATTAAACCAGAAAATATATTTATTAGTGAAGATAATAAACAAGGAGAAATTGTTAAAATACTAGATTTTGGGATTGCCAAGTTTTTAACAGAGCGAAGTGGGATGACTCTGACGGATTCTTTTATTGGCAGTTTGCCGTACTGTTCTCCAGAACACATGGAAGGACGCAAACTGCTAGATGTCCGCTCTGATATTTACAGTTTGGGAGTACTAATGTTTGAGATGCTAACAGGGAAACATCCATTTCAAACAAAAAGTAACTCCTTTGGTACTTGGTATCAAGCGCATCGCTTTCAAATGCCACCGACAGTTGAAGAAGTGAATCCGCAAGTCAAAATCCCACAGATATTAGAAAAAATATTGATGAGTTGTTTAGCGAAAGAAGTAAGCGATCGCCCTCAAAATATCGGACAAATTTTAGAAGACTTAGAAAAGGCTAATATTCAGCTTAATGATGTTATTCCTAGTAATAGTAGTGAGATTATTAAACTATCATTTCCAGTTCAATTAGTACCTGCGACTTTATTATCAGAAAAAGAGTGTTTGCAGAAAAACTGGCCTAAAAATAAACCAATTGCGCCAATTGGTTTTCCTCATTTACTACAAACTCCTCAAAGACCTATACCAACTTTTTGGGCAATGTTGCCCAAGCAAGAGATTACAAAATTTTTGGATCAAATACATGGCACTGAATTTATTAGTCAAATTAATGTATACCCGATGCTATTGTGGGTAACAGTACTATATGATTCCCAGCCTTCTATGACTAAATGGCTACCTTATTTTCTGGATTTAAAAGATAGTAAAGGGCAAAATATAGCACGTAGTTTAGCAGAGGTAGGCTATTATCATCTACTATTTTTTACCCTAGAAGATCCAAACCGTTGCTCTCATGTAAAAACTTTAAGCCTTACGGCTAACCAGCGTCAGCAACTTGTAGATTGGTTAGATATGAGTCAACAGTCAAATGAATTAATTTTGCCTAATCAAGCTAAAAATCTTCTAAAAACAGATTATGAAAAGCTAAAGTTAGAGATTTTACGAAAGCTAGCAGCAGATCAAAAAGCTGAAAAAGAAGGTTTAAAAAATTGGATGGCTAAATTCTTGGAGGTTTTTTTTAAACTTTTATCACGTTCTTGAAAGTGTGCTATCAAAATCAAAATGCTTGCCACCATTACCTAATCATATTTTTATGTGCGTATTGCTAACTTTAAATGGACTCAGCAGTAGAGGTGAATAAAGTGAATCAAAGCCCATTTATATCTCCAAGTAGTACGGGCTTGCTTGCCAATCGTTATCAACTCAAGCAATTAATTGGCAGCGGTGGCATGGGTGAAGTTTTTTTAGCACATGATATTTTGTTAGGAGGCATACCAGTTGCTATCAAGTTTTTGACTCAAACTGTTGTTGATAGCAAGATGCAACAAGACTTTGCTCGTGAAGCTTTAATGAGTGCAGCTTTGAGTCAAAAGAGCATACACATAGTGCGGGCGTATGATTATGGTGTGAATGAGAAAGGAAAACCATACTATGTCATGGAATATCTATGTGGCAAAAGTTTAAAGGATTTGATTCCGTTACCTTTACCCATGTTTTTGACTCTCTCTCGCCAGATTTGTTTAGGCTTACAGTGCGCTCATCAAGGTATTAACATTGATGGTAAAATTTGTCCGTTAGTTCATAGAGATATCAAGCCTGCCAATATATTAGTTATTCCCGATCCGATATTAGGTCAGTTAGTTAAAATTCTCGATTTTGGTATTGCTAGATTTTTAAATTATGCATCAACAGCTAGTACAAGTAGGGGATTTAATGGCACTTTACCCTACTGTTCTCCAGAACAGCTAGATGGTGAAAAATTAGATAGTCGCTCTGATATTTATAGCCTGGGTGTAATGATGTTTGAAATGCTCACAGGCAAAAAACCTTGGCAACCAGAAACTGATTACTTTGGTGCTTGGTATAAAGCACATCACTTTGAAGCACCAAAAGCGATCGCAGATGTTAAACCAACTCTGAAAATACCTCAGAAGCTAAATAGTTTAATCATGGCTTGTCTTGCTAAAAAAGCAAGCGATCGTCCACAAAATATCGCTCAAATATTGCAATTATTAAACAGTTTAGAACAGTCAAATTGTCCCAGTTTACCTACAACTTTATCCTCTAGTTCTATCCTTAGCCGTCCCTTGAATTCTGGATTACCAATTACAGTACAACAAAGCTGTCGGCAACTTTTATGGCCTCAAAATAAACCAATTCAAGAAATTGTTTTTCCCCAGCTTCTAGACACCACACAAGGATCTATGACAGCTCTATGGTTGATGTTACCTAAACAAGAAATCAAAAACTATGCGGTTTCTACCCGTTATAACCAGTTTATCTTTATAACATCCCCTCACCCAATGCTGTTGTGGGTGGCTGTACTCTACAATCGGCAATTGGCTCCTAAGTGGCTACCGTGCTACTTAGATATGCAAAATCCCCAAAATCTGAAGATGGTAAGTTTCCTGGCTGAAAATGAACACTATCCTTTGATTTTCTTCACTCTGGAAGCACCACATTCCTGCATCAACGTTCTCAGCAGTCGCATCGAGCCGACTCAGCGGCAAATGTTGAAAACCTGGGTGCAACAGAGTCATAGTCTACCACCGGCTTCTCAACCCCAGTTGAGCAAACAGCTATTAAAGCAGCAGTATAAACAAATGCAATCCCGGATATTGCAGCATCTGGAATCAGAGCCACAGGTTGTATTATCTAGGTTATAACGAAAAATCCGCACCTTGGAGAGATGGGTCAAAAATAATTTCTAATTCCTAACTCCAAAACACTTGACAATTAGAAAAAAAATAGTGATAATAGCAAAGTTGCCAAACAAGGGACTGTAGTTCAATTGGTTAGAGCACCGCCCTGTCACGGCGGAAGTTGCGGGTTCGAGCCCCGTCAGTCCCGTTCTAAACTTATAAGTAGTGAATCACCGAAATTAACCTCGGTGGTTTTGAACTTTGAATTCCCTAAAGGAATTGACTCAGGATTCAGGGTTTAAATATAAGCTACATTTATCATGCTTTGCGAAAGAGAGAATCAACTGTGACTGTCAGAGTTCGTATTGCGCCGAGTCCAACCGGAAATTTACATATTGGTACAGCTAGAACGGCTGTATTTAACTGGTTATTTGCCCGCCACCACGGTGGGAAGTTCATTCTGCGAATAGAAGACACAGATATAGAGCGATCGCGTCCGGAATACACCGACAATATTCTTGAAGGATTGCGCTGGCTAGGACTGAACTGGGATGAAGGACCATTTTTCCAATCCCAACGTCTAGATCTTTATAAAGAAGCAGTGCAAAAACTCCTAGATCAAGGATTAGCCTATCGCTGCTACACCACCTCCGAAGAACTAGAAGCTCTCAGAGAAGCCCAAAAAGCTAGAGGTGAAGCTCCTCGCTATGACAACCGTCACCGTAACCTCACGCCAGAACAACGCGCCGAATTTGAAGCAGAAGGTCGCTCCTCTGTAATTCGCTTCAAAATCGAAGATGGGCGGGAAATTGTCTGGAACGATCTAGTAAGGGGAAAGATGTCTTGGCGAGGTAGCGATTTAGGTGGTGATATGGTCATCGCCCGCGCCTCAGAAGAAGGAAGCGGTCAACCTTTATACAACTTTGTAGTTGTAGTGGATGACATCGATATGCAAATCACCCATGTCATTCGGGGAGAAGACCACATCGCCAACACCGCCAAGCAAATTCTGCTGTATGAAGCAATGGGTGCAAAAATTCCAGAGTTTTCCCACACGCCGCTAATTTTGAACATGGAAGGGCGCAAGCTTTCTAAGCGGGATGGTGTCACTTCTATTTCTGACTTTCAGCAAATGGGCTTTACTGCTGAAGGTTTGGTGAATTACATGACATTGCTGGGTTGGTCGCCACCAGACTCGACGCAAGAAATATTTACCTTAGAAACAGCAGCCAAAGAATTTGGTTTTGAGCGTGTAAATAAAGCGGGTGCAAAGTTTGACTGGGATAAGCTGGATTGGTTGAACAGTCAGTATATCCACAAGACGCCAGTAGATAAACTCACAGATTTACTCATCCCCTATTGGCAAGCGGCTGGATATGAATTTGATGGTGGAAGAGAACGCCCCTGGTTAGAGCAGCTAGTAACTTTAATTAGCCAGAGTTTGACTCGCCTGGTAGATGCAGTACCTCAAAGCCAACTGTTTTTTAGCGATACAGTTGAATTTAGTCAAGAAGGCAGTACACAACTAAAGCAAGAAGGTTCTACTGCTGTCCTTGAGGCAATTGTCACAGCTTTAGAAAATCAGCCGCAACTCTCGGAAGCCGCCGCCCAGGAGATTATTAAACAAGTTGTGAAAGAACAAAAAGTCAAAAAAGGCTTGGTAATGCGATCGCTCAGAGCAGCTTTAACTGGAGATGTTCATGGCCCCGACTTGATCCAATCTTGGTTGCTACTAAATCAGATTGGTTTAGATAAGTCGCGCTTGACTAGGGCAATAACCGAAGCTAATTAGCGATTACTGCCAGATTTTAGAAATTTTTTAGATTGTAGGGGTGCACGTATCTGTGCCCCTATCCATAGGGTAGAGCAACTATAGAAACAAGAAATCATTGACTAATTACTAATGAATTATCTCCAATTTTAAATCTAAAACAGGTAGTCAATTCTCCTCATATTGGGAACTTGGTGTGTAAAATTCATGTCTTCAAAAACACTTAGAAGCAAACGTAATTACAATGCCGACAAAAGCGCTCAATAGAGGGATGAGATTATCGATCATGATAGTTACGCTCTTCATCACATCAACAGTTAATGCTGCGGTTGATGCTCAGGAAGCGCCAACGATATTTGGAGATGTCACCATTGGCCCTCAGTTTTCCCCAGACCCCCTAACAGTTCGCGGGATGAGTGGTGGCTCAATATCTGGGAATCAGGTAGGTGAGAGAAGTGAAACAGCCACTGGCCCTTGTACAGGATTTGTTGATGAAACACCAGACCACACATTAGCCCTAACAAGTAAATTTGACTACCTAAAGCTGCAAGTACAAAGTCCTGAGGACACCACCATAATTGTCAAGGGTCCCGGTGGTACTTGGTGCAATGACGATGTTGACGGCAAAAATGCCGGTATTGTTGGTGAATGGCTGGCTGGAAGTTACCAAATTTGGGTTGGTTCTTACGAAAAAGGCAAGTATCTCCCTTACACTCTACAAATTACAGAAGTGAAGTAAAGGGCTTGGTTGAAGAGAGACACCAGACGCAAGAAATTTTCTTGGCGTCTCTCACTTGTTTGCGCTCCCTTTTCTCGTACGATATTGTATTAAAATTAAGTTAACTTTGATTAAGATTCTTGTTGGCATCGCCATAATGCGCCAATCGCTCTATGGCAGTGCATGTAAGAGATCAAATTAAACAAAATGGATTTATAGACATCCGTTTAACAGTTTAAAGTGACAGAATGATTAACATTCGGTTGCTGAGGCTGATGAGTTGTATAGGCATCTAGAGGCAAATTAAGATGAAATTCTCTTGGAAAGTCCTAGTACTCTGGACATTGCCGGCTTTGGTAATTGGTTTTTTCTTCTGGCAAGGGGCCTTTGCAGGCGCTCCTACTGACATGAGTAAGAATGCAGCCAATACCCGCATGACCTATGGTCGCTTTCTAGAATACTTGGACGGCGATCGCGTCACCAGCGTGGATCTGTACGAAGGCGGTAGGACAGCAATTATAGAAGCCCGCGATCCAGACATCGAGAATCGTGTCCAAAGGTGGCGTGTGGATTTGCCTGTTAACGCTCCTGAGTTAATCAGCAAGCTCAAAGAAAAAGCGATTAGTTTTGATGCTCACCCCATGCGGAATGATGGCGCAATTTGGGGATTGTTGGGCAATCTCGTGTTTCCAGTTTTATTGATTACCGGGCTGTTCTTTTTGTTCCGGCGTTCTAGCAACCTCCCCGGCGGGCCAGGTCAAGCGATGAACTTCGGCAAATCCAAAGCGCGTTTCCAAATGGAGGCGAAAACCGGGGTCAAATTTGACGACGTAGCAGGTATCGAAGAAGCTAAGGAAGAATTGCAAGAAGTCGTTACCTTTTTGAAACAGCCAGAAAGATTTACCGCTGTAGGCGCAAGGATTCCTAAGGGAGTGCTGTTAGTTGGGCCTCCTGGAACTGGTAAAACTCTCTTGGCAAAAGCGATCGCTGGCGAAGCAGGCGTACCTTTCTTCAGTATTTCTGGTTCAGAATTCGTGGAAATGTTCGTTGGTGTCGGTGCATCCCGCGTCCGCGATTTATTCAAGAAAGCTAAAGATAACGCCCCCTGTATCATCTTCATCGATGAAATTGATGCTGTAGGACGCCAACGGGGTGCTGGCATCGGTGGCGGTAACGACGAGAGAGAGCAAACCCTCAACCAACTCCTCACCGAAATGGACGGGTTTGAAGGTAACACAGGCATCATTATTATTGCTGCTACCAACCGTCCCGACGTACTAGACTCAGCCTTATTGCGTCCCGGTCGCTTTGACCGACAAGTAACAGTCGATGCACCCGATATCAAAGGGCGTTTGGAAATTTTGCAAGTCCATGCGCGGAACAAGAAACTAGACCCTAGCGTATCTTTAGATGCGATCGCTCGCCGCACTCCTGGATTCACTGGTGCTGACTTAGCCAACTTACTCAACGAAGCAGCAATTTTGACTGCTAGAAGACGCAAAGAAGCCATCACCCTCCGCGAAATTGATGATGCGGTGGATCGCGTAGTTGCAGGGATGGAAGGTACTCCTTTGGTAGATAGCAAGAGCAAGCGCTTAATTGCTTACCACGAAATTGGACACGCCTTAGTGGGGACTTTGTTAAAAGACCATGACCCAGTACAGAAAGTTACCTTAATCCCACGGGGACAAGCACAGGGTTTAACTTGGTTTACACCCAACGAAGAACAGGGGTTAATTTCCCGTTCTCAACTGAAAGCCAGAATTACTGGTGCTTTAGGTGGTCGCGCCGCTGAAGAAGTAATTTTTGGCGCTGCGGAAGTTACCACTGGCGCTGGTGGAGACTTGCAGCAGTTATCAGGAATGGCACGGCAGATGGTGACCCGTTTCGGGATGTCAAACTTAGGCCCACTTTCCTTAGAAAGCCAACAGGGAGAAGTATTTTTGGGCCGTGATTGGACAACCCGCTCTGAGTATTCCGAATCCATCGCTTCCCGCATTGATGCTCAAGTCAGGGAAATTGTTGAGCAGTGCTACGACAATGCTAAGAAGATCATCCGTGACCATCGCACTGTGACCGATCGCTTAGTCGATCTGCTCATCGAAAAAGAAACCATTGACGGCGAAGAATTCCGCCAGATTGTGGCTGAGTACGCTGAAGTACCTGAGAAGCAACAGTACGTACCGCAACTGTAATAGCTGACTCTTTTCTAGCTACTATCTGGAAATGAGTAAAGTAACAAAAAGTAAAATGAGGATGGCGTATACCATCCTCATTTTTTTGCGATTTTTCAGTGTTAGGAAGCTTCTAATTTTAAAATTCTCAAAATTTATAAACCCATAAACTCTACAACAAACCTTGTTTTTTCAACTTAGCTAGCGCATCTTCCGCAGCAGCTTTTTCTGCATCTTTTTTATTACGTCCCTTACCTTCTCCGTAAATTTTTTCATCTACCAATACTTTGGCGATGAATTCTGGTGCATGAGAAGGGCCTCCTATTTGGTCTGTAAAGTATTTGGGGGGATTTGGAGTAACGTTGCGTTGCACCCATTCTTGAAAGCGGTTTTTTGAGTCTACATTAGAACGAGGCACAATTATATGCTTGGGATCTACAGAATCAAATAGTGGTTCTATAATTGCGCGAACTGTTTCAATATTAGAATCGTTATCCAAATAGTAAGCACCAAGAACTGCTTCAAACGTACTACTGAGCAAATTAGGATTTTGGTAGCCTCCATCTCGAATTGCGCCTTTTCCTAACCGCATCCTAAAGTCTAAACCTACCTCCTCAGCAAACTTCGCCAATTGCTTCTCATCTACCAGTGCCGAACGCCGCCGGGTTAATTCATCTTCTCCCATTTCTGGGTGACTCTTGTATAGATACTCGCCACTTAAGAAATTTAGCAAAGCATCACCAAGAAATTCTAGGCGTTCATTATGTTCACCTTCTCCGGGGTTTTCATGGACGTAAGACCGGTGGGTAAGCGCACGGCGTAGAAGTTTTTCATTATGAAATATTAGAAGTTTGTGCATTTTATCTTATATTTTGTTGCAGAAATTCACTGTTGGGATAGTTTACAAGTGTTGTTTTGTTCAGACATGAAAAAACCGCAAATCGCGGTGTCTTGGGAAAACTCAGTTTTTTATTCAACTGGGTTTTTCAAAGCTATTTTAGGCAGCCAGTTTATCTAATTCAGTTAAAAATAACTGCTGATTTTGCTTTTTGACTTTGCCATCCTTTATCGCAACATCAATAAACTGGCTAAAACTCTTAAATTTCTTTCCATCATCTGTAGAAATAGATAAGTATCCTTGATAGTTAGCACAATGTTTACGCATCAATTTATCAATGCGACCAAATACGGTAGGCTTACCTTGGCTTGAGGCAGTTTTGATAGCTTCAATTAGATACTCTATAGCCTCTTTGCAATTAATCCGAGACACAATAGCTGTGTTTTGAGGTTGAGTCTTATTGCTATTGTCAACTAGCTCAGGTAATTCATCTACAAAGTAGAAATTATCATTCCCAACCAGTTTAATCAACTTTGGACTCTCACTACCTCGTTGAGCAAAGACTATGACTTTTTTACCCATAGCTTTGAGAATGGAAATTAATACAGCAAAATCCTTATCTCCTGAGAATAGGATAATATTCTTTAGAGAAGAATTAAAAGCAACTGCCTCATAACAGTCATCTTTAAGTCGTTTATCTGCACTATTCTTTGAGGTGTCAGGAACATTAACACATCTAAAACCAAGCTCTTTTAGCTTATTTGAGGAAGCTACTTGGTCTTGACGCTGTGAATTGTAATAAATATTTTTGCACGATACAGTCCCGTTAGATTCTGCAAATTGCAGTACCAAACTAGCAAATTTTATGATTGAGGGAACGTTCTGAATATCGCAAAAAATGCCAGTATAATCTTTTTTCTGGCTTGCTTGTTTTTTGGAGGGTAAATGATAGCTTGTCATTTGAGTATGTCCAGAGTTGGTTTAAGGAAACCGGACAGCTTTAACAAATTACACATCTAGTAGCAGCCTAGCTTTATGAAAAAGATTTATACTAAAAAAGTATTTCTCTTTTCCTCGCTAGGGCGTGTCATCAATTGAGCCAGATGACAGAAGCAGCCAGATAAATTGCACCTAGAAAGTTGGTTGCCCGTTTATCATAGCGAGTTGCAATCGCCCGGTACTGCTTGAGTTTGGCAAAAAAGTTTTCAATTAAATGACGAGCTTTGTACAAGTCTTTGTCGTAATCACGAGGATGGGTGCGGTTGCGTTTGGGCGGAATCACGACAGTTTTGCCCTGGAGTAGTAGAGGTTCAATGACGCGCTCATCAGCATCGTATCCTTTGTCTGCCAGTACGGTGTTAGCAACCAAAGTGGGCAGCAGTTTGTCCGCTCCATCAAGATCGCAGGCTTGTCCTGGGGTCAGGTGGAAGCTCAATGGGTTACCCAATGCATCCACCACGGCATGAATCTTGGTACTCAATCCGCCTTTACTGCGACCAATGGCTTCTTGGTCTGCATCCCCCCCTTTGCTCCTGCACTGTGCTGATGAGCGCGGACAATCGTGGAATCAATCATGGCATACTCGTTGTCGGCATCGTCTGCTAGATGATGAAAGACTTGTTCCCACACCCCCGTCTTTGCCCAACGACTGAAGCGGGTGTGGAGCACTCGGAAATCGCCGAATCGTGTTGGCAAATCTCGCCAAGGAATACCTGCTCGATAACGATACAATACAGCTTCGACAAACAACCTATTATCCTTGGCAGTGACTCCCACATAGCCCTCTCGCCCAGGTAGCAGGTCTTTGATTTTCTCCCACTGGTCATCTCGTAGTGCGTATCGGCCTGTCATCGTTTCCCTGTTGCCTATTTTTCTTCAGCAGTTATCATTCCAGTTTACCTAATTGGTGACACGCCCTAAGGCGATCGTTGGCAAAATCATTAATGTCAAAATAGCGATTCCCGCAAGCAGGCTAGCTCCTGGTGGTTGGAGTTTGCCAATCAGTGGCACGAGGACGACCAAACCCCAGAACCCGTAAACTACAGAAGGAATGCCCGCCAGTAACTCAATTAACTGCCGATAAAATCCGCCAACCAAAGGAGGAGCATAATACTGACAAAATATTGCCGAGCCAATTCCTAAAGGTGCAGCTAACAGTACAGAACCGAGTGTCACCAACAGACTTCCCCACAGCATCGGCATCAGGTTATATAATCCTTCAACTGGATGCCAAGAGCGATCGCTAACAAAACGCAACCATCCTACCTGTCGCAGTATCGGCAATGCTTCGAGTAATAAGAATCCGGTAATTAAGACAACAATAATACTTGTGATTAAAGCTAATAACCGTAATATCCACAGGAGAACGATATCACTTTGAGACGGGGACAAAATCTTGCTTTTTAACAATTTCATGGACTTGTGGCGACTGTGCAAACTCAATAAATGCTCGCTCTAACCCTGGTGGCTGGGTTTTAGTAACCAAATTCAGGGGACGGGAAAGTGGAAACTTTCCATTTCGGACATTTTCTGTGGTGGCCGCGACTCCATTCAGGGGCAATAACTTGATCGGATCGCCGTTGTTGATACTAAATTCAGCAGTACCAATAGATACATAACCAATGGCGTTAGGATTACCTGCTACTGTCTTAATACCTTGCTGATTGTCCCCAATCACAACCGATGATTTGATATCGCTATTCTTGAGTTTGAAGTAGCCAAGAAACAATTCCAGGGTAGAACGTCCCTCAGCTTTATTGACAACTGTAATCGGTGCATTTTTGCCACTAACTTGTTGCCAGTTGTTAATCTTACCAGTGTAAATATCGATAACTTGTTGATTTGAGAGGGATTTTATGGAGTTTTCTTTATGCAAAATAATGCCAATTCCATCGCGGGCAATAGCAAAAGCTTGTAAGTCTTTTTCTTCCTCTTTGAGGCTACGAGATGCCATCCCAATATTGGCAACGCCTGTACGCGCATCAGCAATACCGCGAGATGAACCTCCTGTTTGCACATCCACTCGTACATCAGGATGCTCTGATTCAAATCGCTTACCAATTTCTGCTGCCAACGGTGCTACTGTACTAGAGCCTGTTAAAACTAACTTTCCCTGTAATTGATTGGTTGGTTGAGTAGCTGTTTTTGAAGATTGCGTACAAGATAGTAGTCCCAAGCAAATTGTGAAACCGACAGGAATAAATGCTAGGGTTTTGAGTTGTTTCATCGAAAAATTGCGTCTAAATTTTTATTCAAAACAGAGCAGACAACAGCCTAAATCAATTGCTTTACCAGTGTTGACCTGTCGAATTGTCGGTACAAAATGATAAAGTACTGCCTTGCCATCTCGTGTCGCCTCCACAAAACCTGCTTCCCGCAAAATTTTTAAATGGTGGGATAACAAACTCTGCTCTAGCTTCAAGACAGCATTCAGTTCTCCGACGTGTTTCGGGCCTTCCATGAGAATTTTCACAACAGATAGACGTGTCGTATCTGCTAAAGCTTTAAGTTGACGGGCGCAAAAGTCTGGAGATGATGCATTTTTAAAGTTCATCATTTACCCTTGGTATGGCTTGAATAATTATTGATATGAAAAATCTTTCAAGCCTTCCAGAGTTTATCATATTTCTTCTTCGAGAGTGATAGAAATTGTGGGTTGTTAGGTGAGCGATGTCTACGACGGGCTAAATCCGAGGTAACGCTCATGCCGTAAGTTTCCACAATTCTGAACTTTTCACACTCCAGCACCTCAAGAGGTTTCAGATAGTCTTGATGCTGTCTACTGGTGTAAGGAATTAGGAGGTAATTATTTCGATCAACAAAAGCCGGAAGCGACAAAGCAAAGAAACCCGCTGCTGTTCAGGCTTTTCCCTTCTGTCTCCTACCTTATACTTAGTTCTTTTACAAATTCTTCTGGTTCGCTAAAATCTAGCCAAAAAGCCACTTGGGTAATGTTACATGCCTGCGGAAAGGCATTTACCTGACGCCAGTTTCTCAAATCGGTTTCCCAAGGATAGTTTTGTGTTTGTTCAGCCAGCTGAACTCTTTTGCTTAAAATTGGATAAAATCCAGACAACCTTAAGGCATCGGGAAGAAAGCACTCACTGACTGAAAAATAGTTGCTCATGCCTCGTCCCCACTGCCCCCACCATCGGGGTACATTAACAAACCCCTCTAACCGTGCGATCGCTTCCATCATCTGAGAAAATTCACCTGGAGTCAAGGAATTGCTTGATAGCCAAGCCGGAAATTCAGCCTCGTTAGTAACTCCCCTTTCTTGGAAAAAATGTTGCGTAATTTTTTGAGTAATACTAGTTCTCAAACTCGCTTCCGATTGGCTGTTTGTCTGTTCGGCTAAAGCCCAGAGGATGGCAACCTGACGATACAATCTACGTTCACAACTCGCTAATGCAGTAATCATATCTGCATCTGCGTTAGTTGTCTCTTGCTGAACTGAGGAGATATCCTTACCAACAATCATCAAGATAAATTGATGTAATTGCTCAACCTTTTTGGCAAAGGTATCGTCTGCACTATGAAGTTTCAGCAATGCCTGAATCCGACCCAAACGTTCAACTAAGACTGGTATTGCTGATGCATCCACGTCTAACTCTAGTTCATTAGCATGAGAACTCAATATTTGAGAACTATAAACATCAGCTAAATCAGCCTCCAAGGGTTGCAGCTTATGTTGTTGGGCTACAGCATCACACCAACGAATTAGCCCAGCGAGATTACGCAATTGAATGTAAACCTTGCCTAGAAATCGGGCTTCTTGGCTTAATTTTTCAGTTAGAGGCAACCAGGAATATGCTGTCCGTAATGGACGAATAGCAACTCTAGCTTGAAGTTCCTCTATGAAAATGGACTTGTTGAGTTGAAACTTTACTTGCTGATTGGCAGCAGTACCACCACTTTCTCCAACCATAGCGGCCAAATGTTTCAGCAGTTCAATGGCATCTAACTGTTTCTGATCCACATATCCGCCATTTTGCACAAATTCCAAAAACTGGGCTAGCATCTGGCGATCGCCTCCCTGTTCCTCAGCATCAGCTACTGCTTCGCTCAAATGTCGTTGACTGAAGAACTGCCGTTTGGCACAACTGATAATTAAACTAGCGATCGCTACATCAATAATATTTTTGTCTACCGCCAGTTGAACTGTAGCGCGGATGTTTACTAAGGCATCAGTTAAGGGTTGGTATTGGAATTGAGGGTTGCTATGCAAAATTGCCACTTCATCATCCCCAATGTACCGTTTGTCTCGGTAGGCTGCAAAAATAGCTCCAAATCCCTCCATGCCAAAGGCTTCCAGTTCAGCGGCTCGGAGCGCACCCATACTACTTGCCCCAAATACTCGCACTCCTGCTTCTAATGCCCAGAGAATTTCCTTATGCCAAACTGAAGCGCTGCGGTCAAAAAAACCGTCAATAATGGCAATTACACGCGGCTGTAACCGCATATAGGCAAGAATATCACCACAACGGACAGGATCGAGGTAACGGGCCGGTAAGATTTGACTGGCTTGGGTAACGGATAGGGTGGGGCCAAGAAAAATGAGAATTTGGCTAGGTTCCAAAGAATTCGATTGCATATTGAATTTTACAAAGACGAAGGGAGATGCATACCCGGTACAATCACATGCACCACTGGAATACCATACTCCGGTCGCGTATGATTGACAAAGACAGCTTGCTTAAATCCCTGAGTACTCAGACAACTTAGAATTTGTTGAATTTCTTCTGCAAACGTTGGGGTAAAGGCTAGCTCAGGCTGAGTTTCAAAATCAATCAGGGTAGCGATCGGTCTTTTGCTGTTAGACTTCATCGCTGGGCTACCTGGCATCCTGATGCGTCCAAGAGTATAGCTATCTGGATGAATGTCATCCCGACTACCTGCAATCACCGTTACTCTTGACTGAGCTGCTTCAGTAATCGCTCGTGCTAGGGAAATTTCTTTGGAACTGTGGCATCCCCACCCTGCTGCTGTCGGTCGTCCATGCCAATTTTCATTATCAATAATCAAGCATTTATAGGTAGGTATCCCCATAGTCGAGCTTAAATCAGTAATCACGGCTGTTGCCCCGGCAAGTTCAACTTGATAGAGTAAAGATTGCAAAAGCGGAGACTGGATAGTTTGACTATCAACCAAACAGTTAATCCGTTCCTCCAGAGGTAAGCGCCACCAACGCCACTCAGCTTCGCGCTCAATGACTTCAAACAATCCATGAGCGATCGCTTCTAGTAAATGGTTTCCTGATGCTAGTCCATTGCTAGAAGTGCTGAACAGATGAGTATCACGTTTTTCTGTTGTGGTGTCTAAATCAAGATACGCCTGTGGTACGTAAACAGGTTCATTCGTAAATAGATCGGTTCCACAAATCCAATCTAACGATCTAGCAGGATGATAGGATTGCGATCGCTTACCTGGCTCTAAAACGCTAGGATCGATTGCCTGGTGATGTCGGCAGAGTTCCTCATAAGAGGCAACTATCTCTGGTTGTGGGAGATTTTCTGCATGATAAGACTCCACAGATTCCATCACCGCCGAGATCATCGCTAGCAGAAGTGAAATTCCTTTGCCTTGAGAACCAGAAAAGGCTTTTCCGTTAGGACGAATCGCTTGAGCAACAGGAATACCAATGCAGTCAAGACCAGTAATGTCTGCAACACGCGTAATGCCAAAAGCAGTCAAAAGTTCTTGTAGCTTCTTCCAAGTAGAATTAGGTTGCTCTGTCCGAAACGTGCCATCAAGATTCAGCTTAGGAGCATTCAGATTTTGCCACATTCGCTTGTTTCTTTCCCCAACCATTACTGCTAGTTACAATAAATACTCGCTATTTATAACACTTAAGTATTTAGTAATGTGTTCTATTAAGCACATAAAACATTACGTTATAATTAGCGCCTTTAAAAATTGCAATATCAAAATATAGTAAAAGGTTAGCGTCGCAATTTAGCAACGCCTTCCTTTGAGCCACGATGTTCATTTATACTGACATCGCAAGCCTTAAATCAAGGCTACCAGCAACACATAGTTGTCGATGTCTTTTCAGTGTTTGAAGCCAGTCCACCAGCTACACTTTCTAACTCATCTTCTGACAATTCTCGGTTAGTTGGTCTTGCTTTAATACCGTTAACGCTATTAATAGACCGGATATTCACGGATGGAGAAGCAGTTGACAAACCTAGAACCTTCCTTTCAGCAGAAACCATCACGGCTTTCACATCATCAGCGTTAAAATCAAAACCGTTTGTCTGTCCTTGTTCAACAGCGATTCTTGCAAACTCACCTGCTTCAGTAGCATCCAACGCTTCACGCAGCGGCGAATTGGCTGGTTGAGCTAAAAAATTTTCATAGTATTCGACAAAACTTTGCTGAGACATTATGAACTCTCCTTAAGATAAGATACTTAGCCTTTACCTTGAAGTAGGTAACTAAATCTGAAAGCTAGGTGATTAACTCCAAAAGTATTGTTCACCAATCGCTAGACAACAGAACAATCACTTAAATTTCAGTATTGTTCAATACAATAATTGCTTGGAGTATAGGCTAATGTCCAGATCGCTTAAGTCAAATTTTGTAACTAATAAAACATCTTTTTTGTATATCAAAATACAAAAATTAACATTGGAATTGACAAGTTAGTGCCGCTTTAACCTTAAAATGTTCTATAATCGTCGTCTAAAAATCTTTAATCTTTTGGCTAATGAATAGATTGTAGGAGTTTCATCCTTTTGCATTCTTTTCCTCAAGGGTTCGGATTATCGCTGCAATCAGCCTTCCTGAACGATGCGAATCAAACCCGTGGCGGTGAAAATTGAACATTGCGACTGCGGGCAGTATGTCAACCAGATCCTGAGTCAATTGACCAAGATGTTGGAGATTAAGTAATTCTTTTGCAAGTATGTCGTTAGCTGTTGCATATTTTTGCAATATATCTGCTCTTGGAGACTCATACAAAGTTTCGAGAGAAAGTATTTCAACTGTTGGAATTGTGGCTTCAGGAGGTGTGGGAATCAAAGCCGCTAAACTCTGCCAGGTTGCAAGAATAGCTACCGGATCTGACAGAGTACGGGTAAAGAGGTTGTGCAACATAGTTGGCACAAGTAAGTCTTTGGAGACAACACCAAGGTTATGCCGATCGAGATAGTCAAGCATGAGCCACATTGATGTGTCTGCGTCGAAGTGCTGATGAACCAACTTCATGGCTTGCAGTCCGCCAAAACGTTCTGTTTCAGGCTCGTAATCACTGAAGAAAAATAAATTAATCAAATTCTCACGCCGAAGTGCATACATGAGATCGGAGATATTCGCGATCGCTTGTTGCCGATCCACTGTTGTAAAAAAGCGCACCCGGACATCTGGCGGTTTTCTCATAAAGAAGAAACAGCGCAACAAATCATTACTCCGCCAGTGAGTAACCAATGGTTCGAGTCGGGCAAAGAGGGCACGCGCACTCGATAGTGCATTACCCTCATCCCTGACGAGTCCCACGTTAAGTTGCACCCAATCCCCATTTTCCCAGTCCTGACTACTAGCTTGTGTAGTTGAAGTTGATTCGTCGGTCATGAAATGTTTTTTACCACAGTTCACTGATGTTAAATCAAGAAAAGAAAGGTTGACAATAGAAGCTGGCTTAAAGCAGCATTACGGCATGTTAGCAATAAAAAAAACGTGGTTCTCGACAACATCGACCGTATCGAAGCACCTCCAGCAGATGTCTTTTACCGAGAGTATATTCTGCCCCAGCGTCCAGCGATTATCACCAATCTCTTTGAAAATTCACCACTGCGTCAGATGGATAGCCTTGAAAAGGTAAAAACAGGGCTAACTGACATCCCAGTTCAAATCTGTCCAAATTACATTGCCGATCTGCTAAATTCGACATCAGCTGATGTTCCCCGAATGATGAATTTAGGTGAATATCTTGATTTTCTACAAGCACAACCCACAACTCTTGATATCTGTGTTGAGTATCCTACGCCCCAAAAGCTACTTCAGTTATTGCCGCTGAATTCATACCAACATTTAAATGATGAAAGCGACTTATACTCCAACATGTTTGTCGCTGCCAGCAATAATTATGCTCATTTGCACTATGATGCCGATCAACGTAATGTTTTGTTGTTTCAAGTTTTTGGCACAAAGCGATTTGTATTGATTCATCCGCGTGAAACTCAAAAGCTAGATGCGATCGATCAGCCTAATCTCTGCCGTACCAGTGGTATCTTTCTGGAAAATTTCTCAGAAGCCGAGAAAACGGATTTTCTCCAATATACCAACGCTTATGATGTGGTACTTCATCCTGGTGAAACTATTTTCATGCCGATGATGATCTGGCACTACATTGAGTACTTAGAACCAGCCATGTCAATTGCTTATCGTTTAGGACGCAACGCTTATAATCAGCGATTGGCTAAACTTTTTCCAGCGCCCTCGGTTGATGTTCAGTCCCTATCGCTGTTGCTGCAAGATGAAACAGAAGCGCGATCGCATCATCTAGAATGGTTAAATAAACTAGAGGCTGTAAGCGATTCATGGTCGGGGAGTGAAAGCGATCGCAGGGACACTTTGAACTACCTTTGCCTAAGAATTCGGGGGCAATATCTTGGTCTTGAGCCGATCAAGAATATTCGAGAGTTGAGAAGACGTGAAGCGATGCTAAACACTTGCCTGCTCTGACCGAATCAACCGTGCATAAGAACCATCAAGCTGCAACATTTCTTTGTGGGTACCGCGTTGCACTACTTTACCTTTTTCTAGAACAATAATTTCATCACAGTCGCGGATGGTACTAAGACGGTGAGCGACAATAATGCAAGAACAGCCTCGATAACGCAGATTTCGGTCAATAATTTTTTCCGTATCGGCATCTAAGGCACTAGTTGCTTCGTCCATGATCAGAATTGTGGGATCGTTGACTAATGCACGGGCAATTTCTAAACGCTGGCGCTGTCCCCCACTGAAATTAGCAGCACCTTCAAGTAAGTTACCTTCATAGCCTCCAGGTAAAGCTAAAATCACTTCATGAATAACTGCATCTTTACAAGCTCGGACTAATTGAGAATTAGACACCGTATCATCCCACAAGGTCAAGTTATCTCGGACACTGCCAGCAAACAGAAAAATTTCCTGTTCTACCATTCCCAAGGAATTAGAAAGTATCGCCCTAGTAATTTGCTCTCTGGGGATACCATCAAAAAGAATTTCTCCCGACCAAGGTTGATACAGCCCTGCTACTAATTTGGCAACTGTTGATTTACCAGAACCACTACTACCAACTAAAGCCACTCTCTGCCCTGGTTTCAGTTGAAAACTCAGGTCTTGAATTAGAGGTCCATCTGTCCGTGAGTAGCCAAATGTGACATTTTTTAATTCTACATATCCCTTAAGTTCGCAGGCTGAAGCATACTGTAAGGATTCGGCTGTTGAGGTATGTAAATTATGATTATCCAATTCTGAATCGGTTGAGTTTTGCAACACATCATCCAGGCGATTTAAGTCTCCTTCTAGTTCCTGTAAGGTACTGCCGAAATTGACTAGAGAGTTGACTGGAGTCAAAAAGCTAGTCATTAAACTTTGGAAAGCAATCAACATCCCAATGCTGAGATGCCCATCCATGACTCGTAGACCACCGATAACTAAAACTGATAGGGAGCTTAAACTAGTTAAGAAAACAGGTAAAACGCCTAGTACTTGATTAGTAACACCTAACTCTTGCTGACCGTTAATAAATTTTGTATAGTAACCTGACCAACGCGAGAAAAAATCAGATTCCAACGCTGATGCTTTGAGGGTTTCCATACTCTGAAGGGCAGCAATTTCTGTCCCTGCAACTTTGCCCCGGTCTTGGATGATTCGCATATAAATATCTGTGCGCTGTCGGGAAATCCACTGCAAAGTCAAAATATTAATCGCAGCAAAACAGATACCGATCGCAGTCAGCACTCCATCATAAGCAAACATAACTAAGGCATAAAATACTACCATGACGGTATCAATTACAGTCCTGGCTAACTGTCCCGATAGCACTTCCGCAACTTTCGTATTGATATTGATTCGACTGCTAATTTCTCCGGCAAATCTTTGGGCATAAAACGCCACTGGCAAGCGAAGAATATGGTGGATGAATTGCCCAGACATTTCCACCGATAATTTGATATTTAGTTTTCTCAGAAACCGTCTTTGTAGTAATGTCAGTAACACCTGAATAATGACTGTAATTGTCATTCCCAAAATCAATGGACGCAACCAGTCTGTGCGATTTTCTACCAAAATATTATCAACAAAAATTTGATTAAAGACTGGTAAAACTAACCCTGGAATGACGAGAAAAAATCCTGCTAAGAAACAATAGAGAATGGCTCCCCAAGAACCCCGCAAGCGGTCAATGAGCGCGCCTATTAAGCTCGGTTTGCGACCACCGCGTTGGAATTCTGGGCCTGGTTCCATTACTAGAACAACCCCTGTATAGGCTTCATCAAATTCTTTAAAGGAGATTCGCCTCGGCCCGGTAGCTGGGTCATTGAGATAAACCCAATCTTTTTTAAATCCCTCTACTACTAGGAAATGATTAAAATTCCAAAATACAATGTATGGCGGAGGAAGTTGTTGTAATTGTGCCAATTGCTTTTTAAAACCCTTGGCTTGCATTCCATAGTTTCTCGCAGCTTTAATCATGTTAGAGGCTTTGCTTCCATCACGAGAAACACCGCAATTTTGCCGCAGTTCTGCTAAAGGCACAATTTTACGATGGTAGGCCAAAATAATCCCGAAAGCTGCTGCTCCACATTCCACCGCTTCCATTTGCAATAGAGTAGGAGTTTTGACGCGAGAAGGGATGTGACTTGGTGCCGTTTCTAAATCTAATAATGGGGCTTTTTGGCGTAAGGGATTAAGGTTTTGAATTAAGGATACTAACTGCTGAATCAATTGCACAAGACCATTCCCCTAAAACTTTAGTTAATGCCAGTAAATTCTCTGAGAATAGGCAAGACATAAGTAATTGGTGCTTGCTCTGCTACTTTAACCCGAACGCTGGTAGTTGTTCCGGCAGAAATGTTTAATTTTGGCCCTTGGGAAGAAGACCAGCGATAACCGCTAAAGTTGGATGGAGCTAGTTCCATTTCTGTTCGTACTTCTATGTCTCCGCCGCCAGTTGACAAGATGTTTGTTACTAGATCGGCGTTCCCAATCACAGACTTTGCGCCTTCTTTAGTCACAGGTAAGGGGGAAACAGAGGTAACTTTGCCGACAATACCGCCAAAGCGTTCTCTTTTGACAGAAGTGGGGGTGATTTGCACAATCATTCCTGGTTGAATTTGTTTACCATCTTGGATATGAAAGTAGGAGAGGGCAATTAGTGAAGTCTTTTTGTCACCAACATTTAAGGTGACAAGCGGAGTTTTCGGGCTGGTAACTTGTCCCACAAAAGCAGTCACTTCTAATACACAGCCGCTACTAGGGCTAATAATTTGGCTATTTTCTAATATTTGTTTTTCTAGTTGAGCGATCGCTCGATTAACTTCTTGAATTTGATTAATTTTGGTATTAAGATTTTCTACGTTTTCTTGATCGATACGTTGGCTCTTAGTCTCTAAGTCTTTTAACTGCGCTTGCAGTTCGCCTACAGAACTCAAATTTTGTAAGTATCTCTGCTGGGCTTCTGTTTCTTGTACATCCAATTGCTTGAGCTGCACTTTGATATCAGAAACGGTTTGCATTGCCTGTTTATATTCTTGCTCTGCTTGTAAATATGTATCTTTAGCAATGGCTCCTGCATCTACGAGTTCCTGGCGCTTCTGTAATCTATCTTTCAGTATTGGTACGACAGTTACAGCATCATTGAGCCGTTGCTGTAAACTAATGCGCTGTTCGCGAATGGCATTTAAGCCTTTTTCATAAAATGCAGGCGTGAGAGTTTGAGTATCCCGCAAACGTTGAATGTAACTAGCTTTAGAAGAAGCGATCGCCTCTTTTTCTTTAGCGGTACGTTGTCGCTGAAGCAAAGATGAATTTTGTTCTTGTGTTTGTAATTGCCCCAGTTTTGAGCGTTGCAGTTGCAATTGCTGTTTGAGATCCGTCGGATCGATCGTTGCTATGACATATCCTCGATCTATACATTGTCCTGTTTTAACATTCAGACTTTTTAACTGTCCTGAGATTGGCGACTCAAAAGTGACAACTTGATTAGGTTGAATAAGTATTCCCTTTCCTGCGACTGTGACGGGAATACGTCCAAAAATACTCCAAATTAACCCCAATAAGACAAAAGTACCCAGCGTCGCCAAAGGTAGCCAATCTACGGGATTGACTACCTGCATTAACTGATCCAATCTTTCTGGAGAAGATAAACGCTCCAGTGATTCTTTGCGAAATATACTATCTTGCTCTTCAGGCATTCGCTTGAGGGAGGGGTTGGGGACTGGGGATTGGGGATTGGGGACTGGGGACTGGAGACTGGGATTGTGGCGCACGGAAAGTTCTTTGACTGCGTTTTTGCGTCCTCTTCTCCTGCCTTTTTTAAGATTCCCGATTTAGACGTTTAATCATCCAGTCAAATCTAGCACCTGCTAGGGCGGTGTTGTCTAATGTATCGAAGTTGAGTTCATCTTCAACTTCGATATCTTCTGCTAAAAGTTGGTCTAGTTGGTAAGCCAATTTCCCAAATCCACGGCGGAAGAGGCGATCGCGAATCCGATCTACTAAAACTACAGCGATCGCTCGATAAAAACGAGCTGTGAATCCTGTATTTTGCTTTAATTGTTTAGCTAGTTTCTCTTGTGGTAAAGCTAGTAATATAGAAGATTCTATCGCCTTGACTGTGGCAGAGGCAGTTGTTGCTTCTACAAAAGACATTTCCCCTAAAATTTCGCCTTTTACAGATTGAGCAATTTCTTTTTCGGCAACTTGATTTTGTGGGGTGGAAACAAAAATCCCTAACTTCCCATCTAATAATATATATAATGCTTCAACAGGTTTCCCTTCTTCAATTATTACTTTACCTGGATTAACTTTAGTTCTTACTCCTTGGGAAATCATCCAATCAATATCGCTATCGTTCAAAATAGCAAACACAAACAAAACCTTTCGCAGTGATTCTCCTGGAACTACTTTGTTTTTGGCAAGAAAATCAGTGAGTCCCCGCAACTGCTGTGACAGCAAAACAGCCATTGTTTGATAAAAATGCGCGGCGAATTCTGGATCTTGCTCAAGTTTATTGAGTAATAATTCTCTCGGCAGTGCTAATACTCGTGAGGGTTCCAGAGCAATAAAAGTAGTAGATGGAGGACGATTATCTATAAAAGATAAAGTTTCTACAATTTCCCCTGGCGATACGCGATCGATTTCTTGTGCGTCTTTGACATTACCTGTGAGAGAGACACAAATGCTTAATGCTCCCTCTAACAAAATTTCTACTGTATCAATAATATCTTCACCTTCTTGAATGAGAATTTGATTAGGACGATGTTCTTTATATCTGCCTACACTGAGCATCCAATCAATATCACTTTTCCTAAAGGCAGCAAAATTGGGAGTATTAACCAGCATTTGTCTAAGCATAGAAATTAAACTTGGTTAGGAGTGGAATTAAATCATTTGTTGCAGCAAAACGCAGTTTTTTGGAAGTTTTTAACCTGGCTGGCTGACAGAAGTAGTAAAAAGTCAGTAAAAACAAGGTTTTTCAGAAAAGGGGTGGAGGTACATGAAAAGGTAAAGTTACTAGACAACTAGCTTCTTACTTATACTAAGTACACAATTTCGCAAATTGGTAGCCAATTTAGGTTTGAAATTTAAAGGCATAGGCGCTTCTCTACGAGACGCTACACGAACACCTTCCTCCAGGTTAGGGGCGCAGAGGAGCGCGAAGCTTGTTTCGATTAATTCGCTATGAATTAATAGAATAGCGTGCTAAGTTATACTTACTTCGTTTTTTGGTAAAATCTTTAACAAAGCTTTTAGACAAAAGTTAATATAGATTTTATCATTGGTAGTTAATTTAACTAGATATCGCCTTTTCGTGCTGTCACAAATATTTGTCTTTGTTAGATGATTAAAAATTAATAGGACTTAATATGAATTGGATACAAAAATTTGTAAACTTTACAGCATTTCCTATCTCTCTGGTATTGATAATCTCTAGTTTGCCTAGAATGGTAAGAGCTGAATCACTAATAGCACTTAAATTCCAGAGATTACAGAGCTGGCAAATTAGTCAGAGGTTTATCCCACCAAATCGAAAAGCACCACAAACTACGGCTGGTGGGGGAAGTCGTGGTGGTTCCTCTCAAGGGACTTTAATTCCGTTAATGCCTCCGAATAAGCTAGGTTTAACCTTTGCAGAACGTCCGACATTTTACTGGTTTGTTCCGCAGATGCCAGGACAAACTGCTCATTTTTCACTCATGGAAGACAACCGTATATTCTACAAAACAACTTTTAAACTTCCTAATGAATCAGGAATTATTGGTTTTACTCTCCCGACAAAAGCACCAAGCCTCGAAGTAGGTAAGAAATATCACTGGTATATGTCAATCGCTTCCAGTTCAGAGGAACTAGCAGACGAAATAAGTGTCGAGGGTTGGGTAGAACGAATCCAACCTACTGCTGATTTATTGAAGCAGATAGCCAGGACAAATCCCAAACAACTTTCCCAACTGTATGCTACATCTGGTATTTGGTACGAAGTGGTGGATACTTTAGTACAGCAACGTCTTACCGAACCGGACGATTGCACAGTCATGGCTAATTGGCAAGCATTATTAGAGTCAGTGGGTTTAAACAATTTAGTTTCCAAACCTCTAGTAAATAGCTGGGATGCCAAGACTAAGTAATTTATGTGGAGTCATATCAAGCAACAACTTTGGCAATGTCGCGGCATCTTCATTGCCGCTCCCAGTGCGGGAGCATTAGTGTTCATCCTGCGCTTGAGTGGATTATTGCAGATGTTGGAATTGGCAGCGCTGGATCAAATGTTTCTGTTACGTTCTCCAGAACCTGTTGATACGCGGATTGTCATAGTAGAAATTAATGAATCTGATGTGCAAAAACTTGGTAAGCGCGGTTATTGGCCTCTACCTGACAGCTTGCTGGCACAAGTTTTAGAGAATTTAAAACAACAAAAACCTAGTGCTATTGGTTTGGATTTATATCGAGATTTACCAGTAGGCTTTGGACATCAATCATTAGTTAAGGTGTTTGAGTCTACACCAAATTTAGTTGGTGTACAAAAAGTAGCTGAAAGTGAAGATAGCTCAGCGGTAGCACCACCACCAGCGTTGAAAAAACTCGATCGAGTAGGTGCAAATGATTTTCTCTTAGATGGGGATGGGAAAGTTCGCCGCAGTTTAATGTATTTGGCAGATAAAAATGGCGAAAATGTCTTTAGTTTTGCTTTTAAGCTTGCCTATCTTTATTTGAGCGATCGCCAAATTGATGTCGGACAAACAAAAGAATATTTGGTAAAAACAGGTAATGTTGTTTACCCATTATTTCAAGGTAATGATGGTGGTTATATTCGGGCTGAAGACCAAGGTTATCAAGTACTAGTAAATTATCGTAGTTCTAAAGAAAAATTTCAGCACATATCTATTATGGATGTGTTAGATAAGCGGATACCCAAGGACTTAGTAAAAGGGCGCATTGTGTTGATTGGCCCCACAGCCGAAAGTCTCAAAGACCTATTTTATACACCATACAGCAGTACTATATTAACAGCACCTAAACGAATGGCTGGTGTAACTATTCACGCTAATGCCATTAGTCAAATTTTAAGCGCTACTTTAGATCGCCGGCCGTTAATCAGAACATGGACTAAATTACAGGAATGGTTGTGGATTTTTCTTTGGTCACTGATTGGTGCAATATTAATATGGCAACAAAGATATAGCGGTACTTCTAAAAGAAAATCATTATTACCTTTGATTAGTATTTTGCTAGCTGGATGCTGTCTTGTGGGTGGTAGTTATCTAGCCTTTATAGCAGGTTGGTGGATTCCTGTTGTCCCACCATTACTTACATTAGTTGGTTCGGGAATTGCTGTTACTGCCTATATTGCCAGGACTGCGGGAGCAATTCGCAAGACCTTTGGTCGTTATCTCACCGATGAAGTCGTCGCTAATTTATTGGAAAATCCTGAAGGTCTAAAACTTGGTGGTGAACGCAAGAAAATTACTATTCTCACTTCTGATTTAAGAGGCTTTACAGCTATATCTGAGAGGTTATCTGCTGAAGAAGTAATTAAAATAATTAACCTTTATTTAGGATATATGGCAGATGTTATTACTCAATATCAAGGTACGATTGATGAATTTATGGGTGATGGTATTTTAGTTTTGTTCGGCGCTCCCATCACTAGAAAAGATGATGCAACAAGAGCGATCGCTTGTGCAGTGGCAATGCAACTAGCAATGGAACCAGTGAACAAAAAAATCCAGAAAATGGGATTCCCAAAGCTGGAAATGGGTATTGCTATTAATACAGCAGAAGTAGTGGTCGGTAATATTGGTTCGGAAAAACGGACTAAATATGGAATTATCGGCGATCAAGTTAATTTAACCTATCGCATTGAATCGTATACAGTCGGCGGACAAATTTTTGCTTCGCAATCAACTATTAATGAGACTGGTTCTATTGTTAAAATTATTGAACATAAAGAAGTACAAGCAAAAGGGGTGAAACAACCGATAAAAATTTATGAAGTAGGTGGAATTACTGGAGAATACAATTTATATCTTACTGAAGACGAAGATAAAGTATTCTTGGAACTGCCAGAAGCAATTCCCTTAAAATATACAGTTTTGGATGGAAAAGATGTAAATAACACTGTGATGGAGGGAAAGTTAGTAAAGCTGTCAGCTAAGGGGGCGCAAGTATGTTATGACTCTAAAGTAAATTATCTAGCTTTACAGCCCTTTACTAATGTGAAACTGAACTTATTTATGCAGGGTAATGCCGAAATTAGTGAAGATATCTATGCTAAAGTCTTAGACAAAATGGCAGAACCAGATAATTTTTATATTCGTTTTACTAACATTCCACTAGAAGTGGAAGGGCAATTTAATGCCCTACGCCTCCGCCAAAGAACCATTGCACCTCTAACTCCAGATGAGTGATTCTAAGTTACTGCTTACAGATAATCAATCCTTAGTATTAGACAATCCCCTAACAGTTTGGCAAATTGAATCCGGTGCGATCGCTGTGTTTGCTATTCTCGTTGACCAAGGTATTGAGGGTACTCGCCGTTATCTATTCAGTGTCAATGCGGGAGAAGCATTGTTTGGGATATCTGCTAATAATCATAAACTTTTGGCGGTATCGATAGAAGATACTATGTTGTTGCAAATACCTGCACAAGAATGCGAACAATGGATGCGTCAGGAGAAAGATAAGGCAGAAAGTTTTATTAAGTTAGTGCAGATATGGGAGCAAAATATTCAAAGTTGTGTAGGCGAGCGCTCTTCTATTGTGCCAGTTTTTTCCCACACTGAAAGACTTACCAACTGGAACGAGATCCAAGTTACTCTGAGCGAACTACACAGCGATTTTTGCGAAATTCTGACTCAAATAGAACAGGAAGAATTGGCAGCAAAATGGACTCAATTCCAAGCACGGCAACAACTTAACTCTCAGGTAAAAGTTAATGCCTTAGGAGAGTTAGCCTCAGTCCTCAAACCCAAGCAAGCTGAACTGATGCAGTCAGGTACACCGTTGCTGATTGCCACAGGTGCAGTTGGAAGGGCATTAGGAATTAAGATTCTGCCACCTGTGCGTTCTGAAGACATGAAGCGGATTAAAGAACCATTAGAAGCGATCGCCCGTGCATCCCGAATACGCATCCGACGGGTATTACTCAATGAGCGATGGTGGCAAAAAGATAGCGGCCCTCTATTAGCATATACTAATCAAGATAATTGTCCTGTTGCATTGCTACCAGCAGGGGTAGGAAAGTATGAAATCTTTGACCCAGACAAACACGTTCGCATACCTGTAAATAATCGTACTGCTCAACAACTAGCTCCCTTTGCCTATGTATTTTATCGTCCCATACCAGAAAACAATTTAACTGCGATCGCCCTACTTCTGTTTGCCTTTAAGGGGAAAATTCGAGAACTGATTGTTATCTTCCTCACTGGCGTTGTTGGTGCATTGTTGGGAATGTTAACCCCCTTAGCAACTGCTATCCTCATCGATTCCGTCATTCCCGATGCAGATAGAGAGTTGTTAGTGCAAATCGGATTGGGCCTGATAGCCGCCAGCTTTGGGACGATAATTTTTCAAATCGCCCAAGGTTTTGCCGGTCTGAGATTAGAAAGTAAAGCCAGTTTAGACTCCCAAGCAGCCTTATGGGATAGATTATTTAATTTGCGCGTATCTTTCTTTCGTGAATATTCAATTGGAGATTTACAATCTCGTGTTTCTGCAATCACTCAAATCCGCCAGAAACTTAACGACACAGTGCTACGCACTGTTTTTACCAGCTTCTTCTCTCTACTAAATCTGGGACTATTGTTTATCTACAGTTCCAGTCTAGCTTTAGTTGTAGTAGCAGTAGCGTTGGTAGCGATCATCTTCACTACTATCTCAGGCTTACTTAGCCGCCAAAAGTTGCGTTCTTTAGAAGAAATAGAAGGAGAAATTTTTGGTTTTACTGTACAGATGGTTGCTGGTGTGTCCAAACTTCGAGTCACCAATGCAGAAGACCGCGCTTTTGCCTACTGGGCAAAAAAGTATAGTCAGCAGCTACAACTCAAGCTGAGTACAGAGGTAATTGAAGATGTCTTAGCGATATTTAACACTGCCATGCCAACTGTCAGCTCAATAATTATCTTTTGGCTGGCAGTTACGTTGATCGCACAAGCCCCATCTGAAAGCGGAACAGGATTATCTACAGGTACATTTTTAGCATTTAATTCCGCCTTTGCCATATTTATCGCTGGGGCAACTCAGTTGAGTAACACCATAGTCAGCATATTAGATATCAGCATTTTTTGGGAACGTGCAAAGCCCATCTTTCAGGCTCAACCAGAAATCGACCTGAGCAAAAGCGATCCAGGACGGTTAACGGGTAAAGTAAAAGTCGATCGTGTGACTTTCCGCTACCGTGAAGATGGCCCCCTCAATTTAGACGCTCTGACAATTCAGGCAGAACCAGGAGAGTTGATTGCTTTGGTAGGACCTTCTGGTAGTGGTAAATCAACGATTATTAGGCTGTTATTGGGATTTGAAACGCCAAAAGATGGCACGATTTACTATGATGGTCAGGACTTATCGGGGTTAGATATATCAGCAGTGCGTAGACAGATTGGTGTAGTACTGCAAAATGGTCGCATCAATAGCGCCTCAATTTTTGAAAATATTTCTAGTGGCGCATTAGTGACAATGGAAGAAGCCTGGGAAGCAGTAGGTATGGCTGGGTTTGCCGATGATATTAAGTCAATGCCAATGGAAATGCACACAGTCATTTCCGAGGGGGGTACAAATCTCTCTGGTGGGCAACGTCAAAGGCTACTAATTGCTCGTGCTTTAGTCTTAAAACCGAGAATTATAATTTTTGATGAAGCTACCAGTGCTTTAGATAATCGTACTCAAGCTATAGTTAGTAGCAGCTTAGACCAGTTAGGAGTAACGCGCATAATTATCGCCCATCGCCTCAGCACTATCCGCAACGCCGACCGAATTTATGTGATTGAAGCTGGTCGAGTTGTTCAGCAAGGTAAGTTTGAAGAATTAGTGAATCAAAAGGGCTTATTTGCTAATCTGATGGCACGACAAATGGCGTAAGCGTTCAGGGAGTGGAAAGAAGACGAAAAACTTCATCTTCATCAGCAGCTTTGGTCAGAGCATTTATCTGGAACGATGATTTTACCCAGGTTATCGGTAAAACTCCCTGTGGTCGAGCAACATTGTTAGTATTTGGTGTTTAGACTAAGACTCGACGGTTCGTAACTGGGAGAAAAGCCGTGATGGAGTCAAAATGTTCGTTCGAGTTGCAAAACTCTGTGAGTTACTAAATTGTGAACCAAAAGACCTTTATGAAGCTGTAGAGCCTGAAGAAGATGCTGAATTGTGAATGCATTCATCTTCTGGCTCTGCCTTCACCGTTTCTCAATAAGCAATGCCTGCGGCAGGCTAGGTCTACACAGTTGCCAGTTACATCCAACATTTACGTTGCAATCAACTCAAAGCAAATAGCATCGGATTAAAGGAGGTGGAAGTATGAACCAACCACCTTCTAGAAGACGGAAAAAAACCACCCCTGCCGCATCTGATGACAGCACATTACCAAATGACCAAGACCTTGAGGATATCTCGCAAGAAGAAAACCCAGCTACAGCAACAATTACAGTTACTGCTGTTGAAGTAACAGAGTTGACCCAAGAGGAGCAAAGCGATGGCTTGTCTGCGACACGCTACGCGAACGCCAACGCCAAGGGCGAACGCCTGCACTTGGAGAGGAAAGTGGAGCGGGCATTTTTTGAGGCAGGAAAGGCTTTGATGGAACTTTGCGATCGCAGATTATATCGCTCTACGCACAAAACCTTTGAGGAGTATTGCCGTTCACGGTTTGGTTATACACGAATGGCAGCAACCTATAAAATTGCTGCGGCGACAGTTATGGAGAATTTGTCAACCATTTGTTTACAGAATGCGGAAATAACCACAGATGGTTTAGTCACACACAACACCAGAGAATTCAGTCGTGTCAGTGGATTGACGATTGAAGATTGGGAACAACAGCAATGATATCTTTTGTTTGTTCAAAACCTTGAACAATCCAGAACTGGGGGGCGAAGGCGGCTGTTGGGCGATTGTTACTCAAGTAAACGACTTTAGCTGTACTGTGAGGCTATGGGATGGAGAATTGACGGTTGGGGTGCAGCATTTGAAGTCTTATGAATACTTGCCCCAAGAATGCCAGCAGATGCAGGTAATTTGCGATCGCATTCATAGGTTACAGGAAAACGAGAATTTAGAAGATGCCCCAAGTGCTGTGCTGAAGCACTTGGGGGAATTGAAGCGACCGTATTTGACTGCTGTGGAAGAAAAGCTGTTGAGTTTGATAGGAAAGAGTACGGTGTTAGCGATTAAATTTTATAATTATTTTCTTAAAAATTATCATCCAATAGATGGATTGAAATAAAAATAATTTTTGTCAACTTTAAATATAGATATAAGGTTTACACATTTAGAAAATACAGAGTTTTAGGTATTTGATTCCAACATTGTCACATTTGAAGTGGATGTTTGAATGGTTTATTCGACACACTACATTTGATTTTGCATCCCTTCAGATGTACGGAATTTATTCAAAACTCAAATAGGAATCCTATAGAAAAATATCGACTATAGGGTTAAGTTTTGTCCATAGCCTAATCCCTAGCTATGGATCTATCCAAACCAACTGATTGATGTTGTTAGCGGTTTTATCTGATGAAGAATAAAACGGGAGGGGAATTGAAAAAAATTTTAAAGGAAATTTGGTTAATTATCATAGTAACCACAGTAAGCGTTTTTAGCAGCAGTAAATCTCTTGCTAGTCCAACAAAAACTTGGCAAATGAGAGAAGCACAGACGAAAAATACTTTATCGTCTGATTACTTAACTAAACTACCAATTTCTAGAAAGGAAGACAACTTTGTATTAACTCAAATTCCCTCCCCAGTTAGGCCAACAATCCCTGAACCTCCGGCAAAGCCAAGCCCGCCACCTGCTGACGAAGATTTACTGCAAACACCAACCCCCAGTCTGCCTACACCCCTACCACCCCCCGAAATACCCCAGACGATTCTAATTAAAAGGTTTGAATTTCTTGGTAATACTGCTTTTAGTAATGAAGAATTGGCGAAAGTAACTCAGCCATTTATCGGCAAGCCGATTCCCTTTACAGAACTACTACAAGTAGAGGCAATTATTACCAAATTGTATACCGATGCTGGGTATATCAATTCTGGTGCAGTCATTCCAGCCCAGCAAAGTTTTCCCAAAGATCGGGCTGTTGTCAAAGTTCAAATTGTAGAAGGTGGTTTAGAAGATATTCAGGTAATAGGCACAAGTCGGTTAAATCCAGGGTATATCAAAAGTCGGTTAGCGATCGCTGCCCGCAGACCTTTAAATCGCGATCGCTTGCTGCAAGCCATACAATTATTACAACTCGACCCTCTCATTCAAAATATTTCCGCCGAACTATCTGCGGGGACAAGTCCAGAGTTAAGCCTCCTGAAAGTTACCGTCAAGGAGGCTGATTCTTTAGAGGGAGAATTTTTTGTTGATAATAGTCGCGCCCCCAGTGTAGGTAGCATTCGCCGGGGATTTCGATTGAGTGAAGGTAATCTACTCGGCTTGGGGGATAAACTCAGGGCAACTTACAGCAATACTGATGGTAGTAATTCCTACGATATTAGCTACACCATCCCCATCAATCCCCGGAATGGTACACTACAAGTAGGATATGGCACAAGCACCACTCAGGTAATTGAACCACCTTTTGATCGCCTCGATATTCTAGGTGATTCTCAATCTTTGGAAATAACCCTACGGCAGCCTTTATTGCAAACTCCCAGACAAGAATTTGCTATAGGTTTGACCTTCTCGCAACAACAAAGTAAAACATCTCTGTTGGGATTAGATTTTCCCATTTCCCCAGGTGCTGATGATAATGGCAGAACTCGCATTTCTGCATTGCGATTTTTTCAAGAATGGACGAGTCGCAATTCCACAGAAGTATTTGCTTTACGTTCACAATTCAATCTAGGGATAGGTGCGTTTAACGCCACAATTAACAATGAGCCGCCAGACAGTCGTTTTTTTTATTGGCGGGGACAAGGACAGTATGTCAGACTTCTGGCTCCAGAGACATTGTTAGTGCTGCGCTCAGATTTACAATTGACGACACGCCAACTTGTACCTTTAGAACAATTTGCGATCGGAGGCTTGGGGAGTGTCCGGGGTTATCGCCAAGATTTACTACTAACTGACAACGGTGCTTTCTTATCTGCTGAGGTGCAATTACCAATTTTACGAGTACCAGAAATCAAAGGAGTTTTACACCTGACTCCGTTTGTTGATTTTGGCGTTGGTTGGAATAGTTCCGCAAACTCTGAGCTAAATTCTAATACTTTGCTGTCAACAGGTTTAGGCTTGCAGTGGCAAATGTCAGACTGGCTAAATATGCGCCTTGACTGGGGAGTACCATTGATTGGTGTTGATGGCAGTAACAATTCATTGCAAGAAAATGGATTGTCTTTTTCTATCAATGTTAAGTCGTTTTAATCAAGTTATTTTAATCACAAAAAACTTTGTTGAGAGACGTTATCAAGGTAAGGAAAAACAAGATTTGGAGATTAATCTCTATCAAAAGGAACAGAAGTGGGATGAGACTAAAGAATGATGGAGGAGATATAGATATTACTTACTGTACAGATGTACGATGCGTAAGTGTTCAATCTTGTTATTTGAGTTGTGGGGAAAAATTCTTATTGGTAGTGAATATCTGACTGATTGGATGTTTTTATTAGGCAACTAAACTTTCAATCTCAGCATTAATCAACCTTCTGTGAAATAGTTGAAATTTACCATCGCCTTCCTAACTAATATTCCAGAGGTTGGAGAGTATGCAAGGACTGAGGCGATCGCTCTTTCTCATCACTTTACCCCTAGCCATATTGGGATGTCTTGCTTCTATGGACACCGCCACAGGGCAGATAATTCCTGATAATAGTCTCGGTACTGAAAATTCAGTTGTCAACTCGAATGCCAACACCGATCTAATTGATGGCGGTGCGCGTCGGGGGGCAAACCTTTTTCATAGTTTTCAGGAATTTAATGTTGGTCAAGAAGGAAAAGCCTATTTTTCCAATCCGGCTGGAATTGACAACATTCTCAGTCGGGTTACAGGGGGAAGACCTTCCAATATATTCGGAACACTTGGTGTTGCAGATGGCAACGCCAATCTATTTTTCATAAATCCTAATGGGATTTTATTTGGGCCAGATGCGCGTTTAGATATGCGCGGTTCATTCTTGGCTAGTACAGCGAACAGTTTATTGTTTGATAGTGGGTTGGAATTTAGTGCCATCAATCCGCAAGTACCACCCATGCTGGCGATTAATATTCCTATTGGATTGCGATTTCGAGAAAATCCAGGGAGTATCACTAATCAGTCTGTAGCCGATGGTGTGGGACTTAAGGTCAGTCCAGGGAAAAATTTATCTCTTGTAGGTGGGGACATTAGTTTAGATCGGGGAAGATTGACCGCAGCAGGAGGACAAATTGCTTTAGGAAGTTTAGCTGGAGAAGGAACCGTTGGATTGGCTAGCGATGGTGGCTTGAGTTTTGCTGATGGTGTAGCACGAGGCAATGTATTACTTACCAATGGCGCTCAAGTAGATGTGACTGCTGGAGGGGGAGGCAGTATTAACATCTATGCTCAAGATTTAAATATTTTGGAAAATAGTGCTATCTGTGCTGGGATTGGAGCAGCTCCAATTTGTGGCAAAAGAGCATCAGATTTTGGCACTGGAAGTAAAGCTGGAAATGTTACGTTAAATACTCTGAACAATTTGACAATAAATCAAGGTAGTCAAGTTGAAAATGTTGTAAATGTTGGTGCGATCGGCGATGCTGGAGACATTAACATCAAGACAAAAAACTTAAATCTTACTAATGGTGCTCGGCTGAATGCTAGTACCTTTGGTAAAGGGAATGCAGGCAAGATTAATATTACTGGCGCTGATAACGTTAAGTTTGAGGGAGTAGGCAGCACTATAAATTATCTAGGAAACACTATATCTATATTTACCGGAGCTTTGAGTCGTGTGGAAGCGGAAGGCAAGGGGAATGGTGGAGACATTAACATCTCTACAAAAAACTTAAATCTTACTAATGGCGCTCGGCTGTATGTCGGTATAGTTCCAGGTGGTAAGGGAAAAGCAGGCACGATTAATATTACTGACGCTGATAACGTTAAGTTTGAGGGAGTAGGAAGCAATGGATTCTCTAGCGGAGCTTTTAGCGTTGTGAACGATACAGGTATCGGCAATGGTGTTGTGAACGATACGGGTACTGTTAATGGTGTTGTGAACGATACAGGTAACGGTAATGGTGGTAACATTAACATCAGTACAAAGAGCCTAATTCTTACTAATGGCGCTCGGCTGAATGCTAGCACCTTGGGAAGAGGGAATGCAGGCAATATTAGGATTACTGGTGCTGATACCGTATCCTTTGACGGAGTAGGAAGCAATCAATTGTTCAGTGGAGCTTTGAGTCGTGTGGAAGCGGAAGGTAAGGGGAATGGTGGAGACATTAATATCTCTACAAAAAACTTAAAGCTTACTAATGGTGCTCGGCTGTATGTCGGTATACTTCCAGGTGGTAAGGGGAATGCAGGCACGATTAATATTACTGACACTGATAACGTTCAGTTTGACGGAGTAGGAAAGAATAGATTCTCGAGCGGAGCTTTTAGCGTTGTGAATGATACAGATATAGGCAATGGTGGTGACATTAACAACAGTACAAAAAACTTAAATCTTACTGATGGCGCTGTGAACGATACAGATATTATAGGCAATGGTGGTGACATTACTATCGAGACAAAAAACTTAAATCTTACTAATGGCGCTCGGCTGGATGCTAGCACCTTGGGAAGAGGGAATGCAGGCAATATTAGGATTACTGGTGCTGATACCGTATCCTTTGACGGAGTAGGAAGCAATCAATTGTTCAGTGGAGCTTTAAGCCGTGTGGAAAATAAAGCCATAGGCAATGGTGGTGACATTACTATCGAGACAAAAAACTTAAATCTTACTAATGGCGCTCGGCTGTATGTCGGTCTACTTAAAGAAGCTAAAGGGAAAGCAGGCACGATTAATATTACTGCTGATAACGTTAAGTTTGACGGAGTAGGAAAGAATGGATTCTTGAGCGGAGCTTTCAGCTATGTAGACGAGAAAGCCACTAGTTTTGGTGATGGTAGCATTAATATCACTACAAAAAACTTAAATCTTACTAATGGCGCTCAGATCAATAGCAGTACCTCTGGAATAGGGAATGCAGGCAATATTAGGATTACTGCTGCTGATACCGTATCCTTTGACGGAGTAGGAACTGCTGATAAAGTTAACTTTGACGGAGTAGGAAGCAATGAAAACTCTAGCGGAGCTTTTAGCATTGTGCAAAAAACCGCTAAGGATAATTCTAAGGGTGGTGACATTACCATCAAGACAAAAAACTTAAATCTTACTAATGGCGCTCGGCTGAATGCTAGTACCTTTGGTAAAGGGAATGCAGGCAATATTACGATTACTGGTGCTGATAACGTTGAGTTTAAGGGAGTAGGAGGCAATCAATTGTTCAGTGGAGCTTTAAGCCGTGTGGAAAATACAGCCATAGGCAATGGTGGTGACATTACTATCGAGACAAAAAACTTAAATCTTACTGATGGCGCTCGACTTTATGTTGGTATACCTGGGAGTGGTAAGGGAAAAGCAGGTACGATTAATATTACTGCTGCTGATACCGTATCCTTCGATGGAGTAGGAAGGAATGGATTCTCTAGCGGAGCTTTTAGCTTTGTGGACAAGGAAGCCACTAGTTCTGCTGCTGCTGGTAGCATTAATATCACTACAAAAAATCTAGCTCTTACTAATGGTGCTAAAATCAGTGCCAGCAACCTTGTTCAGGGAGAAGAAGTAGACATATATATTACAGGTGGCAACAAGAATGGAAGTCTTCCAGCTGAATCTGCAATAGGGAAAGGCGGGAATATTGTCCTAGGAGTACGTGACATCTTATTAATTCGTCGAGGTAATATATCATCTATTGGCAGCAATACAGGCCCGGCTTTTGAAGGTAATATTGACATTAAGGTTGAGACACTAGTTTTACATGGAAGTAGCAAAATTCGAACTGTTGGCTCCACTTCACAAAAAGGAGGCAGCAATATCAAAATTTCTAACTTGCATGGAAAACTCGTTGTCCTTGTTTCTCACGACAGTATTATCAGTGCTGCGGGAGAATTAAAGATAGAACCAAACCTAAAGGTTCAGCCGTCAGAAATTCCCCAAGTAAAGTTAGTCAATCCCTCTGAGCAAATTGGTCAAAATCCCTGTCAGCGGGGTGTAAGCAGCAAATTTATCATCACTGGACGCGGTGGCTTACCACCTAGCCCCAATGACGCAACTAGCAGTGACGCTGTGCGAGTCGATTTAGTCGAGCCTGCACTTGCGGGAAGCAGGGGAGCAGGGGAGCATAGGCGCAGAGGTGCACAAGAGAAAACTAAATCTTCAGTTACCAAACCAATTGTGCCTACCCAAGGATGGATATTCGACAAAAATGGTGAGGTGATGCTCACAGCCTACGATCCCACAGGCACAGGTTCTCAACGTCCTCTCAGTCCAGATTCTTGCCCAGTGCCTTGAAGTAATTCGTAATCCATAATACTCGCCTCCGGTGAGAAGCAAGCTACGTAATATCCTGCGGTAAGTAAGCTAGGTAATTAAGATTCGTCAGATTTTATCTAAATTTCCAGAGTTGCTTTTGTAGCCTAATTTGGGATTTTTAGTCTATTAAGCTCTAGAAAATATTGACAAGGAAGGCAGAATATGAGTTTCAAACTGTCTAACCTAGTTCAGAGATTGCAGAATCTAGTCAAAATAGTATACTGCCGATCGCCTAAAGTCAGCAAATGGCGATCGCTCTTTGTCATCAGCTTACCTTTAGGTACCTTAGGGTGTCTTGCTTCTATAGACACCGCCAAAGGGCAGATAATTCCTGATAATAGTCTCGGTACTGAAAAGTCAGTTGTCAACTCGAATGCCAACACCGATCTAATTAATGGCGGTGCACGTCGGGGAGCAAACCTTTTTCATAGTTTTCGTGAATTTAATGTTGGTCAAGAAGGAAAAGCCTATTTTTCCAATCCTGCTGGAATCGAAAACATTCTCAGTCGGGTTACAGGTAAAAATCCTAGCAATATTTTTGGTACTCTTGGTGTTCTTGGTAATGGCAACCTATTTTTTATTAATCCTCATGGGATTATTTTCGGTCGGGATGCCAAATTAGATATCAAAAGTTCTTTCCTAGCTAGCACAGCCACTAGCTTGAATTTTGCCGATGGCACAAAATTCAGCGTCAATGCTCTCGAAACCACACCTCTGCTGACCATAAGTATTCCTGTGGGTTTACAATTCGGTGAGCTTCGCGGGAAAATTCTCGTGCAAGGGTCGGGTCATCATCTCAGTTACGCAAATACAGGCTCAACTATTCGACCTGATAGTTTAGGTCTCCAGATACCATCTGGGAAAACTCTGGCGTTGGTAGGTGGTGATATAGCTCTAGAGGGTGGTAGTCTCACAGCTGAGTCAGGACGAATAGAACTAGGGAGTGTGGATTCACCCAGTTTGGTTACTCTTAACCAAAATGACTCTGGTTTTGCCTTGGGATATTCCGGCGTGCAACATTTCGGAGATATAGAACTGTCTCAAAAAGCCTTAGTAGATGTAAGCGGTGAGGGTGGAGGCGAAATCCAAGTACAAGGTGGGCATCTTTTATTACGTGGCGGTTCAGCAATTTTGTCTATTACCCAAGGTTCAAAGTCAGGGGGGAATTTTATTGTTAACACCTCAAATTCTGTAGAACTGATTGGAGAATTAGTAGATCGTCAGTATGCCAGTAGCTTATCCATTGAAGCTCAAGGTACTGGTTCAACTGGAGACATCAGGATTAACACAGGGAAGTTAATTGCTACCAATGGTGCATATATACGAAATTATTCTTTTGGCGGAGGAAACGGAGGAAATCTGACTGTGCAAGCTTCCGAATACGCGGATCTTACAGGAGCCAGTTTGTATAGAAGCGGTTTGTATAGAAGCGGTTTGTATACTGGGGCTACTAGTACGGGCAATGCTGGAAATTTAAAGGTTATAACAAATAAGCTGATTGTTCGGAATGGAGCAAAAGTAACTTCTAATACCTATGGTGAAGGTGATGCAGGAAATTTGACAATTGACACCAAGCATTTAAATGTTCAAGATTCGCAAGTGTCAGCTACTACCTTTGGCAAAGGAAATGCAGCAAATTTAACTGTTCACGCCTCTGAGTCTGTAGACCTGAATGGCGAGATACCTGGCAATGAAAAAGGATATCCCGGTGGCTTGTTTGCTCAAGTTGATATCAATGGTACGGGACGTGGCGGTAATTTGACCATCAACACTGGACGCTTGAGTGTTAGTGATGGCAGTAAAGTGCAGGTAGCTACATTTGGTCAAGGTGATGCAGGCAGTTTGTTTATTAAGGCCTCCGACATTGACGTGTCTAACACACCCAACGCTAATAACTACTATTCCACGGGTATATTCGTTGGTATTCAAAGAGATCCGCGAACAGTTAATACACCCAAAGGCAAGGGCGGCAGTTTAACTATTAAAGCTGACCAATTGAGTGTGAGAAATGGTGCAAGCATTTCAGCAGATAATGATGGTATGGGAATAGGAGGTAACATCGACATCATTGCCAATACCCTCCGCCTAGTAGATAAAGCCGCTATCAATGCCAAGGCAGCTTCTGAAGATGCCGGAAATATCACGCTGCAAGTGCCAGACTTGATTCTGCTACGTCGCAACAGTCAAATTTCCACGACCGCAGGTACTGCTCGTGGCCTTGGTAAAGGTGGCAATATGAATATTAACACTGACTTCCTAGTTGCTATCCCTAATGAAGATAGCAACATCACTGCTGATTCCTCTGGAGGTAAGGGTGGAGCCATCAACATCACCGCAAAAAGGGTTTTTGGGCTAGAAGTTCGCAAGTATCCTACATCAAAAAGTGACATTACAGCTATCTCTCAACTTTCTCCCACATTCAATGGTGAAATCACTCTGAAGCTTCCCACTTTTGATCCTGCCAAAAATATTGTAGAATTCCCTGTCAATGTTATTGATCCGGCTGCTTTAATCTCCCAAAATCCTTGTACGCGGGGTCTTGGCAGTAAATTTGTGATTACGGGACGTGGAGGAATTCCACCCGGACCTACTGAAACTTTCAATACGGATGCAGTCCAGGTTGATTTGATTGAGCCAGCACCATCAAGGAATCTACAACGGCAGACACCTAAAATTCATTTAGATTCTTCTGTAGTTAATCAAACTCAAACTTTGGAAAAAATTGTGCCTGCACAAGGATGGATATTCAACAAAAAGGGTGAGGTGATGCTTACAGCATACGACCCCACAGGCACAGGTTCGCAACGTCCCCTTAATTCAGATGTTTGTCCAGTACCTTGAACTAATTTGTAATTCGTAATTCGTAATTAAGAAAGTCAGATTTCATCTAGATTTCCAGGTTTGCGTCTGTAGCCTATTAAGTTATAGAAAAGATTGACAAGGAAGGCAGAGTATGAGTTTCAAACTGTCTAACCTATTTCAGAGATTACAAAATCTGGTCAAAAGACTATATACCAAACGATCGCCTAAAGTCAGCAAAAGGCGATCGCTCATCCTATTAATACTCTTATTTGTCCTCTCCTTGAGCATTCCTCTGGTTGCTCACCAAATCTCTGCATCAACTGTCATCGTTCAAACTCAGCAAAATCCCTTACAACTGGTAGAACAAGCCAAAAAACTCTACACTACCGGACAGTTTGAGCAGGCGGCTTTAGTTTGGCAACAAACGGCTGAAGCTTTTGCTGCTCAAGGGGATAAGCTCAATCAGGCAATGGCTTTGAGTAATCTTTCGCTTACACAGCAACAACTGGGTAAATGGGATGAAGCAAAGCAGGCGATCGCTACTAGTCTCAAACTCGTAGAAACTCAGGAAAAAACACCAGCGCAACGCCGCATCCAGGCGCAAACCTTCGATATTCAAGGACAGCTACAACTAGGAGTTGGGCGATCGCAAGCAGCCCTGAAAACTTGGCAACAGGCAGCTGATATATATAAAAATATCGGCAATAAACAGGAACTCATCCAGAATCAGATTAACCAAGCTCAGGCAATGCAAGAATTAGGGCTTTATCGCCGAGCTTGTGAAACATTATTAGCAGCTTTAGAACTTGAGCATCAAAACTTGATTATCTCAAAACAACAGCTACAAAGCCTGACAGCAAAACTTTCAAAGACAGGAAAGTTAGCATCTTTACAAGTCTTGGGATTACGTAGCCTCGGTGATGTTTTACGAGTCATTGGTAACAAGGAACAGTCCCAACTGGTTTTGACAGCAAGTGTAAAATTAGCACAACAATTAGGCGATACTCAAAACTTGGCTGCAAGCTACCTCAGTTTAGGTAATACAGCGCTTTCTCTGGGTAATCAAAAAGTCCAAACAGAAACTATTCCCACGCCAATTACATTCACATCATCTCAAGACTGCATAGCAGGAGCAAATAATACTGCTGCCGAACTATACCAACAAGCAGCAGCCTGCTATCACCAAGCTGAGTTATCCACCGATGCAAACACTAGGACTAACGCAGAACTAAATTTACTCAGTCTTTTAATCCAGACTCAACAATGGTCTGATATATCAACACTACTGCCTAAAATCCAACCCCAACTAAATAAATTGCCTATTAGCCACAAAGCTATCTATGCTCAAATAAATTTGGCACAAAATCTCATCTGTCTGAAATCAGCAGTAAATCCAGAAGCATCTCAACTTTCATCTCCTCTACTTCAGCAATGTGGTGCAACCCAAGAAAAAACAACTAACACTGGGGGTAATACCTTGCAACCTGCACTGATTCCTGCATGGGAAGATGTTGCAAAAATTGTCACCATTGCTCGCAACCAGGCTCAAGCTTTACAAGACAAGTCAGCAGAAGCCTATGCTTTGGGTTATTTAGGCGGAGTTAACCAAGAAATTGGGAAAATACCAAAGGCTCAAAGGTTAACTGAACAAGCATTACAGCTCGTTTCGGCTTTTGATGCACCACACATTGCCTATCGTTGGCAATGGCAATTAGGACGACTGCGGCGAATTCAGGAGAACCAACAAGGAGCGATCGCAGCGTATACAGCTGCCGTTGAAACTCTCAAGTCACTGCGTAAAGACCTGACTGTAATTAATCCAGAGGTACAATACACGTTTCGAGACAGTGTAGGACCAGTTTATCGGGAATTTGTCGATTTACTGTTGCAAGCTAATAACTCTAACCAAAAAAACCTCAAACAAGCTCGTGATGCAATTGAAGCACTTCAGCTGGCAGAACTGGATGATTACTTTCGAGATGCTTGCATTGAAGCTAAACCACAACAGATTGATCGAGTGGTAGATCGAGCTACTCCAGCAGCAGCAGTTTTATATACAATTACCTTGCCGGATCGCTTAGAGTTAATTCTCAAATTGCCGGGGCAAGAAAACTTAGAACACTACACTACAACAGTTACCCAAGCACAATTACAAGACAACCTAACACAATTAATAGAGCGTCTCGACGATAAAACACGCTTTGCTGATGAAATTCAGGAATTATCTCAGCAAACATACGAATGGTTAATTAAACCAGCACAAAACAAGCTAGTTGATAGTAAAGTCAAAACCTTAGTATTTGTCTTGGATGGTCTATTACGAAATATTCCGATGGCAGTTCTCTACGATCGCGCCAGTCAGGAATATTTAGTACAAAAATATGCTTTAGTTATTACCCCTGGTCTTCAACTGATCAGTCCTCGCCCTTTAGCAGATGTCCGCCTAAGTGCCATGCTTGCTGGCATGAGTAAACCGCGTAGTTTTCCTGACGAAAATCAATTATTCTCTAATCTTAATTTTGTACCTGATGAATTAAAAAAAATTCAAAAGGAAGTGCCAAACAATGAAAAGTTACTGGATCGGGATTTTCTCAAAGCTACACTGCAAGAGCATCTAGCAAATGCCAAATACACTATTGTTCACTTAGCAACTCACGGAGAGTTTAACTCTGATCCCGAAAAGACTTTTATTGCTACCTGGGATCACTTGATTAAAATCAAAGATTTGGATAGCTTACTGCGAGCAGGTCAGACGAATCAACCCATTTCTATTGAACTACTAGTTCTCAGTGCCTGTAAAACAGCCACAGGAGACAGTCGCGCCACTTTAGGGCTAGCTGGTGTTGCTGTGCGAGCCGGAGCAAGGAGTACATTAGCCAGCTTGTGGTCAGTAAATGATGAGTCTACATCTGAATTCATGGGTGAATTTTATCGGGAATTAGTTCATGCCAATGGCAGAAAAAATATCAATAAAGCTGAAGCTCTCCAGCAAGCTCAGTTAGCGCTGTTAAAGAATCCCAATAAAAAATGGGAGCGCCCTTATTATTGGGCCCCCTTTGTTTTAGTAGGAAATTGGCTTTAACTTTGCGGAACTACAGTACCAAAACCAGACTCTTGAGTAAGCCTTTCTAAACCAACACCATTAGCTTCTAATAAATCAGCCCATTGCTTATTCAAAGTTGGATCTTGGGGATTGCGACGACGACGTTCACCTAAATTATTCAACGCATCATACCAAAGCTTATTATTTAACAAACTTTGGTAATCATTAGTAGCAGCAGAACTCAAACTTACTCGTTCCACTGTTCCACCGACATCAAAACTATTTCCACTATTACAAACAAGGCGAAAATACCAATTATAAATTTTACCTTGTTCGAGTGGATTTTTGGGTTTTGATGGCACAGTAACACTAACAAACCCCGGTGTTGATTGCAGTGTGTATCGGGTTCTTTCTATGGTTTTCTGTTCAGCTTCATCCTGCAAGACTAACTCAGCATATCTAATATCTTTTAGGTCATTGGGAACATAAACCCAAAATATAGGATACTCAGAGATGGTTAATCCTCCATCTTTAGGCACCAAAGCAGTTAGTTCTTTTTTTTCTATTCCGTCACAATTGCCACGGCTAGCAGCATCTGTTTGTCGATTTGGTCTACCTGTAGAAGAAAAATCAAGTTTTGGTTTCTGAGATGATTGTGTGATCAAAAAGGGGGAATTTATGGTTGAGCTAGTAGATTCTGCGAGTACCGAAATGGGGTAGCTAGTCAAGCCAGCCATGACCCAAGATAGAGAGATAACAAGAGAATGTTTGGAAAAAATTAACTTCTTGATACTCATAATTTCTTCTAAAAACTATCAACTATTGGTAGGAGTAAAAGGAGTGGTAGGATTAGTAGGAGTAGTAGTAGTAATTTGCACATACGGTAAGGCAATTACTACACACACTCCAGTTAGCATCAAACCAAGTGCCGTGGGTATAAGTGGAAACCACCCACCCTTTGTAAAAGCTAAAAAACACAGTCCATATAAAATGCCGATCGCTATAACCACAATTAACGCCCTACTAAGTGGCGATCGCCAATACTCAATCAATATCCCTACGAGGACTGCCCAAAGCCAAACCCAGATAATTTCTAGCGCCTGTGGCCACCACCACAACAAGGGGCGCTGATCTAACACAGCACTAATAATTTGACTTACCATGTGTGCCTGAATTAACACTCCCGGCATTTCTGTACCATAGGGAGTCATATGAAAATCCCTAAAACTAGGGGCAGTAGTACCGATTAAAATAATGCGATTATTAACGAGACTTGGTAGTTTAGCGTCTTGCGAACCATCAAGGATATCTGTCAGGCTTATTTGCTGGGCAATTGAGTTATCAGGTTCCAGTGTTCGGTAATTGAGGAGAATTTGGCTGCCTCGTTCTTCTGACCTCGGTAACTGATACCCACCAGTATCTGAAATTAACTTTGGGAAAATCACCTTGCCAATTTGTAAACTTTCATCTGAAGTTTGTTGGATCGGTGAGATATTTTCCGCTTCCAGATAACTAAGTGCAACCCGTAGGCTGAATGATTGATCTGTATTACACTGCGAGCTAGGTGGCATCCCAAAGAATTGGCGACGGATCGCCCCATCCGCATCTTCGGGGATGTTACTAAACCCAAGGCGTTCATATTGTTTTGGTGTAATTGCCGGAGGAGCTTTTATACCTCCAATGCTGCACGTAAGAATTAAGTTATCGTTTTTCTTGAGTTGTTCTTGTAAATATGAAAATTCGGAATTGATACTTAATTCATGAAAAGTATCTAAAGCAACGACTCGCGGTTGATGCTGATTTAATTTCTGTAAAAGTGTTTGAAGTGTTTTGTCGGATAACGACGCAATTCCCCTTTCCATTTTGTTCTGATCTTGATATTCCAGATCGTCATCGTTAATTGTGACTACCAGTAGGCGAGGATCTGGTTGTTCGGTAGGACGCGATCGCATCAAACGATCAAATGCTGTCAACTCCGATGGCTGCAATATTCCTAAAGGTCGTACCAACCCCATCAACAAACCAACTATTATTACACTAGCTAGGAATGCAGTTTGGAATTTCCTCATAGGTAGCAGAGGTATTTCCTTTCCGTTTGTCCTTGAGAGTTCTCCTGTACTTCCTGTGTCCCGCATAAATCGTAAAACTGTTATTAATGCGGTAGCAGCTCCTGCTAGTGCTGAAATTAAGGTGGTAAAATCCATCGGACACCTCCAGAAAGGTTTACCAACAGGCAATGAGAGGGAATTTTGGCTTCGATACCAACTTATTTACCAGAACTTGTATGTTTGTTTATTGCGAAAAATTTAGGCGTAGGCAAAGCCCACCGCAGGCATCGCTTTGGGTCTTAAAAAATAATTAAACGCGAAATCCCGATTTTTTCGTTGGTTTTTAACTTTCGTTGCGATCAAGAGTAATTTAGATGCGGCCGCCCTGGGTTCTAAGCTATCTCTAAAATATTATCCCTGTTCTGTCACTCTCCGAAAACTTTTGCCATTTCTGGATTCTAGAGCTTTTGTATAGCAAGCGATGTCTACGACGGGCTACGCCTACGCACAATTCTTTTCTAATAACAAATACAAGACCCATTTTTTCTAATAGTATAGCTTGCATTGATTGCCTCATCAGGCTTCTAGCGATCGCCCTCTCGGAGAGTGACAGAAGAGGGATAAGTAACTTAATAATTAAAAATTTTGCTTTTAAAGTTATTTACTGTAATAAATTATCCCTTAAAAAATTACTGAAGTTTGTAAATGTAGCGAGGGAAAGTCCATCCTAGATTAAAAAACTTATATTCAATAATGAATATAAGTTTTGCAAGCGTGTATAAATACTACTTTAGGATGAAAAATAAATACTAGATGCTTTATTCATTTGTCCTTAACTACGGAGTATAATCATCAATATTACCAATTCCAAAAGGTTTAATCTCTAACCAAAGTTATATCAGGTTTAGTCAAAAGTTAGAGTTTAGAGTTACCAATAATTTCATGTCACTCCTTCTACTTTCTGGAACTCAGCACAGAAGATGTAGTTGAGTAAAACGCTAGAGTATTTAATTACTCCTAAAATCAGCTATCTTCAACGACTGATAACAAAAACCCGTGTCCTGTATTCTTTACCTGTGCTAGCTTTTGATCCAACGAATATTGAATGACTGTTTTTGAAACCTGAATGCGGTGTAGAGGAGTAGAGCCACCAGAACCTTTCAGAGATCGTAATAATCTGGTCGCTGTCCTCTCAATGTAATAATCAGCAACTATCAATAACCTACAAAAAAAGGCTTTAGCTTTAGGTTTTGAACTCATTCCTCAGCCCGAAGCAAATACGGTTTCTTAGGAGAGGGATATCGATGCAGATGGTTCTTGATATACTCCATCCTCCCACACTGTATTCCACTCAAGTGAGAACCGCTATAGTTTTTATAGTTTTTTTAAAGAAGGTTATCTACATCTAACGATTCATAATTCTCTAACCATAGATAGAGAATTAGTGTCGATTGACTCAATTATAGTCGGAGAAAATTAAGGTAAATTTCAATACGCTCAAAGTTTTTTGAAAAGTTTTTCATTTTCACTACAAAAATAACTATAGCTATTCTATCTGAGAGTTTTGAGAATTAAGGAAACGCCTTGTGGTGTGTCGGCTTCCGTAAACGCATAGGTCTCGTAGAAAATAAAAAAAGAGAAGCTTTCACAAATGATTTAGGATTGCTATGTTTCAGAATTTATATTCAATTTGTGAAAAAAATATAGATTCAACTCCGAATCGTCAAGTAAATCTGAAGCTTTCTTTCTAGCGTTTCACAAAGCCGTCTCTCATTAATCATTGACGAGACTTGTTTAAAATGCCTATTTTTAGTTTTGTCATAACTCTTGAAAACAAGATTTTGCTTTGGATATATCGTTACAAATAGTTAGCCATGATATCTCCAAACAGCAATAAAAAGTATTTGGTTGAAATAACACCGAAAGGATAATAAACATGAGAAAATTCACTGTGAACACAACCCTGATGGGCAAAGTTACGGATATTGCACAGGAGCAAGGAAAATTTAGTATTAAATGCCGTAGTGGAGATGAGTTCGAGGTTGCAGTTGGTAGGGAAACACGATTTCAATTTCTACAAAATTTAGATGGTATAAACCGCGATCGCGTCCCGAATCCTGAAGATTTTCATCAGTCCTCACCAGCAGATTTAGTGAGAAAATACATCCAGTCGGATAGCTTAGTAGTTCTGCAAGGGGTGTATCAAGAAAATAATGGTAGCTGCCAATATGATGCCCGCATTGTTAACTTACTAAATTCATATAGAGGTCAAGACGAATTAGTTTTTGAGCAAACTCACTGGTGGCTGACCCAAATTGCCCGCCTAGCAGATAGTTGGTTAGGCTTTTTATTTCCAAATAAACAAACCTATGAAATCGATGATTTTGCTCTTTACCGAACTAACCTAAACATCATCGGTTTACCAACAGATGATGAGATTCAAGAATGTGCTACTCTTTCCAGGCTGATCTATGGTCTTTCCTCTGCTTACTTGCTAACTGGAGGTGAACGCTATCTTTCAGCGGCTCGTGCTGGAGTTCAATACCAACGTGAAACTTTTCGCAGTTTGACATCTGATGGCAAACATTGTTTTTGGGCTTTTGGCAAGCGCAAGACAAAGTACAGTTATCAGTTGTATATACGTTCTCTCAATGAGGATGATAGAGATACAATCCCGCTTTACGAACAAATTTACGCCTTAGCTGGATTAGCTCAGTACTATCGAATCACTTTAGATTGGGAAGTACTTGATGATATCAAGCGGACTGTTCGTGTCTTTAATGATTTCTTCATCGATCCAGAATCAGAGTACGGTAAACATGCTTACGGTGATTATTTCTCACACCTTGATTCTGTGACGTTAAATTGGGATAGTCCTGCTCTTGGTGATAACCAAGCCAAAAAAAATTGGAACTCGATTGGGGATCATATACCGGCTTATTTAATTAACGTAATTTTGGCATTAGAACCTTTGCCATTAACCGATCATGGTCATGAAGAAATCGGGAAATTTTTAGAAACCTGCAAAAAGATTCTCAAAACAGCCTCCACAATCATTGCTGATAGATTTCCCGATCCCGATCCCAACGTTCCATTTGTAAATGAGCGATTTTTGCGAGATTGGAAACCAGACCATAATTGGCGGTGGCAACAAGATCGTGCCGTTATCGGACACAATTTGAAGATAGCCTGGAACCTGACTCGTGTTGCTAACTATTATTACTCCTTAGCCGCCCAATCTGCTGCTGATAACGCGCAAGAAGCCCAAGAATCACAACGTTTAGCTGATAAATTGATGAAGCTAGCAGACAATTTAGGCATGAAGATGGCAGAGATTGGCGTAGATCTATTTAGGGGTGGAATCTTTGATACTTTAGAACGTAACCCTCAAAATGGAACGCCACTAGAGTTTCCTTGGTTCAACACTAAAGACTTCTGGCAACAAGAACAAGCCCTATTAGCCTACTTAATTCTTCATGGTTGCAGTCATGAAGATAATGACCAAAAACAAGAGTATTTGCGGTTAGCACGAGAAACTGCCGCATTTTGGAATCTATTCTTTCTCGACCAAGACAATAAAGGTATTTTCTTCCGAGTCAGTGAGAGTGGAGATGCAATTACTGTAGGGCAATATGCACAAAAAGGCGGACATGCAATTTCTGGATACCATGCCTTTGAGTTAAATTATTTGGCTCATATCTATATCAGTAGTTATGTGACAAAAGAACCCTTTTGTTTGTATTTCAAACCTGACAAACATTGTCGCCAGCGCTCTCTCAATGTTTTACCAGATTTTTTTAGACCTAATACTTTGGAAGTTAACAGAGTCAGCATTAATGGTAGCGATCGCACCACAATCGACCCTGATAATTTTCAAATTGAACTGGGAGAGAAAGAATTTGAACTTGGTTCAGAAGCAGAAATCATTGTGGAATTTACACCCAAGACTTAGGAGATAAGTTATGGTGACCCAAATGCTAGAAGGAAAGAAAGTCGCCATCCTTGTAGAAACAGAGTTCATTCCTGAGGAAATTGCAGCTTATCGGCAACACTTTCAGGAACTTGGGGCGACTGTGCATTTCATGTCTCGGCTTTGGGGAAATGAAACTGTACAATTTGTTAGTGATGTGGATGAAATTGGTAAATCTCTGCAATATCTAGATGTCAATATCGACTTTCAAAGCGTAGATGTGAATGAATATGCGGCCGTAATTATGGCAGCTAACTACACCAGTGTACGTCTGCGCTACTTTCAACCACCGCCAGGACAGCAGATTAGTCCAGAGCAAACTCGTACTGCACCAGCAGTTCAGTTTTTTGCTCAAGCAATGGCAAATCACAAGATTATCAAAGGTTTACTGTGTCATGGATTGTGGTTACTGACTCCAATGCCAGAACTACTCCGAGGACGAAGGGTAATCTGCCATGAAGTGGTGCTGGCGGATATTGCGAATGCTGGTGCTGTTTACGTACCGCCACCTGTAAATTCTCAACCAAATGATCCGGGAAATATTGTGGTTGATAGAGACTTAGTAACAGGACGAGCCGGACATGATGTGTATGCCTTTATTGATGCGATCGCTCACCAAATCGCATCTCAAGAACAACGTTGCTTAGAAACACAAAGGAGATGATCCGATGACCAAGATTCTGATTGTGCTATCAGAGTGGGGTTACTGGGGAGAAGAACTAGTGGGTCCCCTAGAAACCTTTGATGCAACTGGGTATCAAGTTGACTTCGCCACCCCAAATGGTAAAAGACCTGTAGCACTAGGGGTAAGCATGGACCCTACTTTTGTTGACCCACCATTAGGCAGACCAGTCACCACCCAAGATATGGCTGATAAGGTCAGACAACTAGATGACACCAACAATCCACGGTTAAACAACCCAAAAAATCTTAGAGAGTGGCTTCCAGAAAGACCTTACTGGAGTTCACCAAAATTTTTACGGGAAATGGAAGAATACTACAGAAGGCTAGATGAAGTCCAACAGAGAGATTTGCAAACATACGATGCCATTCTCATAGTCGGTGGTAGTGGTCCAATGGTTGATTTAGCTAACAACCAGAGAGTACACGATCTCATCCTGAGCTTTTACCAAATGGGTAAGCCAGTGGCCGCAGAGTGTTATGGCGTTGCATGTCTGGCATTTGCCCGTGACATTGGCGATCGCAAGAGCATTATTTGGGGTAAACACGTCACAGGCCATTGCCTGGAATATGACTACAAAGATGGTACGGGATTTAACGGTACTAACATCGACCCATGTCTGAACAATATTAACTTTGGCCCGCCATTCTATCCTCTAGAATACATACTCCGTGATGCTACAGGGCCAGACGGACAGTATCACGGCAATGTCGGCAGGCCAACATCAGTGATTGTTGACTATCCGTTTATTACGGGGCGCTCTACGCCAGACTCTTATCTAACTGGTCAGAAGTTGGTGGAAGTCCTAGAAAAGGGACTCAAGCGCTATGGCTGGTAAAGTCGGATTTTAAATATCTGGATGGTACTGCACGATAAACGCTGTATGCAATTGATGGTTGCAGAAGGTAGAATCCATGACAAACAAAACAGGCCGCTTTGCAATTCTCGAACAATTTTTGGCAGATGGCATCCATTATATGTTCGGTAATCCCGGCACATCGGAAGAAGGATTTTTGGATGCTATTCGGGAATATCCAGACCTGAAGTACATTTTGACATTGCAAGAATCCGTTGCGGTGATGGCAGCAGATGGTTATGCTAGGGCAACTAAAAAGCCTGCTTTGGTGCAAATTCATAGTACACCAGGTTTAGGAAATGCGATCGGCGCACTTTACCAAGCATACCGAGGTCACTCACCGCTTGTAGTGATTGGTGGTGATGCGGGCATCAAATATCAGGCAATGGATGCTCAAATGGCAGGAGACTTAGTAGCTTTTGCCAAGCCAGTTACCAAGTGGTCAACAATGGTGATGGAGCCATCTTCATTGCTGCGGGTTTTGCGACGGGCTATTAAGATTGCTGCCACTCCACCAATGGGGCCTGTGTATGTTTGTCTACCAGTAGATATTTTGGATGCTCCCGCAGTTGAGGAAGTCAGACCAACTTCTATACCATCCACCAAAGTTTTGCCAGATGAGGAGTTGCTCAAAACAGCAGCAACTATGTTGGCATCTGCTCACAAGCCAATGATTTTTGTGGGTGATGGAGTGGCTTATTCTAGCGCACAAGATGAATTGACCCGTGTTGCTGAACTTTTGGGCGCAGAAGTCTGGGAAGTTGATGCTGGCGAATTGAACATGAGCCACGCTCATCCTCTTTATCAAGGTATGACAGGGCATATGTTTGGCTATCAAAGCCGACCCATCACCTCTAGAGGCGATGTCAACTTAGTTTGTGGTACTTACCTTTTGCCAGAGGTTTTCCCGGAACTGGGTAATATCTTTGCACCGGGAGCCAAGGTCATCCATATTGATTTGAATGCTTATGAGATTGCTAAAAATCACTCAGTTGATTTGGGACTAGTTAGCGATCCAAAATTGACTCTTGCTCATCTGGCGAAAGTTTTGTCAGCAGTTATGACATCAGAGCAGAAAGAAACTGCTAAGACACGAACTGCTGATATTGCCCAAGCTAAAGAAGAGAACCATAAGCGTGAGTTGCAAGCTGATCGAGAAAATTGGGATGCTGTCCCGTTGCACTTTTCTCGCTTCGCGGCAGAGCTGGCAAATCAATTACCAGAGGATGTAATTATCTTCGATGAAGCTCTCACCTGTTCTCCTGATCTGACGCGTTATTTAATCCCCACCAAACCAGGGCATTATTTTCTTTCTCGTGGTGGTTCTTTAGGTGTGGGAATTCCGGGAACGATTGGAGCCAAACTGGCCAATCCTGACAAAACGGTAATTGGGTTTACTGGTGATGGCGCTGCTATGTACACAATTCAGGCACTTTGGTCAGCTGCTCGTCACAATATAGATGCCAAATTTGTCATCTGTAATAACCGCTCTTATAGGTTGTTACAAGTGAATATCCAAGCTTACTGGCAAGAGCGGGATATACCACAGCACGAATATCCTTTGAGTTTTGATTTATCTAAACCAGAGATCCGCTTTGACGAGATGGCTAATTCTATGGGTGTTCCAAGCATCAGGGTGGAAAAACCTCAAGAGATTGCCCCTGCTATCCAAAAAGCATTAGTCCACAAAGGGCCATTTCTCATTGATGTAGTTTTAGAGGCGGACGTTCACCCAGAAATGATAGGAATCAAGTGCGGTCAATAATATCTATCATGTCGGGTTGAAGACTGATTATCAGGGCTGACCCAGGGATGCAGAGAAATTTGCACTATAAGTGATTAGCCAGTATTTCAATTCAAAAACCCCAAAATTTGTTTATCTAGTTTGTCTTGTAAACAAGAATCGGTGCAATCAATAAAACTACTACATAAGGAGTACAAAGATGACACAGGTTGCAACACAGAGAACAATCCATCCAAATGTACAAATTGTAGAAAGAATGTATGAATGCTTTAATCGCGGCGATATGAACACTATCCGCAACGAGATATTTGCTCCTGATCTTGTCTGGCGTTTGCCTGGACACAATCCCCTTTCAGGTGTGAAGAATGGTGCAGATGAAGTAATAGCCTTTTTTGCAGAACTCAACAGAGGGGGTATCCAAGTGGATCTGATAAATATTGACGCTTGGGGCGAGGACACAGTGGTGGAAGTGCACCGGGGTCATGGAGAAAGGAACGGAGCGATTCTAGATGCTTTAAACTGCACCCATTACCATATCCGGGACGGCAAAATCGCAGATGTTCAAGTTTATATAAGCGATCAACATACAGTTGATCAATTCTTCTGGGCAACATACGCTCTCAAACCTATACCGGATCGTTTAGCCAGTTAACTCTGCTTGTGTCTTTTGACAGAAAGAGTGAGCAAGTTGTAACTGTTCTGGATGAAATTGATGTATGCGTCCAACTTAAACACTAGAAAGGAGAAATTCAAATGCCTATTATCCGCGTCACCGTCTTAGAAGGCTTCGCTAGCCTAGAGCAAAAAGGAGAAATAGTTCAACATTTAAGCGACGGTTTAGCCTCAGTACTAGGTGAAATTGTCCGTCCCTACACTTATGCCCTAGTTGATGAGGTGCAGTCAGGAGCTTGGGGCGTTCAAGGTGGAGTATTAATGACTGAGGAGATGATGAGATCTGGTATAGCCACCTCTGAAAGGCAGCGATCGCTTCGTCTGACTGAAGAACGTGTAAGACAAGCATACAATGTGTTGGGCAGTGGTGACAGACAGAGAATTCAAGAGTATTGGGCTGGGGATATGGCATGGTTAGTGCCAGGCAACAATCAAATATCTGGCTGGAAAAGAGGCTTGGATGAGTTCCTTGCTTTTATGGACAAGGTGGCATACCTTACCGACAACAGTTTCCAAATGTCCTGGGAGAGAGTTTTGATTACTGGAGAGTATTCCGCAGACATCAGGCATAATACTGGGCATCGAGCCGGAAACGAAAACAAACGCCTGGACATCGATGTTGTTCATGTCCTGCGTTGGCGCGACGGCAAAGTGGTTGAAGGCAGAGGTGCTATCTTTGGCGATGGCACCGCGCAATTCGATGAGTTTTGGAGCTAAATTAATTTTGCACTACTGTTGCGATCGCAACATCATTCACAGATGAAAACTTTAACTCCACTTACTGAGTCTGAAGTAAAACGATTAGTTGATGATTGGTACTTAAAACTGGATGTCCATGCTCCTAGTGAAGAATTTCTACCTATGCTGGCAACCGAAACCCTAGAGATGCAGTTGCCAGAAACTACACTGCATGGTCAAGATGAGTTTAAAACATGGTATGACCGGGTAATTCACACTTTCTTTGATGAAGTGCATAGGATGCAAGCATTAGATATTAAAACTACGTCAGAACGAGCAGACATTCAACTAATTGTGCGCTGGGAAGCTAGCCGCTGGCAAGCACCAGCATCGAAAAGTCAACGTTTGGCTTTTGATGCTGCACAAAGATGGGTTGTGAAGCGATCGCAACTTACCCAAAAGCCTGTGATTGAAACCTATATTGTTGACTCCCTTACCCCATTGGAGGGGTTCCCCAGTCTTTGATAATTTGCACTTTACCAACTATGAACACGAGAGAAGTCATCGACAAATACTACGAGTCCGCTAATGCAGGCGATTGGGATACCTGGTTAACCCTGTTTGATGACAATGTTGTTGTAGACGAACAGTTAGCAGGCCATATTGAGGGAATAGAAATTATGCGCGGTGCGATCGGTGGTATCGAGAGGGGCTATTCTAAATTCCAAAACAATCCACAGCACGTTGTCATTGATGGCAATGAGGCTTCCGTCGTCTCTCACATTTCAGCTGCCAACGCTACTGGTGTACCAATTGAGGCAAACGTCGCCAACTATTTCCGTCTTGAGAACGGCAAAATTGCTTACATGGCTAATTTTCATGATACCAGACCGTTTGACCCTTTTGTTAATCAAAGGTTGAACTAAAACCCTATCAATTTGAGAAGGGGCTATATGAGTGAATTTGATTTCATTGTTGTCGGGGCTGGTTCAGCAGGATCGGTTCTTGCCAATCGCCTCAGCGAAAATCCAGCAGTTAATGTGCTAGTTTTAGAAGCTGGCGGGGCTAATATTCCCCCAACTGTCGATAACCCCTCAATATGGCCTACGTTGCTTGGCTCAGAAATAGACTGGGACTATACCAGTGTTCCACAACCAAGTTTGGAGGGGCGTATCACCCATGAACCACGGGGCAAGATCCCAGGTGGTAGCAGTAATTTATACATTATGATGCATATCCGGGGGCATACATCCGATTATGATAATTGGGCCTACAATGGTTGTCCCGGTTGGGCTTATCAGGATGTTTTGCCCTACTTTCAAAAGTTAGAAAACCAAGAAGATGACTCTAGTCCGTGGGCTGGTAAAAGTGGGCCACTTAATGTCATCAATGCTAAACTACACAACCCGAATCCTACATCTGAAGTATTTATTAATGCTTGCTTGGAGTTAGGCTACCCCTACACACCAGATTTTAACGGTCCGAAGATGGAAGGGGTAGGCTGGCATCACATAAACATCAAGGACGGTAAGCGTCACAGTATGGCAGATGCCTATCTCAACCCGGTTTTGAAGCGATTTAATCTTACTCTCAGTACGGACTCGCAAGCTACGAGGTTGCTGTTCTCCGGTAAGCGATGTAACGGTGTGGAGTACGCACAGAATGGTGAAATTAAAACTGCCTATGCTAATTACGAGGTAATTATCTGCGCTGGTGCGCTGGAGTCTCCTAAGCTGTTGTTACTCTCTGGTATCGGCAATTCTAGTCACCTGCAAGAGTTTGGCATTCCTGTAGTAGCGGATGTGCCAGGTGTAGGCGAAAACTTTCACAATCATGTCCTAACTGGGGTAATTTATGAAACAACACAGCCAGTACCACCACCTAACTTGAATTTGTCAGAAAGTGCGTTATTTTGTCAGTCAGAACCAGGTTGGATTGGCCCAGATTTGCAACTTGGTTTTGTTCACGTCCCTTTTGACATCATTATTGGTCAAAACTATCCCAATGCTATTAGTATCTTGCCTGGTGTTGTCCGCCCCACATCGCGCGGCTGGATTAGGTTGGCAAGCAGTAACCCATTAGATAAACCGCTTGTTAACCCCAATTATCTCAGTACTCAAGCTGACCTTGAGCGGTTAATTCAAAGTGTGGAAATAGCCCGTAACATATTTGCTACAAAGGCTTTCTCTAGCTGGGTCAAACAAGAACTGATGCCAGGATCGGATGTGCAAACTTATGAGCAGCTACGAGCATTTGTCAAGCACAGGGCTGATTCTTATCATCATCAAGCTGGTTCTTGCAAAATGGGACTAGATAATATGGCAGTCGTAGATCCTCAGTTGCACGTTTATGGTGTGGAGGGACTTAGGGTAGCGGATGCCAGTGTGATGCCTGTAGTACCATCAGGAAACTGTCATACAGGTATTGTGATGATTGCGGAGAGAGTTTCTGACCTGATCAAGGATGAGCATCATTTACATGTTTGATATTGGTTAAGTCTTTGATATATGAGTCTAAATTCTATGGGGGAAGCGATAATGGGTTTGCTCAGATTTTCTCACATGGCAATCAACTGTAAAGACCCGATCGCCACAGAAAAGTTTTATGCTAAATATTTCGGCTTTGTGCGATCGCGTGTCGTACCAGTTGGCGACCAGCAAATAATTTTTATTAAATTAGGTGAAATGTATCTTGAGATTTTTCAGGCACAAGGAGAATCTCCTGTTTCACCATCTAATAGGGATGGTCCACAATACCCTACATGGCGTCATTTTGCTTTTCAAGTCGATGATATTGCAACTAAGCTGGCAGAGATGGGCAATGATGCAAAAATTACCTTGGGACCCCTTAATTTTGATGACTATATCCCTGGATGGCGTTCGGTTTGGATTGCTGACCCAGACGACAGAATTGTGGAAATTAGCCAAGGCTTTGTTGATCAAGATAATCCACCGCCCTTAGAGACAGATTTAACAGGTCAGAAAACTCAGCCTATACATGTTGCGTAACTTGCAAAAAGTGATGGTGACAAATCTGAAAACCATAACCTAATTACCTCAAGGATGCCATTATGGCTACAGTTACTGTTCAGTTTACCTATTTCACAGGTTTTAGAAGAGCAATTTTTAACAACCCCCGCTTAATTGGCAGTTGGGATGAAAACGGTCGCTATTCTCAACAATGGCGATCGCAGCAAATGCAGCAAATCATTGGTGAAGATAGCTGTCCTGGCTTTCAAACTACGGTTGAACTGGATGATTCCCAAATTGCTTGGCTATTTCGCTGGGGTGTGATGCTAGATAGTCCAGCAGGGAATAATTTGTGGGGAATTCCGACTGAGATTAACGATCGCAATTCTAGCAATCGCTATCGTAGTTTTACGTTACAATCGCCTAACAACAATCAGCCTCAGCAAGAAAGATATTATCTAGTTTATAGTCGTAGACTAGGCGCGCAACTATATCATCTTCCGGAACAATCTCAGCCTGCACTGCGGTTTGCTGTCTGGGCACCAAATGCTCGGAATGTAGAAGTTGTGTTTGGCAACCGCAGCAGTGGCTATATTGCCGACGATGTTTTTCGAGAAGATCCTGATTTTGGTATGGATCCCAACCTTGGGCCGTTTCCCATGTCCAGGACAGAGGAGGGTATTTGGCAAACAGATGTCACAGTATCATCAGAACTTGCTGATTTCTCCCGCTTTGACCATATTCCTTATATGTTTAGAATTGTCAATGAAGGGGGAAGGGTAGTTTATCGCACTGATTTATATTCTCGCTGTCAAATTGGTAAAGGTAACATCAATCCTGACGGTAAACCTTTTTCTAATAGATATAGCGATACACAGGACAGACCTTTTTCAGGAAATTATCAAGATTTGGATGGGACTAAAAGCTGTTCTGTAGTCATAAATCCGGATACAGTAACTAGACATTTTCAAGAACCAGTCTGGCCAGAACTAGAATTTATTCCAGAGGAGGAGTTCTGGAGTAATGAGTTTTCACTGGAACGCCCTGTTCCCCAGCGGGTTGAGGATCTAGTAATTTACGAACTCCACGTAGGGGCTTTAGGATATGGTCAAAATAGACCAGGAAACTTTGAGGATGCAATAAATTTACTACCCTACTTAGTAGAATTGGGGGTTAATGCTGTTGAACTCTTACCGATGTCAGAATTTAGAGACGAAGTAAATTGGGGATATGAGACATCTCACTATTTTGCTCTAGAATACAGTGCTGGTGGAAGGGACCAACTGAAGCATTTCGTCAGGGAGTGCCATCGTTATGGAATTGCGGTGATTTTAGATGTGGTGTACAACCACTTCAATCCTAGTGGAGAACGGGCTGAATGGGCATACGACTCGGATATTCCCGAACACAATATCTATTACTGGTATGAGGGTAACTCTAGCAATTATTTTTACCCAGACGGCAGAGGTTTCCCAGAAGGCGGCTATCTTGATAACTTGTCTACAGGTTTTGCACCTCGGTTTTATGAAGAGATGGTGCGGAAAATGTTCATCAGTAGTGCAGTAACTTTAATGGAGGAATTTCATGTAGATGGGTTCCGGGTTGATCAGACAACTTCGATGCATTCTTACAACCAATTGCACGCTGATGGTAGACCTGTAAGTAATGCCAATATTTTTGGTGCTAAATTCCTCAGAGAATGGACAAGGACAATGAAGTTAATCCAATCGAATGCTCTTCTCATAGCAGAGGATCATTCTGATTGGGAGCCAGTTACTGAATCACCTGATGTTGGCGGGTTGGGCTTTGATGCAGCTTGGTATGCCAACTTCTATCACCATTTAATTGGTGATGCTAGACAAGGAACGGAATATGCCAAATTAATTCCTACTGCTGGATACGGTACAAATGAACCCCTAGCGATGGATTACTTTGCTGGAGCATTGGGATGGTCTGGTCATAACAAGGTTGTTTATCATGAATCTCATGATGAAGCAGGTAATGCTTATTTTGAAGAAGGAGGCCATAGAGTTGAGTCTAGGCGCACGATTGTAGCGGCTGTCAACTCCGCGCCCTTGATTGGGGAAACCCGAAGGTATGCCGAAGCACGTTGCCGCTTTGCTGTTGGTGTGTCTATTTTGTCGGCTGGTACGCCAATGTTTTTGATGGGTGAGGAAATTGGCGCACAAAAACCTTACAGATACAGCGATTTTATAGATAATCGAGAGGATTTGATAGGCGATCGCCAAACTAATGGTCAGAGATTGTTCCGATTTTACCAAGACCTGATTCAGTTGCGGCACAACTATTCAGGACTGCGATCGCACTTGATTGATATTCTCTATGTCCACAATGCCAACCGAGTTATTGCTTTCAAACGTTGGGATGTAAGTGGAGAATTTTTGATTGTAGCCAGTTTGAATAATCACCCATTCCGTTCAGGATACACTATAAACAATTCCCGAATCGGAGATGGTCAGTGGCGCGAGATATTTAATAGTGATGCTTCACTTTACGGAGGAGATAGTATAGGCAACTATGGGATTAATATATCTGCAACTAACGGATATATTAATCCCATAGTTCCAGCAAACGGATTTGTTGTGTTTCAAGGTTAAAAGATGGTCAATCACTACATCATTGTAATCGACCATGAGGCGATCGTAGAAGAAAACACAATACATCTCAATGTGTGAAGCAGTTATAGGAATAAATTCCAGAGACTTCAACTGATTGATTGAAGAAGGCAGTCCCAATGAAAAAAATTTCACCGCCATGCATGAAAATGTGGTAGCTTCCACTTAAGGTTGATAGAAACAAGGTTGTCCTTCAGTAGAGCATATTTAGCCTGCAAGGCAGTCGAACCCGGATACTCAGAGGCATCGCCAATTGTCGCTACTGAGCTATATACAGTGTCGGTAAGCACGCAAGTCAGAATCGACCGGAAGAAGTATCCACGTATTAGCCCCCTATCAATTTGATACATTTTTGTGTAGTAAGGTTTTATGCAGGTAGTCTATAAGCATAGTGCAGGGTTGGACGTACACTTAATTTCCTAACTTTCTTAACTTTCTTAACTTTCTTAATTTTCTCAAGTACATTAATTCTTAACTGTCTTAACTGATCTTGAAAATATATTTAATTACTGATATATCTGTAGTTGAAAAAACAATTTTTTTTAAGGAAAACTCTATGCCTACAAACACAGTCAAAACGGTGGATGTTGGAGCGTTACCATTTTTTGCGCGTTTCTTGGAAGAGCAAGCTACTGAAGGTGAAGGAACAGATGTTCCTTGGACTTACAAGTTTCCTTCAGATTTGGAAGATAAATAATTTATTTAGTCTTCTACATCTGAAAGTACGTTTCTAATCGGAAAGATACCTTGTAATTGGCTTCATCATATTTAAGCGAGTAGCAGTTCTCAAATAACTAAAAACTACTCATAGAAACGCGATGGCGCAGAGCGATCGCCTACGGCGGGCGCTTTCATATTACCTTTTCCATAACATGGAGGTAATTGCTTTTTCTAGTCCCCTAAATTCTTCAAAGATTTTTGGGTATCGAAAGCAATTTTTCGCTATTTCTTAATAGCTACCTCCTAAAATTATCAAAAAAATGTATGCACCTGTCTCGTGATGTTGTTTTATTAATCACCCACAGTGGTGATTTTTTCACAATAGATAGAGTGGCAGAAGCCTTATCAAAAAAAGGGGTGCAACCATTTCGTCTAGATACTGATAAGTTTCCTCTAGAAGTGCAATTAACAGCACATTTTGATAAGTCTAAAAGCTACCACACTATAGAATGTAACAACCACTCTATCAGCACAGAGCAGGTGCAAGCTGTATGGATGCGCCGTATTTGGGAACCACAACTGAGTCAAGAATTAGCGCCAAAGTTCCGAGAAGCTTGCATTAGAGAATCACTTGCAACTTTAGATGGTTTTTGGGACAGCCTCAAGGGAGCTACGTGGGTAGATAATTTAGAGCGGATAGATTATGCAAGTAACAAGCTGCGTCAACTGCGGATTGCGTCTGAAGTAGGTTTTGTTATTCCCCGAACTCTTGTCACCAACAAAGCCCAAGCAGCACGAGAGTTTTTTCAGCAAGTCAACGGCAAAATGGTGAGCAAGCTCTTAACTGCTCTTTCCCGCAGTATGGAAGCTAACTCCTCATTCTTTCTGTACACCAGCATCGTCAAGGAAGAAGACTTACAAGATGCCGAATCACTGCGCTATTGCCCAATGGTTTTTCAAGAGCAAATTCCAAAGCAACAGGAATTACGGGTGGTGTATGTGAATGGTAATGTATTTGTGGGGGCGCTAAATGCAGATGTGTATGCAGCAGCCAAAGTTGATTGGCGTAAACCTGGTGTTGAGGTTGGCGCATGGCAACATCACCAGCTTCCTGATGAAGTAGTTAGCCGTCTCAAAGCCTTTATGGGGAAATTTGGGCTGTTGTTTGGAGCGTTAGATTTCATCGTCACACCATCAGGCGAATACGTCTTTTTGGAAATCAACCCCGTAGGAGAGTGGGGAATGCTGGAGAAAGATTTGGACTTGCCTATTGCAAATGCGATCGCAGACGCCCTACTTCAAAGAATGAATAATCAAAAATTTAATATTTGATATTAGCCTGCGGCAAGCCACCCAAAAGGTATCTACATACTTCACACCTCATACTTTCTATGACCGTATTAATAGTCACGTTTAGTAAAGACAACGAAAGTATTCCTCTAGTCATCAAAGAAATTGAAGCTAGAGGAGAAAAAGCATTTCGGTTTGACACAGACAGATATCCCACTGAAGTCAAGCTAGATATTTACTGCGGCGATACTGAACGGGTAATTATTACTGATGGCGAACAAAAGCTAGATTTGAGTGAAGTCTCCTCAATTTGGTATCGGCGGATGCGCTACGGAGAAAAAATTCCCGACTCAATGGACAAGCAATACAGAGATGCGTCAATTAACGAATGTCGCGCCACAGTCAGGGGTATGATTGCCAGCCTTCAGGGATTCCACTTCGATCAAATGTCCAATGTGGATCGGGCTAATAATAAGCAACTACAATTGCAAGTTGCACGAGAAGTTGGTCTTGTAACTCCACGTACCCTGACTTCAAACAATCCAGAAGCAGTCAAGCAATTTGCTCAAGAGTGTAAGCAAGGTATAGTTACCAAGATGCTTTCTTCCTTTGCTATTTATGATGATCGGGGGCGAGAAAACGTTGTGTTTACCACTCCAGTTACAAATGACGATCTGGAAAATATGGAAGGACTGCGTTTTTGTCCGATGACGTTTCAAGAAAATGTGCCCAAGGCGCTGGAGTTGCGGACAACTATTGTCGGACACCGCGTATTTACTGCCGCAGTAGATTCCCAAAGCTTGTCAGGATCTACTTACGACTGGCGCAAAGAGGGGAGAGCCTTAGTTAAAAATTGGCAACCCTACGACTTGCCAGAAGATATTGAGAAAAAACTGCTCAAACTGATGGCTTATTTTGGCTTAAACTATGGAGCAATTGATATTATTGTCACGCCCGATGGTCGGCATGTATTCCTCGAAGTTAACCCAGTCGGGGAATTTTTTTGGCTGGAGATATATCCACCACACTACCCCATTTCGCAGGCGATCGCAGAAGTATTACTAACTAATAAAAATTAGGGGATTTAGCTAGTATATTTTTATTGTCTTCTATTTTGAAAGGTGTTAGTGAGATTTCACTATGAAGTTTATTAATATTAAATTCCTTATTTAAAATTACGAAATTATTGATATTTGGAGATTAAAGCCTTGTGATAAACATAGTAAATACACAAACAGTTTTGACATTTGATGGGGTAAAGGATTATATAGATTTTGGCAGAAACGATATTGGCGGCGTTTTCGCTCAAGGAAGTTCAGCATTTACGGTTTCAGGATGGGTAAATCCACATGAACTAACAAATAAAGCCACTAGTTACGGGACGCGCAATGTATTTTTTGCCCGTTCTTCAGAGAGATACAGCGATAACTTTGAATTCGGCATCAGTGAAACAGGAAGCCTAGATGTCTACATTGATGAAAGTGTTAGCAAGAGTATCAAAACATTCGGGCAAGGAGAACTAACTATAGGACAATGGCACTTTTTTGCTATTGTTTTTAATAGTGGTCAGCTAGGTGTATACCTTGACGATCGCGAATACAACGATTCTCTTAGAGGTTCATCTTTAAACAAAGCCACAAGTTCTACAACTCTGGGAGCAACGTTACACAAACAAGTCTATTTCAAAGGACAATTAGCAAACATTAGCGTTTGGAATTATCCCTGTACTCAAGCACAAATCCAGACTCATCGTTGTGGGCTAATAGCCGGAGACGAATCAGGATTAGTGGCTTACTGGAAATTAGACGAAGGGCAAGGTACAACTGTCAAAAACCAAACTGGAAAGTCCTATCAAGGAAATTTTCGTGGTAATCCTATTTGGACTTTAGCAGAAATTCCATTTGCAACACAATCATCAAATCCAGTTCCATTTGCAGCAGAATCATCTAATCAAGAAGATATTCAAGAAGAGATCCAAACTGAGACACCAGTTATTCCTGAAGAAAATATCTCACCACTAACCACAAATTTATTAGCAGCAACGGTATCGTTAGTAAGCAACGACGAAAACCAACCAAAGGAAATTCAACAGACAGAAACAAACAGCGAAGAATCCGAGATTATTCCAACTGCGATCGCTCTCGAACCACATGACGAGGAAACCAAAACAGACCAAACTGAAGATCCCGTCAATATCCAACAAGCACAAATATTAACTCAGGAGGAATCGCCAGAAACCATGAATACAACAGCCCGTCCCAAATATAAAATACTTTCCATTGATGGAGGCGGTATTCGGGGCATTATTCCTGCATTGCTCCTAGCAGAAATTGAACGGCGGACACAAAAACCTATATTCAGTTTGTTTGATTTAATTACTGGCACTTCCAGTGGCGGAATTTTAGCACTTGGACTAACTAAACCCCGATTAAGTTCCGATGTATCTGATAACTTGCCAGTAGCTGAATACACTGCTGAGGATCTCCTACAGCTATTTCTTGAGTATGGGGTAGAAATATTTTATGAGCCGTTGTTTGAAAGATTACTTGGCCCGTTAGAAGATATATTTCTCCAGCCAAAATATCCTTCCGAAAGCAAAGAAGAAATTTTCAGAAAATATTTTGGTAACGCTCCTCTAGAAAATAATCTCAAAGAAGTTTTTGTAACGAGTTACGATATCGAGCAGCGAATTCCGATATTTTTTACAAACAAACTAGAAAAACAGCAAATAGAATCTAAGAATTTTCAGAAGTTATGTGGCGGTTTTTCGCTCCTAGATGCAGCATTGGCAACTAGTGCTACTCCGACTTATTTTGCTCCTCATCGGATTGTAAACCCCCATGATAGCGGCATCGCCTATACTTTAATCGATGGTGGAGTATTTGCTAATAATCCAGCCCATTTAGCTATTTTAGAAGCACAAATTAGTAGTAAACGAAAAGCACAAAAAGTCCTGAATACAGAAGATATTTTAGTAGTTTCTTTAGGTACAGGTTCGCTGACGAGTGTTTACCCTTATAAAGAAGTCAAAAATTGGGGACTCTTACAATGGGGAAGACCGCTTTTAAATATTATGTTTGACGGTAGTAGTGAAGTGGTAGCTGGAGAATTAGAACAGTTGTTTGAGCCTACTGATAAAGAAGCTAAAAGTTTTTATTATCGCTTTCAAACATTGTTAGATAGTGAACTAGAAGAAATAGATAATACCAAACTCCAAAATACTCGTCAGCTACAAGCTATAGCCCATCGATTAATATCTAACAAAAGTCAACAAATCGATGAACTGTGTAGTCTTTTGTTGGGCTAAATCAGATTTCTTACATCTTGCACCAACTAACTGGTACAAGATGTAAGATTTTTAATTTCTTCACAAAAGAAATTAGTAATGACTCTCTTAGTCATGTTTTCACTTTATAAGGATTGTAGGTAAGTACAATGGATGAACTCGTCAAAAAAATTTCTGGTTTAGGCCTTCCTGGCATACTTTTCGTGATCGCAACGGGTGCATCAGGGGGTAATGTCGCTGCCGTTGTCGCTATGCTTTCAGCGCTGGGCGGGCCTTTAGGCCTCTTAGGAGGTTTAGGCTTGCTTGGGCTGGTAGCCATTCTAGGGGAATATATAGCGGGATTTGGAATTGAAAACGTTCTCAAGCTCATCTATACAGAACGTAGCAAAACTGAATCTGTCAGATTTCTTCTCAAAGAAATTCAAGAATTGCCC